>NZ_CP188040.1:2910300-3233666 GCF_049943125.1 Alloiococcus sp. CFN-8
GTGCTTTTCACTTTCTAGCAGTGCTTACTCTTATGAATATATAACAAAGGCCCTAAAGGATGATAACCAGTTAATTGGTTATCACCTTTAAGGGCTTTCTATTATACTAAATTATTTTCCTTCAGCTGGCTCGGAGGTATGCTCTGAATCGTTGTTATAATTTTGGGTTTCTGATTCAGCTTCTTGTCCTGGAGCAAGGTCGCCACCTTCGCCACCTTCAGCATCTTCATCTGCAGCACTGATAGCAGGAGCAGTTACTACTGCAACTAATGCATCTTCCTCAGTTAACAAGGAAACTCTTTCTGGAAGGGTGATATCCTTAGCGAAGATTTTATCTTCGAAGCCTAAGGAAGAAACATCTACTGTAAGCTCTGATGGGAGATTATCAGCAGAAGCTTCTATTTCAATCTCAGTAATAATTGGCTCAAGTATTAAATTGTTGTACTCTATTGATTCTCTTCCTTCGAAGTTTATTGGTATGTTCATCTTAATTCTATCTTTAGCGCTCACCGCTTGAAAATCAACATGTATTAAAGTATCTGTTAAATTATCCTTCTGTACCTCTTTAACTAAACAGGTAATTTTCTTGTCTGGAAGCTTCACAGTTACCAGAGAGCTTTTACTATTTTGACTTAAAAATCTTGCCAGTTCTATCTCTGGTGCCTTGATTGATATAGGTTTATCTAATGATGCTCCATATATTATTCCTGGAACTTCTCCATCTTTTCTTATTGAATTTAGCTTTAAGTTTTTTTCTCTTTTTGATGCATCTAATTTACTGTTATCCATCTTAACACCTCTTCTTTTTTATTCTTTATGATAATTTTATCTGTTTTTTACTATAGGTAAAGGGAAACTAGGAAATATTAACCAGAACTTTAAGGAATGTTAATATTGTTGTTTGATTATTAATAGATTAATCTTATTTGACATCACAAGTTGTTTAAAGAATAGAACTACATTTTATAGAATAGAGTTACATTCTATAGAATAGAACAACTTGTTATAGAGAAGAGCTTGTCCACAAGGTTCTCTGACCCTTATGTACAAGCTCTTTTTATATTGTTGAATTATGACAATCTATTTACCGAATATAGTTTTATCTAAGGCGTCAAGGCCTGGAGCATGCTCTTCAGGTCTTTCTGGCATCTCTGGAACTGGGAAGCCATCATATGGAGGAACAGCAGCCATTTCTCCACCTTCTCGGCTAGGAGATTCTCCCTGTAATATCTCGCTCATGAGGTTTGTATCAAGAGCAAAATTAAATTGAACATTATTAAAGCCCTTGTCAATGTATTTTCTGCACTCAGGATATTTCTGTAAATCATAATTAGGCATTGGGAAGATTTTACCCCAATCAACACCTAAGGTTTCAAGAGCTTTAGCAAAGCAATTTTGATGTGCATTATCTCTAACCATTAAGAAAGCAATGGTTTCACGAAGAGTTTTATTGCTGCTCATTTCATAGATTCTTGACTTTTGAAGTACACCTGTTGATTCTAAGCTTACGTTATTTATAAGATTCGCAATTAAGTTTCCATGGTCATATACCCAGCTACCGTTCCAGGGATTTCCTGCAGCATCTACTGGCAGGGAGCCTTGAGCACCGACTATGTAGTGATGGGGATTCACGTTATGTCCCTTTACTGCTTCACTAAGTGGAGCGCCGTTAGGGCCGGAATTACCTGGCTCTGGATAACCTGAACCATCTAATAATTGGTTTATAGTAGACTGAACAAGCTCTACATGGGCAATTTCTTCTAAGAATACATTTCTAATTAAATCTCTATAGGGTTTTGCTTTTCCTCTGAAGTTCGCTGATTGGAAGGAATATTGCATCATGGTACGCATTTCTCCAAACTGGCCACCTAAAGCTTCCTGAATAAACCTAGCAGCCTCTGGATCCGGTTTGTCCTTAACTATTTCGTTTATTAGATCTTCTTTATAAAAATACATTGAAAAGCCTCCTTTAAAATTTAATGTTTCAAGGATATTGAGAATGTCTATCATCCTTGTTGTATTACTCATTTTAACTTATTTTATTTTTCAGTAAAGAGGAAAAAGGGAAAGTTTACCGTAGGTTTAGGCTTCTTTAACTATATTTTTAATCTGTTAAAATAAATCCTTAAGTTTTTTGAGGTTCAAGAAATAAATTACAAATATTCAAATAATTATATTGACATACCTGTACGTACAGGTTAATATTGAGATAACAGGAAATTATAGTAATGTTTATCAAGAGTTATTCGGTTTATCAATGAAAAAGATTACAAGAATAAAGGAGGGTATTATGGGTAAATATTTAAATGATGCTACTTTACTACTGGAGTATGTTGGAGGAAAAGAAAATATTTCTGCAGTTTCTCACTGTGCTACTAGAATGAGGTTTGTTCTCAATGATCCATCTAAGGCTAGGGTGAAAGATATACAAGCTCTGTCAACGGTGAAGGGTACCTTCACTCAAGCAGGACAGTTTCAGGTTATAATTGGTAATGAAGTGCCCATGTTTTATAATGAGTTTATCGAGGTTTCCGGAGTAGAAGGAGTGACAAAGGACACCGCAAAGGTAGCTGCAAGAAAGAACATGAATCCGATGCAGAGGATGATAGCTCACTTAGCTGAAATATTTACACCACTGATTCCTGCAATCGTTGTAGGTGGTTTAATATTAGGCTTCAGAAATATAATCGGTGATATAAAGCTCATGGAGGGTGGTACTAAGAGCCTGGTAGAGGTTTCCCAGTTCTGGGCTGGAGCTCATGGCTTCTTATGGCTCATAGGAGAAGCTATATTCCACTTCCTTCCTGTAGGAATTACCTGGTCCATATCTAAGAAGATGGGCACAACTCAAATTCTTGGTATTATTTTAGGTATAACTCTTGTGTCTCCACAGCTGTTAAATGCTTATGGAGTTGCTGGTGCTGAGTCTATACCTGTATGGGATTTTGGTTTTGCACAGGTGGAAATGATAGGATATCAGGCGCAGGTTATACCAGCAGTACTAGCAGGCTTTGTTTTAGCTTATCTTGAAATATTTTTAAGAGAAAGAGTAGCCTCCTATATATCCATGATAGTAGTACCATTCCTTGCATTGGTACCTACAGTACTCATAGCACATACAGTTCTTGGCCCTATAGGCTGGAAGCTTGGGGATTTAATATCTAATATTGTATATTCTGGACTTACCTCTAATTTAAGATGGCTGTTTGCTGCGGTATTCGGCTTCCTTTACTCACCCCTGGTTATTACCGGGCTCCATCACATGACTAATGCTATTGATTTACAGCTTATTGGACAGTTCGATGGTACAAACCTCTGGCCAATGATTGCATTATCTAACATTGCCCAAGGTTCAGCAGTGTTAGCTATTATATATCTTAATAGAAAAAATGAAGCTGAAAAGCAGGTTTCTATACCGGCAGCTATTTCCTGCTATCTAGGAGTTACTGAGCCTGCGATGTTTGGTATAAATCTAAAATATATCTTCCCCTTCTTAGCTGCAATGATTGGATCTTCAATAGCAGCGGTTATATCCGTAGGCTCAGGAGTAATGGCTAATTCCATAGGAGTAGGGGGAATACCAGGCTTCTTATCTATACAGACTAAATACATGCTTCCATTTGTCATTGCTATGTTAGTTGCTATTGTAGTACCCTTCATTCTTACATTGCTTTTTGCTAAGAAGAAGATTGGTGTTAAGCAGTATGAGCTCTGGGAAGAAAGAGGGAAGGCAAAGGCTAAGGCTTAAATATTTAAAAGGAAGGAGTAATCCTTCCTTTAAGTATTATCGATAATTATTACAGGTAACTATTACAGAGGAGAAGACTTTTATGAAGAATTTTAAGCATAGTACAATATATCAAATATATCCTAAATCCTTTTATGATACTGACGGAGATGGGATAGGTGATTTAAGAGGAATAACTAAAAAGCTTGATTATCTAAGCCTTCTAGGTGTTGATTACATCTGGATAACTCCTTTTTATATTTCACCTCAAAGGGACAACGGTTATGACGTGGCAGATTATAAAAGTATAGATCCAAAGTTTGGTACCATGGAGGACTTTCAGCTCCTTATTGAAGAAAGCGATAAAAGAGGTATCGGTGTAATACTGGATATGGTTTTTAATCATACCTCTACGGAGCATATTTGGTTTAAAAAGGCACTATCTGGTGAAGAGAGATATAAGGCTTATTATTTTTTTCAAAAGGGTTC
Source organism: Alloiococcus sp. CFN-8 (assembly GCF_049943125.1). Lineage (GTDB taxonomy): Bacteria > Bacillota > Clostridia > Clostridiales > Clostridiaceae > JAEXZL01. The sequence continues at coordinate 2,914,517 of NZ_CP188040.1, forward strand.
TGAGAATAATCCTCCCACTAACTGGGAATCAAAATTTGGTGGCAATGCCTGGGAGTATGTCCCAAAGCTTCAGGAATATTATCTTCATCTCTTTGATAAAACACAGGCAGATTTAAATTGGGAGAATGAAGAGGTGAGGAAGGAGCTTTATGAGGTTTTAGAGTTCTGGATGAGTAAAGGTGTCAAGGGCTTTAGGTTTGATGTGGTCAATTTGATTTCTAAGCCAGAGAAGCTTGAGAATGACCTGGAGGGAGATGGCAGGAGCTTCTATACCGATGGTCCTCACGTTCATGAATTCTTAAAGGAAATGAATCAAAAAACCTATGGGAAAAGAGAAGGGATAATCACCATAGGAGAGATGAGCTCCACCTCCTTGAGTAATTGTGTTAAATATACCAGACAGGACAATCAGGAGCTGGATATGGTGTTTAATTTCCATCACCTAAAGGTAGATTATGAAGATGGAGATAAATGGACCCTGATGGCTTTTGATTTTATGAAGCTCAAGTCTATCTTTAACAGCTGGCAGGTGGGCATGGAGAATGGGGGAGGGTGGAGCGCTCTTTTCTGGAACAATCATGATCAGCCCAGGGCTAATTCGAGATTTGGAGATCCAGTGAACTACCCCTTTGAATCAGCTACAATGCTGGCCACAGCTCTTCACCTAATGAGAGGGACCCCATTTATATACCAGGGAGAGGAAATAGGAATGACAAATCCACATTATAATACCATAGACAAGTATAAGGATGTGGAGAGCAAAAATTACTATAATATTCTCATGGAAGAAGGAAGAGATGAAAAAGAAGTAATAGAAGTGCTTAAGGCAAAATCTAGAGACAATGGTAGAACTCCAATGCAGTGGAGTAGTGATAAAAATGGTGGCTTTACCAATGGCGAGCCATGGATAGCTGTCTCTTCAAATTATAATGAAGTAAATGTAGCTAAGGCACTTGAAGACAAGGCTTCAATCTTTTATTATTACAAGAAGCTCATAAGCCTGAGAAAGGATAAGGCTATCATAGCTGAAGGTAGCTATACACCAATATTGGAAGATAATACAAAGGTCTTTGGATATATAAGGGACTATAAAGAGGAAAGGCTTATAGTACTGAATAATTTCTATGGACAGGAAGCATCCGTAGTTTTGGACAAGAGCTTTTATGAAGGTTTTAATGTTAAAGCTCCTATTATTTTCAACTATCCTGAGGATCCTGAGCTTAAAGAAGCTATGGTTTTAAGACCCTTTGAAGCTGTTGCTTTTTATCTTGTAAATATTTAGCAGCGGTGTTAGAATTATATCGGTGATGATTGATGGACAGTAAATATATATTTATATACAATGATATATTAACTAAAATTGAAGAAGGGGCTTATAAGAGAAATGATAAGCTTCCTTCAGAAAAAGAGCTCATGGATGAGTACGAGGTTTCCCGTGATACCATTAGAAAAGCTCTAAAGCTTTTAGAGGAAGAGGGAATAATTCATAAGATCAAAGGAAAAGGCTCGTTGATCTTAGATATTAATAAGCTGGATCTTCCTGTCTCTGGTATTACAAGCTTTAAGGAGCTAGCTAAAAACTTAAACATGCCGATTAACACAATTCTCTATGATCTTTCCCAGCTGGAAGGGGATAGTGTCATAAGAGAAAAGCTGGCCCTGAGAGAAGAGGCTCCCCTGTGGAGGGTTATTAGAATTAGAGAGTTTGGAGGAAAGAAGGTTATACTGGACAAGGATTATTTCAATGGAGATATTATTTCTGAATTGACAGAAGCTATCTGCTTGGATTCTATATATGAGTATATAGAAGAGGTCCTGGGTCTTAAAATTGCCTTTGCACATAAGGAAATTACCGTAGAGACTGCTACCCTAGAGGATAAAAAACTCTTAGATTGTGAAGGCTATGATATGATAGTGGTGGTTAAGAGCTTTACTTATCTAGATGATACCAGACTTTTTCAGTATACAGAGTCCAGGCACAGACCGGATAAATTTAAATTCGTTGATTTTGCTAGAAGAACAAAGGGTTAATAATGAGGGTAAAAAGAGAAGCCCAGTAGCACTTGTCCGCTACTAGTCTTCTCTTTTTTTTTCATGAAGCTTAAATTTTAATTGTTGGATGATTTTGTTTAATTATAAGAGCCATAGCTATTATATAGAAGAGTTGAATAAAAATGCGCAATATATTGCTCAGATAATGAGCAAAGAATTAATTGACAACATTTACACTAGATGGTAATATTATAATATCTTCCAAATATACATAATATATATATAACTTTATATAAAAAATATATATAATTATATGAAATATATGGTTGATTTAGAAAATAAATACTGATAGAATTATTATATGAGCAATCGTTTGCACGATTATAGGAGCGGATTTTTATGGTTTTTTCTAATAAGGTAACCATCTCAGATATAGCTAAGGCCTTAAATGTTTCACAAAGCACAGTTTCCAGAGCTCTTTCAGGAAAAGGTCGTATCAGTGAAGCTACAAGGAAAAGGGTTTATGATTATATTGAAGACCATAATTTCACTTTAAGTAATTTTGCGAATAAGTTTGCGCAGCCTAAGAATTTTACTATAGGTGTAGTTCTTCCTGCAGAGCAAAATTTAGTAGAGCTTCCATTCTTTCAGGGAGTACTTCTAGGTATTTGTGAAAGCGCAGCTACCTTGGATTATGATGTAATCGTAATCACCTCTCAAGGGAATGATATTTCTTCTTTAGTTCGTATCATTGACAGGAGCAAGGTGGATGGGATAATACTTACTAGGTCTCTAGTACATGATCTTCCTGCAGAATTTTTAAAAGGTAAGAATATACCCTTTGTAGTTATAGGAAGTACCAAGGAAAAAAATATTACAGAAATAGATAATGACCACCAGGAGGCTTGTAGAGAACTAATCTCTATATTGGCAATGAAGGGAATCAAAAACTTTGGCCTTATTGGAGGGGACACGGAGCACATAGTAACAGGAAGAAGATATCAGGGCTTTTTGGAAGGCTTAGAACAAAACTCCATAGACATGGATTCAGAAATGATATTTACTAATGTAAATTCTCAGCTTCTTATAGACCATGCAGTGAAGAAACTTATGGAAAATAAGGCTGATTGTATTATTTGTATGGATGATTTTTTATGTACTTCTGTACTAGCAGTATTATCCAATGAGGGCTATAGAATTCCAGAGGATATTAAGGTAGCTTCCTTTTATAATAGCTCCTATTTAGAAAAATACAGTCCACCTATAACAGCCTTAAATTTTAATGTTAAGGAGCTGGGCACTACGGCCTGCAAGGCTCTTATTGAAGAAATTCATGGGGGCATTTCAGGAAACAAGATTCTACTTAACTATGAAGTTGTTTTAAAACAATCAACTAAATAAAAATGGTGGCTTAAAGCACACTGTTTAAATATTAAGGAGGAAAATATTATGGTTAAAAAGTTATTAGCTTTATTAATGGCTGTTTCTCTAGGGGTTATTGCTGTTGGTTGTGGTAATGGCAGCGATGATAAGTCTGGCACTGATGATAAGGGTGGTGCTTCTTCTGAGGAAATAACACTGACTGTTTGGGAATCAGCAGATGGTCCTGATGAATTCATTAAACAAGCTGGTGAGAAGTTTACAGAAAAAAATCCTAATATAAAAATTGAATTTGTAAACGTTGAGCTTGGGGATACTACAGGACAGATAGCATTAGATGGTCCTGCTGGTGTTGGTGCTGATATATTTGTAGCTCCTCATGACAAATTAGGTGAGCTTGTTTCAGGTGGACATGTTCTTCCTACTGAAAATGCTGATGCTGTAAAGTCTGCTGTGCTAGAGTCCACAGTAAAAGCATTAACCTACGAAGGGAAAATGTATGGTTATCCTGTATCAGCAGAAACCTATGCATTATTCTATAATAAGGCTTTAATCGATGAAGCTAATGTTCCTAAGACCTTCGATGATCTTAAAACTTTTGCTGCTGAAAACACTAAGGGTGACCAATACGGCTTCCTTATGGACGTTGGTAACGGTTATTATACTATCATATTTACTACCAGTGAAAACAATCGTCTCTTTGGAGATAGTGGAACTGATACAGAAAATACTAATATAAATTCCGAAGCTTCAATAGAAGGTATGAAGGTATTCCAGGACTTAAGCAAGGTAATAAAGGCACCTGCTGCTGACCTAGGTACAGAAATTACAGATGCTGCCTTTGCTAGCGGAAAAGCTGCTTTATACATCTCTGGTCCTTGGAACATAAAAAAATTCCAGGATGCTGGTATTGACTTTGGAGTAACAACTCTCCCAAGCCTTCCTGGTAATGATACACCTGCAGCTTCCTTCTCTGGTGCTAGAGGAATGTTTGTATCAGCATATACAGATTATCCTAAGGAAGCAGCTTTATTTGCAGAATTCTTGATATCAGAAGAAATGCAGAAGCTAAGATTTGATATAACTGGAGCAATTCCTTCAATAGATGTAAAGGTTGATAGCCCATATATAGCAGGGTTCTCACAGCAGCTTGAGCATGCTTTCCCAATGCCTTCCATCCCTGAAATGGGCAAGTACTGGGATGCTATGAATGCTGCAAGTGCTAACATCTGGGGTGGTGCTGACATAAAGACAGAGCTTGACAATGTAGATAAGGCTCTAAAAGCAGAATAAAAACACTAGAATAACTTCAGAAAAGGGATGTATAATACATTCCTTTTCTTATAACCTTTACTTTACAGTATTAACTTTAAAAAATCATTGAATAAGAGTGGTGATATTATGAAAGGGATACCAGCCAGCGGTACAAATAACAATAAAGAAGTCAAAGGCAGTATTAATATCGATGGAAGCTCAAGAAAAAAGGTACTTATTACTTCACTACTTTTTATGGGCTTAAGTCATATATTATATTTCAAGCAATATATAAAGGGTGCTATATTTGCTCTTTTAGAGGTTATATTTATCCTTTTGATACCCTGGATGATAACAAAGCTTACAGATATGGTTACCTTAGGTACTTTAAAAACTGATCTTCCTGTTAAGCTGAGAGATAATTCAGTGTTTATGCTTATTGATGGAATTATCCTTATAGCAGTGATATTTATTTTCATAGCTATTTATGCAATCTCCGTTAAAGGTGCTTTAAGTGAATATAAGGATTTTTGCAGAGAAGAAGGACGCATTAAAGGTATCAAAGAGTCCCTCCTTAACGTTCAGGATAAGGCCTTTACTATCTTAGGATTAACACCTACAGTACTCTTAGTATTATTTTTTGTTGTGGTACCAATAGTTTTTTCCATTGCAGTGGCCTTTACTAATTATTCTGCTCCAGAACATATACCTCCAAACAATACCGTTGATTGGGTGGGCTTTGCTAATTTTAAAGCGATGTTTGGCGGAAGTGCCACCTGGACCGGAGCCTTTGGTAGAGTGGCTATTTGGACGCTTCTTTGGGCCTTCCTTGCAACCACAACCTGTTATTTTGGTGGTATGCTCATGGCTGTTATTCTAAAAGATAGCAAGCTAAAAATAGCTCCCGTATTCAGATCCATCTTCATCCTTCCATATGCAGTTCCAGCTGCTTTAAGTATGCTTGTATGGAATAATCTTCTCAATGGAACCTTTGGAACGGTGAATAGGACCTTAATGGCGCTAGGAGTTATTGATAACGTAATTCCCTGGCTCAGCAACGATATATTGGCTAAGTTTATGGTGGTTTTAATTAATCTTTGGGCGGGCTTTCCTTATTTTATGCTGCTTATTACAGGTACAATGACTGCTATATCAGAGGATATGTATGAAGCGGCAAGGATTGATGGAGCTAGCAAATTTCAGCTCTTTAAAGCCATAACCCTTCCTCTGGTGCTTTATCAAACAACTCCGCTTATCATAATGTCCTTTACCCATAATATAAATAACTTTGGAGCTATTTTCTTCTTAACGGGAGGAAGTCCAGTAGTTAGTGACAGTACTATAACCAGTGCTGGCGGTACAGATATATTAGTTACCTGGATGTATAAGCTTACTATAACTCTCCTCAAGTATAACTATGCTTCAGCTATTGCCGTAGTAATCTTTATAGTCCTTGTTCCATTTGCCATATTTAATTTTAGAAGGACTAAATCATATAAGGAGGGTGAGCTATAATGGGAAACTCCATAGGAAATAAATTAAATAAAGTGTTTTTGATTATATTCTTGACCCTGACCTCTCTGTTTGTTCTATACCCCATCGTATATGTGGTTAGTGCAGCATTTACCCCAGGGAGCTCCATAGCCTCTGTAGAAATTTTACCCTTTGGTGGAGGCTTTACTTTAGAACACTTTAAACATCTTTTTCAGAATACTAATTATCCTAAGTGGTTTAGAAATACATTTTTAATTGCAACAGCTACTTCTATTGGAACAATAATTACTGCTTCTCTCGGAGCTTATGTATTTTCAAGGTTTAGGTTTACCTTTAGAAAGAGCCTGATGCTTTCTATGCTGGTGCTTCAGATATTCCCATCCTTTGTAGGTATGATAGCTATATATGTTATTTTATATAGAATTGGTGCACTAGATACCCTTTGGGGCTTGGTGCTTGTATATCTAGCAGGAAATATACCTTATAATATCTGGCTGGTTAAAAGCTATATGGATACAATATCAAAGAACATTGATGAGGCAGCTAGAATAGATGGTGCCAGCAACTTTAAGGTTTTCTGGACGATTATTCTGCCAATAGCAAAACCAATAATCACCTTCCTTGCAGTTACAAGCTTTACAGGACCATGGCTTGATTTCATTTTCCCTAAGATGGTTCTTAGGTCCCCAGAAAATCAAACCCTGGCTTTAGGCTTATTTAGCTTTGTCACCGATAAGAAAAATGAATTTACCAATTTTGCTGCCGGGGCACTCCTTGTAGCAATACCTTTCATTATATTCTTTATAATCACCCAGAAAAATCTCATTAACTCAATGGGTGGGGCTGCTGTTAAGGAATAATTACAAAGGAGGAGATTGTTTTGACAAGCTTTGCTTATAACAATAAATATATTACAAGAGATAACAGACCATATTTCCCTATAATGGGTGAGATGCATTATTCTAGATTTCCAAAGGAAGAGTGGGAAACCTCTCTCTACAAAATAAAAGCCGGCGGAGTGGATATAGTATCAGCCTATGTTATATGGATTCATCATGAAGAAATTGAAGGTGAATATGACTTTGAAAATAACAAGGATTTAAGGGCCTTCGTAGAAAAGTTAAAGGCTGCTGACCTATATATGATGCTGAGAATAGGACCCTGGTGTCATGGAGAGGTAAGAAACGGTGGACTGCCGGACTGGCTTCTAAAAAAAGATTTTGAGCCAAGAACTAATGATGAAAGATATTTTAAGGAGGTAGAGAAGTATTACCGTAAGATCTATGAAGAGGTAGAAGGGCTTCTATTAAAGGATGGAGGTCCTATAATGGGAGTACAGATAGAAAATGAATATGGTCATTGTGGTGGACTTTCTGGAGAAGAGGGAGAAGCTCACATGAGAAGGCTTACAGAAATAGCTAAGGCTGTAGGCTTTGATGTTCATTTATATACAGCTACTGGCTGGGGAGGTGCCGTTACAGGGGGACTGCTTCCGGTAATGGGAGGCTACCCAGATGCACCTTGGGATCAAAGGGTTACGGAGATAGAGCCAAGTGGCAATTTTATCTTCACTCATGAAAGAAATGACCATAACATTGGAAGCGACCATGGCTTTGGTACTGGTATCACCTTTGACCTGGATAAGTTCCCTTATCTAACGGCAGAGCTAGGGGGAGGACTTCAGATAACCAGGCATAGAAGACCAATAGCTACCGGTAAGGACATAGGTGCTATGTCTCTAGTTAAGCTGGGTAGTGGAGTTAATCTCTTAGGCTATTATATGTACCACGGTGGTACTAATCCAAAGGGTAAATTAACTACTCTTGAGGAATCGAGAAAAACTGGTTATCTAAATGACCTGCCTAAGTATTCCTATGATTTTAGAGCCTCAATAAGAGAATATGGGCAAGTTTCTGATACCTACAAGGAAATAAAGCTCCTTACCACCTTTATAAAGGATTTTGGCGAAGAGCTATGCTCCATGCCAGCAGATATTCCTAAAGATAATCCGCTGTTTCCAACAAACTTTGAGGACTTAAGATATTCCTTTAGACATGATGGAAAGAAAGGATATCTTTTTATTAACAATTATCAGAGAAGAAGGAGAATGGCTGATCATTATGATGTAATCCCTGAGATAAAGCTGGGGGATGAAAGGGTTGTCTTTCCTGAGTTTTCTGTAAGAAACGGAGAGTATTTCTTCTATCCCTTCAACATGCCAGTAGGAGACAAGGCCTTGATTAAGACAGCTCTTGCTACTCCTTTATGCAAGCTAAACATAGCTGGCAATGAAGGAAGAGCTATGGTGTTTTATACCGATAAGTCCCCAGAATACAAAGTAGAGGGGAACCTGGAGGATATTAAGCTTATAACTCTTACTAGAGAGGAAGCTAAAAATTCCTGGAAGCTGAAGCTGGATAAAGAATATATATTTATAGCTAATGGAACGGTGCTTCAGAGGAATAATGGCATAGAATTTATAGGTAGAGATGATCTTGAGGTGAAGGTTTATCCTGAGCTTAAGGGTGGCTTAGAAGGCTTTGATTTCGCACATAATGAAGGAGACTTCCAGGTTTATAGAAGATCCTTTGAGAAGCCTTCTATAAAAGGTGACTTTAAGGAAGTTGATGCTAAGAAGGATTGGAAGACCTATGATATTGAGCTATCACTTCCAGAGGAGAAAAATCCTGAGCTTCAGGACATATTTTTAAAGCTAGACTATGAAGGTGAAATAGCTAATTTATATATTAATGGAGAAATCGCTGCAGATAATTTTTATGATGGTGATGGCTGGGAAGTAAGCCTGAAACGCTTTGGCTATCCTGATAAGCTAACACTGATGATAAAGCCTCTTTATAAGGCTGCAGAAATATATATAGAAAATTGGCCTCCAATGAAGGATGGTCGAGCCTGGGAACTGAAGGGTGTTAGCTTAGAGCCTGAGTATCATCTTTTAGCTAAATAGATAAATAAAGGATTGACCGCATATTGAGGTCAATCCTTTTTTATACATTTTAGACCATAATTTTCTCAATTCTCACCGCATATTCTCCTTCTGGTGAGGTAATCATAACCTCTTCCCCCTCTTTTCTTCTGTATATTCCTTTTCCTAAGGGAGATTCAATGCTTATTAGATTATTTAATGGGTCTGTTTCAATGGTAGTGACCAGCTTGAACTCTTCAACCTCACCATCAGACAGGAACTTCACTAAAACCTTCTTGCCTAGTCCTACTTCATCAGAGGTGGTCTCATCCTTAATGAGCTTTGAAGTTCTTATCATTCGGTCTAGATACCTTATTCTAGATTCATTTTGTGCTCTGTCACGCTTAGCGGCTTTGTATTCGAAGTTTTCGCTTAAGTCCCCGTGAGCTCTTGCTTCCTTAAGATCCTCGTTGATTTTTTTTCTTACTACGGACTTTCGATGCTGTATTTCGTCCTGTAATATCTTTATTGCTTCCTCGGTCAAATAATTATACAATTCAAACCCTTCCTTTTACCCTTTTATATTCTATCTAGATAACAGTATATGCTTATTAGAATCTCAGTTATAGGGATTCTTAAGCAACCCCTTAGACTGAGAAAATGTATAATAATTACTATTTTTAGCATACTATATTTTGTTAATGTATGCATTATTTATTTAAAAAACTTAACCATCGAGGTGTGCTTATGAATGAAGGGCTAGTGGTAGCAGTAAGAGGAATTGTATCATTTTTTAGCTTGCTTATCTTTGCTAGAATTCTTGGAAAGCAGCAGATCAGCCAGCTGAACTTTTTTGACTATATTTTAGGAATAACACTAGGGTCTATAGCAGCCTCCCTTACTACAGACCTCACCAGTAGAGCCTGGCCTCATTGGATAGGGCTGATTACCTGGGTTATTTTAGGCATATGTCTTGAAAGGATTGCTATGTCCAATAGAGCCGTGGGTAATCTTATAGATGGTGAGCCCGTTGTAGTGATAGCAAATGGGAAAATCCTGGAGAAGGCTCTAAAGAGGGTGAATTACAGGATAAGTGATCTCAATGCTATTCTTAGAAATAAGGACATATTCAATATCGAAGAGGTGGAGTTTGCAGTTATAGAGCCTAATGGTCAGCTTTCTGTGATGAAAAAGTCTGAAGAAAAGCCTGTTACTAGAAAGGATATGAATATCCAGGTAAAAGGAGAGGGCTTAAGAGGTACCTTAATCTATGATGGTATGATATTGGAGACGGGATTAAAGCAGTTGAACATGACTTATGAGAGCCTTTTTAAGGAGCTTAATAAGCATGGAATAAAAAGTGTTAGGGAGGTATTTTATGCTGCAAAATCTCCTGAAGGTAAAATTTATATAGATAAGTATGAGGATTATATAAGCAGGATTACTAAATTATAAACATATAATCATTTATAGGAAAGGAGGCTGCTATGAAGAAATCGACGCTTTTGATAATTATATCGGCCTTTATAATTGTTTTTATAGGCATCATGCAGAGTGGTAAGGTTATTAAAATCATGGGCGGGGAAGCTCAGGACTTTTCAAGAAATGTTAAAGAGCTTATGGACACTATAAAAGAGGAAAATTGGCAAGAGGCTCACAAAAAGTCTGAAAAGGTAGATAGGATATTTAATAAAAAATCCCAGTGGCTACAGATAAGTGAGGAGAGAGACAGACTGGATGAAATTGCCAGAGAATTAGCAAGAGTAAAGGGCTACATATATGCAGAAGAAGTGGGAGGAAGCCTGGCCGCACTTGAGGAGGTTTTAGAGAACTGGAAGGAGATAGGTAGATAGAATAAAACAAAGGTACTTAGGCTTCCCTAAGTACCTTTATTTTATAAAAGCTTTCTTACCATCTCTTCACAGATTTCGTGAGTGATTAAGGAATCCTCAATAGAAATAGAGGGTTCTCGTCCTTCTTCTATACTGGTTATAAATTCATCTACTACTTGATAGAAGCCTCTTCTATAAAGAACAGGATCCCAATCCTTAAAGTGTTTATGGCTTTCTTTATCATCGGAGTATACCTTAGTATGAGTAAGATTTTCTACTCTAAGCTTCTTACCAGCAGTCATGTATTCCACTGTTTCTTCTGTAATGCCCGCATCCCTGTTCATGATACCTATGGCTGTAGTTTGATTATTGGACAGGGTCAACACAACATTATGGAGCTTGTCTTCTTTGATCAGTCCATTTACCCTCATATCATTGTGGTTATCTCCCATGAGAAAGCGAAGAGTATCCACTACATGTATAAAATCATCAAAGATAAAATTACGGGCTTCCCCTGGCTCATAGGTTCTGTTCTTTTCCATCACTATAACATCAGCAGCATTTTCGTATTTAAGACTTCTGAACATGGGAGCAAACCTTCTATTAAAGCCAACCATTAGAGTCTTATTAACCCTTTTTGAAAGCTCAGCCAGTGACTGTGCCTCATATAGAGAATAGGAAAGAGGCTTATCCACGTATACATGCACTCCATTATTTAAGAGCTTCTCAGCAATTTCCTTGTGAGCCTCCGTGGCAGTATGAACGAAGGCAGCTTCAATACCACTGCCTATGAGCTCGTCAATAGATCTGGTGTATTCTTTAACTCTATATTTAGCAGCCATGCTTTCTAGAGTACTCTGGTTTCTGGTACAGAGTACTAATTCTGTGTTCTCTCTAGAGGCGAACACAGGCAGATATGCCTTTTGAGCAATTCCACCTAAGCCAATTAAACCAATCTTCATAAAAACCTCCTAGTTACAACTAAGTTAATATAATATCCATAAAATTAATCTAATTATATCACAGTACTAATAAGAAGACTTTTAAACTATCAGTAAACAATTTCAGAGAATTAAGGCTTTAAAATATTGTTTTTATTATATATAGGTTATCCAATAGCTAAAAATTATCTGATATAATATTAAGAAATATCAGTTTATTTAAGCGGGGGATACATATGAGCAGAATAAAAATAATCGCTGCAATGCTCATCTTTGGTAGTATTGGAGTATTCGTAAAAAATATCAATCTTACTTCTCTAGAGATTGCTTTTCTGCGAGCTGTTATAGCATCACTTTCTATAGGTGGAGTATTGTTGTTTACCAGGAAGAAAGATAAACAGGCTGACGATAGAATAAACCTCCCATTATTGGCATCGGGAATATTTTTGGGTTTTAACTGGGTATTACTTTTTGAGGCTTACAAATACACAACTATTGGTAAGGCGACCATGGCCTACTATTTTGCACCCTTCTTCATATTTCTTTTAGCGCCAATTGTTTTTAAGGAGAGGATAGATAAGAGAAAGCTTCTCTATATACTTGGTGCAATGGTAGGGCTTGTCCTTGTAGTAGATATTGGAGGGATTCCTAAAGGAGAGGTTATGGAAAATATTAAAGGAATAGCCTTTGGTATCTCAGCTGCAGCTCTTTATGCTGGAGTGGTGATATTTAATAAGTTCACCCAAAAGGTTTCGGATTTTTATAAAACCTTTGTACAGCTAGTGACTTCGGCCCTAGTACTCATACCTTTTGTGGCTATTGAATATATAAATAATAAAACCTATATACAGGAGATAATAACTTCTATGGGCCTTAGTCAATGGGGGCTTGTTATTACTGTGGGAGTAGTCCATACGGGATTAAGCTACCTTTTATATTTCTCCGCCTTAAAAGGCTTAAGAGCTCAGTCTGCAGCTATTTTAAGCTTTATTGATCCTATTTCAGCTGTTATTTTTGCTGCTATATTCTTAAAGGAAGGAATGAATATTTCTCAGATAATTGGTGGAGCTGTAGTTCTTGTATGTACCTATTTCTGTGAAAGGTCAAGTTAAATAAAGAATTATTTAAAATTGATATTATTTTTTATATAATTGATATATATTAATATATATACCCAATAAACCTGAGATAAAATAAATTAATAGGAGATAAATTATGGATTTTACGATTATAGCAACTGCTACCTTCGGCCTTGAAAAGGTGGTAGCACAGGAATTAAAGGATTTAGGATATGATGATTTGACTATAGAAAACGGTAGAGTAATCTTTGAAGGGGATGAGATGGATATTGTAACCTGCAATATCTGGCTTAGGACTGCTGATAGGATACTTATCAGAATGGCAGAATTTAAGGCTGAGTCCTTTGAAGAACTATATCAAGGTACCTTAGCTGTAGAGTGGGGAGATATTATTCCTATTACAGGCTATATGCATGTTACTGGAAAGTCTGTTAAGTCAAAGCTTTTCAGCGTACCTGACTGCCAGTCCATAGTTAAAAAGGCTGTGGTTGATGCAATGAAAAGAAAGTACAGAAGGGATTTATTTCCTGAAACAGGAGCTGAGTACAAGATCGAAATAGGAATTTTAAAGGATGTGGCTACCCTGACTCTTGATACAAGTGGTCCAGGACTTCATAAAAGAGGCTATAGAGAAAATGCCGGTGAGGCACCCTTAAAGGAAACCTTAGCAGCAGCCTTGGTGCTCCTAAGTAAATGGAATCCAGATCATCAATTAGCAGACCCCCTTTGTGGTTCAGGAACTATTGCCATAGAGGCAGCTCTCATAGGAAGAAATATTGCCCCTGGAATCAATAGGAGCTTTGTAGCGGAGCAGTGGGAGATTATACCACAGGATCTATGGGATGATGTTAGGTCCAGTGCAAGGAATCTTATTAATAATAAAAGCTTTAGAATATTAGCCTCTGACATAGATACTAGAGTACTCCGCACTGCCAGAGACAATGCTGAGAAGGCGGGAGTAAGCGATAATATAGCCTTTCAAAAGCTGGATGTGAGAGATTTTTCTAGTAAGAAGAAATATGGCTATATTATAACTAATCCACCTTATGGTGAAAGATTAGGAGAAGTAAGCTATGTAGAGGAGCTTTATAAAACCATGGGAAAGACCTTCCAGGAGTTAAATTCCTGGTATTATTATGTACTTACCTCTTATGAAGGCTTTGAAAAATATTTTGGCCAAAAGTCAGATAAAAACAGGAAGCTTTATAATGGCAGACTGCTCTGCTATTATTATCAGTACTTCCCAAAGAATGATAAATAGACAAAATAATAATTATAGCAGTTTAAGGAGCATGGAATGAAGAAGGCCGACGAAAGAAATTTTAGAAAACTAAAAAACCAAATACCACAGATAGATGAGATTGTAAAAAATACTAAGTCATCAGGCTTATGGGAGCATGAAGCTTCTATCAGAAAAAAGGTTAAGATACTTAAGGAAATGAAGGGCTTTAATTTTAAGGAATTTAACCAGGTATTTAATAGGTATCTAGAGCTTTTAGAGTATGTGTCTCGAAGACTTATAGAGGATTACAACAGAAAAAATAATACAGATTTTAAATTTGAAGAAATAGTACTTAATAATTATGAAGGCTATCTGAGGTCAGGGATCATAAGTGTTCTGATTTCTAGTCATATACCAGAACTGGTAAGCCGTGATTTTAAAAGGGTGTTTCCAGCTAATCCGAAGGAGGAATATCCTGCAGCCAGGAGGATGAAAAGAAAGTTTTATCTTCATCTTGGAGAGACCAATACAGGAAAAACCTATAATGCCCTGGAGGCTTTAAAAAAGGCGGATAAAGGGGTGTATCTATCTCCTTTAAGAATTCTTGCTCTGGAGAATTTTGAAAAGCTCAATGGAGAAGGGGTTAAGTGCAGCCTCACTACAGGAGAGGAAGAAATAATCCTGGAGGGTGCTGGACATTTATCCTGCACCATAGAAAAGCTGGATTTAAAGGATAGCTATGATGTAGCAGTAATAGATGAGGTACAGATGATAAAGGATGAGCAGAGGGGAGCTGCCTGGACTCGTGCTATTTTAGGAGTTCGAAGTAAAGAGGTGCATCTCTGTGGTGCTTCAAATTCCAAGGAGCTACTCATTGACATCTTAGAGGATTTAGAAGAGGAATATGAAATCCGTGAATACCATAGGAACATTCCTCTTATGATAGAAGATGCCTCCTTCAGCTATAGGGATATACAGCCAGGAGATGCTTTAGTTACCTTTTCAAAGAAGAGGGTACTGGAGATCGCAGGCTTTTATTCTGCTCAGGGGATTAAGGCTTCTATGATATATGGAGACTTACCTCCAGAGGTGCGAAGGGAGCAGTATAGAGCCTTTATAAATAAAGAAAATACCATTTTGGTAACAACGGACGCCATAGGAATGGGAGTGAATCTTCCTATTAGAAGAATAGTATTTATGGATATTAGAAAATTTGATGGCAGTGAAATAAGACATCTTAACTCCCAGGAGGTTAAGCAGATAGCAGGAAGGGCTGGGAGAAAGGGGATTTATGAGGAAGGCTATGTAGTAGGCTATGGAAGGAGTACCCCCTTCATCAGAGAAAACATATTAATGAAGGACGAACTTATCTTCAGCGCTGTTTTGGGACCAAGTGAGGCAATACTGGATATAAAAGGGCTATCCTTAAGGGAGAAGCTGGCTCTATGGAGCACAAAGGAGGAGAGCATTCACTATTATAAGAAGATGGATGTCAGCGAGTACTTGATAGTACTGGATGCTTTGAAGAGCTATAAGCTGAAGCAGGATATTCAGTGGAAGCTTCTAAAGATACCCTTTGATGTATCTAAGAGTGAACTGATGGACAAATTTTTAAGCTATGTGGATGAGCTGTTCATTGGAAAGAGAGGAGAGCTAACCAAGCCTTACTGTCATATAAGGAATCTTTATGACTTAGAGGTTTATTATCAGCAGATCAGTCTCTATTATTCCTTCTCTAAAAACTTCAACCTCCCTTTTGATCAGCAGTGGGTTCATGAGGAAAGAAGTCAGGTGAGCAGTGAGATAATTGAAATATTAAGAAGGATATAAAACAAATCGTTGATTGAAAAACTAACTTCCGATATAAAATAAATAAAGTTATATTTACATCCATATTTGGCTAATATATACTTTTAGTAGAGTGTATTATTATGTAAGGTGAGAAAGATTATTCTGTAATAGAGTGATAATCGAGGGGATTATGGATAAGTATGAAAAGTACAGAAAGATTAGAGGAAGGCTAGAGCTTGTAGCATTTATGATTGCATTTATAGTAGGAAACTCCATTGCTTCCTATTTTGGATTGACCGGTAAGAAGTTCTTTTCATTAGATACTGGAATGAATTTTGCTATTGTGTTAGGGCTTACCCTTGTGCTGAGTTTTTTTGCTGTAAGGATAGCTGATAAGTGGTATGAAAAAAATAAATACGAATAAATAGTACTAATAGAATACTTATGTAAAAAAATAATAGGGAAGCTGTAGCTTCCCTATTATTTTTTATATAAATAGTATCCTATAAAGTTACTTATCATCCTCAGAGGAGGTATAGGCTGCGTCATAATAATCATCACCGCCGCCTGCAGCATTGCTTTCTTCATAAGTATCTCCACTATTAAAGGAGCTGCCACCGCTATAGGAGCCATCTCCCGCATACGGACCATCAGGATTGATAGAAGAAATCACTGATTTTAAATTATCACAGGCTATTTTTATGGAGGAGTTGTCCTTGCCCTTTAGCTCCTTTTTAAGGCTTTTTACCGCATCATGAAGCCTGTTCTTATCGCTTTTATCAAGTTTTTTTAGGGTTGAAGCCTGGTAAATTAGCTGCTCTGCTTCATCACGGATGGTGGCTTCTGATCTATGTCTTGCATCCTCTTCTGCATACTGCTTTGCTTCCCATATGGCTCTATCGATATCCTCCTGGCTTAAATTAGAGGAGGAGCTGATGGTTATATTCTGTTCCTTTCCAGTACCTAGGTCCATGGCAGAAACTGTTACTATACCATTAGCGTCAATGTTGAAGGTAACCTCAATCTGAGGAATCCCTCGCATAGCACGTCTTATACCGTTAAGCTTAAACTTCCCTAAGGTTTTGTTGTGTCTTGCATTTTCCCTTTCTCCCTGAAGCACATGTATTTCTACGGAGGTCTGGAAATTTGCTGCTGTGGTGAAGACCTGACTCTTTCTGATAGGTATAGAGCTGTTCCTTTCAATAATTCTTGAGAAAACACCTCCAACAGTTTCAATCCCTAAGGAAAGAGGAGTTACATCCAACAGAATAAGGCCCTTTACCTCTCCGCTGAGGACACCACTTTGTATGGCAGCACCCATGGCAACACATTCATCAGGATTAATTCCCTTAAAGGGCTCCTGGCCTGTAAAGCTCTTTATAGCAGCCTGTACCGCAGGAATTCTGCTGGAGCCACCAACCATAATAACCTTATTGATCTCTGAGCTCCTGAGGCCTGAGTCAGATAAAGCCTGGTGTAC
Source organism: Alloiococcus sp. CFN-8 (assembly GCF_049943125.1). Lineage (GTDB taxonomy): Bacteria > Bacillota > Clostridia > Clostridiales > Clostridiaceae > JAEXZL01. Next base: position 2,931,905 of record NZ_CP188040.1, read on the forward strand.
TGGCTCCATGGTGGCTTTTACCAGGTGCTCTGTAAGCTCGTTAAACTTTGCCCTAGTTAGGGTTATATCCATGTTTTTAGGACCGCTGGAGTTTGAGGTTAAAAAGGGTAGGAGGACCTGAGTGCTTACACTGCTGGATAGCTCTATCTTAGCTTTTTCAGCGGCTTCCTTCACCCTCTGTAGAGCCATGGGCTCTTTCTTTAGATCAATTCTATGTTCTTTCTTGAATTCTTTTATAAGATAATCTACGATGCACTGGTCAAAGTCATCTCCACCTAATCGGTTATTACCAGCGGTAGAAAGTACTTCTATTACCCCGTCCTCAATATTAAGTATGGATACATCAAAGGTACCACCGCCCAGGTCATAAACCATAACCTTTTGGCCTGTTTCTTTATCCATACCATAAGCCAAAGCAGCAGCCGTAGGCTCATTGATTATGCGAAGGACATTTAAGCCAGCTATTTTCCCCGCATCCTTAGTAGCCTGACGCTGAGAATCAGTAAAATAAGCAGGAACGGTAATAACCGCATCAGTAACCTTCTCTCCTAAATAGCTTTCAGCATCAGCCTTAAGCTTCTGAAGAATCATGGCGGATATTTCTTGAGGTGTATAGGCTCTCTTATCAATTTTAACCCTATAATCTGTTCCCATCTCACGTTTTATAGAGCTTACGGTGCGCTGGCTGTTCAGTACTGCCTGGTGCTTTGCTGGTGCACCTACAAGCCTTTCACCATCCTTAGTAAAGGCAACCACAGAAGGGGTAGTACGTCCGCCATCACTGTTAGGTATAATAACAGAGCTTCCGCCTTCCATCACTGCTACACAGGAATTCGTTGTACCTAAATCAATACCAATAAACTTTGACATCTTCCATTTCTCCCAATCATTTATTAGACGTTAAATTATTTATATATTTAAATAATTATATTTTATGTATGTTAACTGAATATTAAGTGAAACTATAAATATAGAGCTTTATTTTTTTCTCCTTAATATTCACATAATTATAATACAACCTTTTAATGGAGTTTAATATTAAGGCTTATAATAGCATTATAAATTAAATGGGAGGTAATAGATATGAAAAATGTTATAGTTTACTCAACACCTACCTGTCCCTGGTGCACTAAGGCTAAGTCATATTTAAAGTCTAAGGACATTGATTTTGTAGAGAAGGATGTGGCACAGGATCAAGAGGCTGCTGTTGAGATGGTTGAAAAATCAGGGCAGAGAGGCGTTCCTGTAATAGATATAGAAGGGGAAATAATAGTAGGCTTTGATAAGGATAATATAGATAAGAGCTTAGGTCTCAATTAATAGAGCTTAAAGGTCGGTGAAGGGATGCACTCCCAACACCGACCTTTTATTTTATAATCCCATGGCTTCTCTCATTTGTGATAGAGTCATATAGCCGGAATACTTTGAATCTATATAGCCTTCTTCGTCAATGATGAAGGTGGTTGGTATTCCCTGAAGCTCATACCTAGATGGAGCTGTAGATAATGGATCTAAAGCTGTAGGAAAGGTAAAGCTATTGTCTCTTAGGAATTTTGAGACAGTGCTTCTGTCCTCTCCTATGTTCACTGCAATTATTACTGCTTCTTCTGGGTTAAGCTCCTTATGGAGCGTTTCTATATCAGGCATTTCAAGCCTGCAGGGACCGCACCAGCTGGCCCAGAAGTTTAAAAATACCTTTTTTCCTCTAAAGTCACTGAGGGTTACTTCTTCACCTTTAAGATTCTCAAAGGTAAAATCCCAGGCCAGTACCTTATCATTTTGAGGACTATTAGTGTCACTGTTTGTACTTGTATCCTCCTGAGCTGCTTCTTCATCGCCAGTAGCTTCCTCGTTGGCTGTCTCATTAGAGGAGGGCTCCTCCTTGGTCTGCTGGTCATTATTAGCAGCATTATTGTAGCTGTAAACGGCATATATTGATGCTCCAATAAGAAGCAATATTACAATGGGCAGAATTAGCTTTTTCATAAATATAAACCTCCAATTTAATGTTTTAAGCTGAATATATTTTGTCCTTAGCTTAAGAGTCCTGTAAGTATTACTAATTTATCTGTGAAGATTAATATTCCAAGGATGATCATGATTATTCCACTGATGATAGATAAGGGTTTAAGATATTTGTTTAAGCTTTTTATTTTAAAGGAAAGCTTATCAAAAAGTAAAGCAGAGCCTATAAATGGGAGGCCAAGGCCCAAGGAATAGGAGATTAAGAGCAGTACTCCTCTACCTATGGTGTCATGACTTCCGGCGTATAATAATATAGAGCCTAGGATAGGTCCTATGCAGGGAGTCCAACCAGCGGCAAAGGCCAGGCCCATGATAAGGGAGCCTAGAAAGCCCTCAGCATTTCCCAGGGAAAAAGCTCTTTTTTCCATATATAGCTTCTTTATAGTAAAGATACCCGTGGTGTGTATTCCGAAAATAATCATAATAATACCAGATATTCTTTTAATTAATAGGCGATGCTTAATAAATAGCTTTCCAAGGGTTGTGATTGAAGCTCCCATTAAAATAAATATTAAGGTAAAGCCTATTACAAAGAATATTGATTTATATAATAGAGTTCTTTTAGCTTTATTATCTCTTACTGCACCTAAGCCACTTCCTGCCAGGTAGCTTAAGTAGCCAGGAATTAGGGGCAGAACACAGGGAGATAAAAAGGAAAGAAGTCCTGCAGAAAAGGCTAAGAATAAGGATATGTTCCCCACTTGTTTCACCTGCTCACAAAATAAATTATTTAATATAATTATATACCAAAAGGTAAACTATATGACAATAAATTTTAATTAATAAGGATTATCTATAAATCTCCTTAGAATTTCAGCTATATTCATTGAAATATAAGGAATTTTATTTTATAATTGTTAGGTTAATAAGGTGTAATTATCTTAACACCTATAATATTAAATTTTAATCTTAAGGAGGCTTGCATATGAGGTTATGGGGAAAGCTAATAAAGAACAATAGAATTATTAAAGATAACGCGGTTCCTCTTATGGCGGAAGATGATTATCAGGCAGCCTTAAAGGAAGCAATGATACAGCTTTGTGATAGCTTTGATATAGCTAAGCCTTATTGGCTTAACAAAAATTTAAATGAATACAACCGACTGGGAAAAACCAGCTTCAATAAAGATAACTTCATAGAAGAAATAGAATTTGATAAGCTTGTAATTGAGGAGCTGGAGGACAAAAAGAAATAAGTTCTATAATAAAAACACGAGGTGAAGATAATGAGTAATATTGCCGGTAACGGTTGTGATATACTGGTACCCTTCAATGAAAGGATACCTCTTAAGGAAATTGAAAGAAGCTTAACTAAAACCTATAAGAAGAGCATATGGTCTAAATTTGTTAGGGCTATAAAGGAATATTCCCTGATAGAAGAAGGGGATAAGGTTGCAGTTGCTATCTCAGGAGGAAAGGACAGCCTTCTTCTGGCTAAGCTATTTCAGGAGCTGAAAAAGCACAAGCAGATGAATTTTGAAGTGGAGTATATTGCCATGGATCCTGGCTATCATCCAGATATTAAAAAGCTTCTCATAGATAACTGTGAGTATCTTGAGATACCAGTACAGATTTACGATTCAGGGATATTTAATGTGGTGGATAAGATTGCTAAGGATTATCCCTGCTACATGTGTGCAAGAATGAGAAGAGGCTCTTTATATGCTAAGGCTAAGGAGCTTGGCTGCAATAAGCTGGCCTTAGGTCATCATTTTAATGACGTTATAGAAACTAATCTTTTAAATATATTCTATGGTGGTAACTTCAAAACCATGCTTCCTAAGCTGAAGGCTACTAATTTTGAAGGCATAGAGCTAATAAGACCCATGTATTTTGTGGAAGAGGAAGCTATTCAAAGATTTACTCAAAATAGCGGTATTTGGCCACTGAACTGTGCCTGCATGGTAGCTGCGAAGAAAATTGGTAATAAGCGTTACGAGATTAAAGCTCTTATTAAGCAGCTGAAGGAAACCTTCCCTGATGTGGAAAAATCCATTTTCAGGGCAGCAGAGAACGTAAATATGGAAGCAATACTGGGCTGGAATAAGGGTGGAGAGCATCACTCTTATCTAGATCATTATGAGGATATTTACGAGGAAGAGGAAGGTAGTAATAATAATAGTGGCGGGATTACACTAGTAAAGAATAATAAGGCTTAAGGTTCATTCTTAAGCCTTAAATAGAGGGTGATACAAGAATGATTAAGGAACCTAAGGATACAAAGGTAGTAATAGGAATGTCCGGTGGCGTTGATTCCTCCGTGGCGGCTCATGTTTTAAAGGAGCAGGGCTATCAGGTAATAGGGGTCTTCATGAAGAACTGGGATGAAAAGGATGATGAAGGAGTATGCACTTCTGCCGATGATTATCACGATGTGAGAAAGGTCTGCCAGAAGCTGGATATACCTTATTATACTGTGAATTTTGTTAAGGAATATTGGGATAGAGTATTTGAATATTTCCTTTCAGAATATAAGAGAGGGAGAACTCCAAATCCAGATGTAATGTGCAACAAGGAGATAAAATTTAAGGCCTTTTTAGAATTTGCCATGAAAATTGGAGCAGATTACATTGCCATGGGGCATTATGCTCAGGTGGATTATAAGGATGGAAGATACAGATTGTTAAGAGGTAAGGATAACAACAAGGACCAGACCTATTTCCTCTGCGAGCTTAATCAGGAGCAGCTTTCTAAGAGCATGTTCCCTATAGGCCATCTTTCAAAGCCTGAGGTGAGAAAAATAGCTGAGGAAGCTGATCTTGCTACTGCTAAGAAGAAGGATAGTACAGGGGTCTGCTTCATTGGAGAGAGAAACTTTAGAAGCTTTTTGGATAACTATCTTCCAGCAAAGCCAGGTCCAATTATGACCTTGCAGGGAGAGAAGAAGGGTGAACATTTTGGCCTGATGCACTATACCCTAGGTCAGAGAAAGGGCCTCGGTATAGGTGGAGATGGCGAGCCTTGGTTTGTAGTGGATAAGGATTTAGAAAAAAATATTCTCTATGTGGTACAGGGAGAAAAAAATCCAGCTCTTTATTCCTATGGTCTCAGAGCCTCTGACATGAACTGGATAGGAGGAGCTCCTAAGGAAGCTGTCTTCCCATGCACTGCTAAGTTTAGATATAGGCAGCCAGATCAGCAGGTTACGGTTCACGTTAAAGATAATAATGAGATTGTTCTAGAGTTTAAGGAGCCTCAGAAGGCTATAACTCCAGGGCAGGCAGTTGTGCTCTACGATAATGAGGAATGTCTTGGTGGAGCAATAATTGAAGAGTATTATAAGAGTAAAAAGAAGCTTAAGTACGTTATTGAAAATTAAACAATTTGTTAAATTTATAAATCCACCTTTTGGTGGATTTTTTTATTGACAGCTATTCCATAATTTGATATTCTTAGGACAAATATGAAATATGAAACAGTTTTCATATTAGAAAGAAGAGGTGTAGTAAATGAGTAGAGTATTTATTGCAGCTGCTAAAAGGACTCCAGTGGGAAGCTTTCAGGGAGCACTTAAAGGAGTTTCACCAGCAGATATGGCAGCGGTGTTAGTGAAGGCAATAATGGAAGAAACCAAGGTGCCTAAAGAGGCAGTAGATGAGGTTATAGTTGGAAACATACTTCCTGCAGGACAGGGACAGGGTATAGCAAGACAGGTTGCTATCAAGGGAGGACTATCCATAGAAACTCCAGCCTACAGCATAAATATAGCCTGCGGAAGCGGCATGAAGGCTATAATGAATGCTTCAGCTGCTATTAAGAGTGGATATGCGGATTTAATAATAGCTGGTGGTACAGAATCTATGAGCAATGCTCCATACATCCTGCCAAAGGAAATTAGAGGTGGCATAAAAATGGGAGAGTTTTCTGTTAAGGATCACATGCTCCATGATGCTCTTACCGATGCTTTTACGGGAATCCATATGGGAATTACAGCAGAAAATATAGCAGAGAAATATGGTATTTCAAGAGAAGCCCAGGACCTATTTGCTTACGAGTCTCAGCAGAAGGCCATTGAAGCTCAGGATGCTGGTAGATTCAAGGAAGAGATAATTCCTATAGAAGCTAAGCAAGGTAGAGAAACCATACTAGTAAAAGATGATGAGTATATAAACAGAAAAACTACCCTAGAGAAGTTATCTACCCTAAGACCAGCCTTTAAAAAAGATGGTACTGTAACAGCGGGCAATGCTTCTGGAATAAACGATGGGGCAAGCATAATGCTTGTTGCTTCTGAAAGAGCTTTAAAGAAGTATAACTTGACACCTCTTGTAGAGCTTGTTGGCATAGGACAAGGAGGAGTAGCGCCGGAGCTTATGGGTCTGGGACCTACACCTGCTATAAAGAAAGCCCTAGAGGATGCTGATTTAACCTTAAAGGATATGCACCTTATAGAACTTAACGAAGCCTTTGCAGCTCAAAGCTTAGGAGTTATTAAGGAGCTCAGCACAGAATACAATATTTCTGAGGATGAGCTTAAGAAGGTAATCAATGTCAATGGAGGAGCTATAGCCTTAGGTCATCCTGTTGGAGCCTCAGGGAACAGAATTATGGTTACTCTAATATATGAGATGCTAAGAAGAAAAAGTCTTTACGGAGCAGCTAGCCTTTGTATAGGCGGTGGAATGGGTACGGCAGTAGTTCTTAAAAATCCTAATATCTAAATGATAAAAGGAAGCTAGAAGGATGGATATAATTTAATAAAATAGAATATTAACACGGTAGTTTTTTGCAAAATAAGAATATTTACAGTAATGTATATTAATTGAAAAAATATCATTGACAGGTAAATAGTTTTTTTATAAGCTTAATATGAAAAGTGATTCATATTTCACTAAAAAGGTTTACAAGAAATTTTATATAGATTTTAGGAGGATATATCATGAGATTAAAGGATAAAGTAGCTATTATTACTGGAGGAGCCAGGGGTTTAGGACAGTCAATGGCTGAATTATTTGCAACAGAAGGCGCTAAGGTAATTGCCTGTGATATGGGAGAAATGACTTATTCCCATGAAGGAGTTGAGGGTTACTCATTAAATGTTACTGATGGAGAGGCCTGTAAGAAGTTTTTTGATTATGTAATGGATAAATACAAAAGGATAGATATTTTAGTAAATAACGCAGGAATCACTAGAGATGCTCTTACAAGAAAAATGAGTGATGAGCAATTTGATATGGTAATCAATGTTAACCTAAAGGGAGTTTTTAATCTTACTAGGCATGTAGGACCAGCTATGCAGCAGCAGGGAAATGGCTCTATCATCAATATTAGCTCCATCGTTGGAGAGTATGGTAATATTGGTCAGGCAAACTATGCAGCAACTAAAGCTGGAGTTATAGGAATGACTAAGTCCTGGGCTAAGGAATTTTCCATGAAGGGTGCTCAGGTGAGGGTTAACTCCATTGCACCAGGGTATACAATGACAGATATTTTGAAGACGGTTCCTCAGGATCTGCTTGATTCCTTTGCTAAGCAAACGATGCTTGGTAGATTAGGACAACCTGAAGAGATAGCAAAGGCTGCGCTATTCTTAGCCTCCGATGAATCCTCTTATATCACTGGACATACCCTTAGCGTTAACGGAGGAATGAGATTATAAAGGAGGAGAGTTAGATGCAAGCAAAGGATAACGTTGGAATACTTGGTTTGGGAATATACATTCCTGAAAATTATATTACTGCAAAAGAAATAGCTGAAGCTACTGAAGGGGTTTGGACAGAGGAAGCGGTAATCAAAAAGCTGGGAATAAAGAAAAAGCCCATTCCAGGCAAGGAGGACGGCACACAGGAAATGGGTGCACTTGCTGCCTTAGATGCTTTAAGAAATACAGGCTTATCCCCAGAAGCTATTGATGTGATCCTCTGTGTCGGTGAAGAGTGGAAGGAATATCCATTAACCACCTCAGCCCTGTATATACAGAATAGGATTGGTGCTAAAAATGCTTGGGGAATTGACCTTGCAAATCGCTGCTGTACAACGGTATCCACCATTAAAATTGCCAAAGATATGCTTATAGCTGATGAGACAATAAACACCATCATGATTGTTGGCGGATATAGAAATGGAGATTTAGTAGATTATTCCGACAAGAACATGTCTATGATGTTTAACCTTGGAGCTGGTGGAGGAGCTATAATCCTTCAGAAGAATCTTAACAGAAATCTGATCTTAGGCAGTCATATCATAGCTGATGGCTCTCTGGCAAGGACCGCTGGAGTAGAAATAGGTGGAACGGTAAACAGAATAAATGAAAATAATATTCATGAAGCCTATTGCTCCTTAAGACTTCTGGACCCTAAAAAGATGAAGGATAGATTAAACGAGGTATCAGTGGATAACTGGTATAGCTGCATAGATAAGGCCTTAGATAAATCCTCTCTAGGTAGGGAGGACATAGACTACTTAGCTATACTCCATATGAAGCGCTCCGGACATGATGGCATGGTTAAGGACCTTGGTCTTAAGGAGGAACAATCAATATATCTTGAGGATTATGGCCACATTGGACAGATTGATCAAATACTCTCCTTGAAGCTTGCTTTAGAAGAGGGCAGAGTGAAGGACGGTTCTGTGGTATGTATGCTTGCGGCGGGTATCGGTTATGTATGGGCAGCAAACATAATAAAATGGGGTGAGATTTAAATGAGTATTTTTTTGCAGGTTATTTTAAGAAGCTTAGAAACAGGAAGTATATATGCCCTGGCGGCTTTAGGAATAATAATCGTATTTAGGACCTCTAATGTAACTAACTTCTCCCAAGGGGTAATGGGTATGTTCAATACCTTTATGGTAACTTCAATTTTCGATAAATTAGGCCTGCCCCTGTGGCTTGCTCTTATTGGAGGAGTTATCACCGCAATTGTTATGGGTGTAATAATAGATATTTTGATTATAAGACATGCAAAGAAGGCATCACCCGTGGCAAAGCAGATAATAACCCTGGGACTTATGATGATAATCCTTGGCTTAACTCCCATTTTCTTTGGAGTAGACCCCTTAAGACTTCCGAGAATTATACCTAATGGTGATTTGAGATTTCTGGGAGCTTCCATTTCCTATAATGGTGTTTTTAATATAGTTTTTGGCCTTGGCATAATGATAGCACTATTTACAGTGCTTCAGAAAACTAAGCTTGGACTTGCTGTTAGAACTACAGCCTCCAATGAATACACCGCAAAGCTCATGGGAGTGCCTACAAAAAATGTTACAATGGCTGCCTGGGCTGTGGCTGCTACCTTAGGAGTAATCTCTGGTGTAATGGTGGCTCCAATGACTAGTGTAAGCTTGAATATTTTAGACGAGGTTCAGATAAATGCCCTTATAGCCTGTGTACTAGGTGGCTTTCAGACCTTTTATGGCCCTGTAATCGGTGCTTATATCATAGGAATAAGCAGAAATCTGCTTCTTTATTACTTTTCCTCCATTTGGGGAGGACAAGTTCTTTATATAATTATTCTGGTTTTCCTTGTTTTTAGACCTCAAGGGATATTTGGAAAGAAAATTGTTAAGAAAGTGTAGGTAAAATTATGATAAAAAAACTTAAGGCAAGTGAATATGTAAGATTTATACTGCTGGGGTTAATTCTCGCTACGCTACCTATGCTCGCTGAATTTGGCATCGTCAAATCAAGCTATATAACAATAATCGGTGGTACATTGATATATGCTATAGCGGCCTTAGGACTAAACCTGCTCTTAGGTTTTTCAGGATTGATTTCCTTGGGAACTGCAGGTTTTATGGGACTAGCTTCATATATTTCTGCATATCTAACAATGGATATGGAGCTGCCCTTTGGAGTAGCGATGCTATTAGCTGTTTTAATCCCAACTCTTTTGGGAATCCTGGTAGGCCTTGTATCCTTAAAGATTGAGGGGATGTATCTTGCCATAGCTACCTTATGTGTTTCAGAGATTCTCAGAAAAACCTTTGAGGAATTTGGTGACTTTACCAATGGCTTCAGCGGTAAGCAGGCAGGCTTTCCAGAGCTTTTAGGCTCTATTAAGCTAGATAGGGCAACAACCTATTATCTTATAGTGCTGGTTTTGATAATCCTTATGCTCCTTACCTATAATCTGATAAATGGTCAGCTAGGAAGAGCCTTAAATGCCATGAGAGGCAGTGAAGCAGCAGCTCAGGCTATGGGTATAAACCTATTAAAGTACAGGCTGGTGGCCTTTGCTCTAGCAACAATGTTTGCTAGTATAGCTGGAGTGCTCTATGTTCACTTTATAAGGTTTTCCTATCCTTCTATCTGGAGCTTGAAGCTATCCTTAGATTTTCTGGCGATGATAGTAATCGGAGGTTTAAGGTCAATATATGGAACATTATTAGGAGCATTTATAGTCTTTGCAGTTCCGGATTTATTCCTTAAACAGATACCTTATTTTGATCAGCTGTCCTATGTATTTAATGGTGTGCTGATTATCCTTGTAATCATGTTCTACCCTAATGGAGTGGTTTATATAGGACATGATGTTAAGAAGTGGATTAGAAGCCTTAGAAAAAGGGGGGATAAGAATGAGCGAGAAAATAAGCTCAGAGAGAAGCACTCTTCTGAAGGTTAATAATCTGAGCATTGCCTTTGGGGGATTAAAAGCTGTTGATAGCTTATCCTTTGATATAAAGGAAAAAGAAATTTTTGGACTTATAGGGCCAAACGGTGCAGGAAAGACTACGGTTTTTAACTGCATTACACAGTTCTATAAGGCAGATGAAGGGGAAGTGCTCTTTCAGGATAAGGATAATAAGGTAAGAAACCTAAGGGAGCATTCCGTTCATGAAATTATAAACTATGGCCTTGTTAGAACCTTTCAAAATGTGGAGCTTATTAGAGAGCTGAGCATATTGGATAATGTTATGATAGGAGCTCATATAGATTTTAAGTCAACGATAATAGAGCAGGCCTTGAGACTCCCAAGAGCTAGAAGAGAGGAAAGGGAGCTTAAAGAAGAGGCTACAAAGATTCTTAGAAGTCTTGGTATAGAGGACAGAAAAGATTACCTGGTGGCTGGTCAGCCTTATGGTGTATTGAAGAAGGTAGAGCTTGCTAGAACTCTCATGTGCAGGCCAAAGCTTATTATACTGGATGAGCCTGCTGCTGGGTTAAATGACACTGAAACCCTTCAGCTTACAGAGATGATTAGAAAAATAAGAGATGAGTTTAACTGCTCTGTACTCCTTGTTGAACACGATATGAGGCTAGTTATGGGAGTTTGTGACAGGATATGTGCAATAAACTTTGGAAAGCTCTTATGTCTTGGAACGAGAGAAGAAGTTCAGAGAAATAAAGATGTCCAGCTAGCTTATCTTGGTACAGATGGAGATGAATAATATGCAGGATAAAATTGCTTTAAGAATTAAAGGACTTGAGGTTAGATATGGAGCTATCGAGGCATTAAAGGGTATAGATATTGAGGTTAAGGAAGGTCAAGTAGTAGCTCTTTTAGGAGCCAATGGTGCTGGCAAAACCACTACCCTTAAGAAAATCTCTGGGTTAATTGAGGCAGCAAAGGGAAGTATAAGCTACTATGGGAAGGATATAACCTCCTTAGAGCCTGAGAAAATTGCAAGGCTTGGGATAGCACAATCCCCTGAGGGTAGACAGGTATTTAGAGAGCTAACGGTTTTAGAAAACTTAAAAATTGGTGCCTACACTGTTAAGGATAGCAAAATAATAGAAAAAAATTATCAAAGAGTATTTAAGTATTTTCCTGTTTTAAAAGAGAGAGGAGAGCAGATAGCTTCTACCTTATCTGGTGGAGAACAGCAGATGCTGGCTATAGCTAGAGCTCTTATGAGCAATCCTAAAATACTGCTTTTAGACGAGCCTTCCTTGGGACTAGCTCCTTTAATAGTAAAGGATATTATGAATATTGTTAAGGAAATTAAAGAGGAAGGTATCACCGTTGTGATAGTTGAGCAGAATGCAGCTCAAACCCTAAAAATTGCTGATTATGCTTATGTTCTGGAGCTGGGGACTATTAGTGCCCATGGGATAGCTTCAGAGATGAGCAATAATCCAAAGCTTATGGAGGCTTATCTAGGAGTTAAATAATGTTAATAATGCAAATGCATTATATATAAAAGGAGGATATAATAAATGAAGAAGATTCTTTCACTGATAATGGCAATGACCCTAGCTGGGTCAATAGTAGGTTGTTCAAAGTCCGCTTCCAATGAGGAAGCACAGGGTGTTACTGATACTGAGATCCTAATAGCTAACAGTGCTGCAACCTCTGGAAGCTATGCCCCTGTAGGAGTACCTTTTAATGCAGGCTTAGAGGCTTATCTTGAACTTATCAACAAAGATGGTGGAGTAAATGGAAGAAAGATAGTTTTCAAGCATCAAGACGATGAATTCGATCCAGTAAAGGGTAAGGCTATGCTTTCTCAGTTCATCGAGGATGAAGAGGTTTTTGCTATTGTTGGACACTTTGGAACTCCTGTAGTAGGAGCAACTATTCAGGATCTTAAAGATTCAGAAATCCCTGCTGTTTACTTTGCAACAGGTATTGGACAGCTCTACAGTGATGATGCAGAAGCTGACAATATGAAAAATATATTCCCTGTTCAGCCGATATATATCACTGAGGGTCAGATAATGGTAGCTAGAGCTGTAGGAGATTTTAAGGCTAAAAAGCTAGGTATTATCTATACTAATGATGATGCTGGTAAGGATATATTAAATGGTGCTGAAGCTAAGGCTAAGGAGCTGGGCGTGGAGCTTGTAGCAGAGCAGGTAACAGCTGGTGCTACGGATGTATCCTCTGCAGTTACAACTATAAAAAATGCTGATGTAGATTTTATTGTATTAGGTTCAATTCAAGCTACCTTCCCTACAATAGTTAAAGAGCTTGCTGCCCAGGGAGTAGATAAGGATGTTATAACTACTTATGTAAATGTATCTCCAGTAAGTGCACAAGCAGTGGTAAATGAAATAAAGGGTAAATTTGATGTATACGGAAATGGATGGGTTTCCTTTGAAGGTGAGAGAGCAGAGGCTTTAGCACAGTTCATGGAGTACTGCCCTGATTATGCAGATAATGTGTATGCCATGACTGGATGGATTGCAGCTCATTTCTTTGTAGAAGGGCTAAAGAGGGTAGAAGGAACTATAACTTGGGACAAGTATATAGAGGCAATGGAAGCAGAGCCTATTAAGAACCCCTTCGGTGGTGAGATTAACTTTGCCGATGGTTTAAGAGCAGGAACTCAAGAAATGAATCTATCAAAAATCAACCATGAAAATGTTCAGGGAGAATGGATTGCTGTTGATGGACTTAAAGCAATGGATTCAATTTTAGGAAAGTAATGGATTATTAATAGGCAGGGAAACCTGTCTATTAATTTTAATAAGGAGGAGCCTATATGAACTATAAAGATAAGCTTATAACTATTGAGGAAGCCTTAGCCCTGGTGAAATCAGATGATATAATTGTAACTGGACTGGGAGCCTCTGAGGCACAAGGTTTTATGAATAATATTCACTCCATAGCCGGCAGAGTAAAGAATGTAACTATAACCAACTGCCTTCCCATGTCTTCTGGAGAATTTTTAAAGGAAGAGTATAAGGATGTTTTTAATATTGATGGTTGGTTTTATTCACCAGGCCTTAGAAGGGCTCATGGCAATGGCAATGTTTCTTTTATACCTAATCATCTTCATCTTGCAGGAATTAAGAGATTAGATTATGTAAAGCCTAATATATATGTAGGCAGTGCTACCTATCCTGATAAGCATGGCTATATTTCCCTTTCTGTTTCTAATACCTATGAGAAAAGAATGATAGAGGAAGCGGATATTGTAATCCTTGAAATAAATAATAATTATCCCAGAACCTTTGGGGATGTGGAAATCCACTATAGTGATATAGATTATTTAGTTGAAACAGATTATCCTGTTCCAGTATTAGGGGACGTAGTACCTAGTGAAAAGGATATGCTTATAGGCGCGAGCATTGCAGAGCTTATTAAGGATGGGGACTGCTTACAGCTGGGAATTGGTGGAATACCTAACGCTGTAGCTTCTTATTTAAAGGATAAAAAGGATCTGGGTGTTCATACGGAAATGATGACCTCAGGTATGGTGGAGCTGGCAGAGCTGGGAGTTATAAATGGAAGTAAGAAAACTCTTCATAAAGGAAAGATAGTATGTACCTTTGCCTTAGGAAATAAAAAGCTTTATGATTTCTTGGATGATAATCCTTCTGTTTTAGTTTTAGATGGTAACTATGTGAATAATCCCGATATAATAAGGCTTAATGACAATCAGGTCTCCATAAATACTACCATAGAAATTGATTTGACAGGGCAGTGCTGTTCTGAATCTATAGGCCCCGTGCAGTTTAGTGGTACAGGAGGACAGGCTGATACGGCTATTGGAGCTCAAAAGGCCAGAAATGGTAAGTCTATTATAGCCCTTTATTCCACAGCCATGGTTAAGAATAAGGTCACAGGAGAAAGAGAAGAGATCTCAAAGATTGTTCCAATGCTTAAGGAAGGTGCAGTAGTATCTCTTTCAAGAAATGATGTGGATATAGTGGTTACTGAGTATGGAGCTGTTAATTTGAGAGGAACTAATATAAAAACTAGGGTAGAGAGGCTCATCAGCATAGCTCATCCTAAGTTTAGAGAGCAATTAAGGAAGGATGCAGAGAAGCTTAGAATAATTTAAGGTTAGGAGGGAGCTTTGTATGGCATTTTTTGATTTTAAAGGAAAGCAGGTTTATTATGAGGCTATTGGAGAAGGCAAGCCTATTTTAATCCTCAATGGAATAATGATGTCAACAGCTAGCTGGGGTATATTTGTAGAAGCCTTTTCTAAAAATAATAAATTGATATTGGTGGATTTTTTAGATCAGGGTAAGTCTGAGAAGCTAGAAGGCTTAGACTATGATCAGGGTCTACAGAGTGAGCTTATCCTTGAGCTACTTAAGGAGCTTTCTATGGACAAGATAAATATTGTGGGTATTTCCTACGGCGGTGAGGTAGCTCAAAGATTTGCTATAGAAAATCCTGATATAGTGGAAAGACTGCTTTTATTCAATACTACCAGCAAAACAGGCCCTTGGCTCAGAGATATAGGGGAGGGCTGGAATTTAAGCATTGATAATCCTATGAATTATTATCTTACTACAATTCCTGTGATATATTCTCCTGGCTTTTATGAGAAGAATCAGCAGTGGATGGAAGGTAGAAAAAAGATACTTACAGCGGGTCCTTTTAATGACAAGGAGTTTTTAAAGGCTATGGTTAGGCTTACGAGGTCTGCGGAGAATCATGATACGGAGAAGGAGCTTCATAAGATTAAATGTCCAACTCTCATAGTAGGTGGGGAAGAGGATTATTTGACGCCCTTGAGAGAGCAGAGAATATTAAAGGATAGGATACCTAATTCGGAGCTTGTTATCCTGTCAGGATGCGGACATGCTTCCATGTATGAAAAGCCTTCTTTATTTATCAGCTTGGTTCTTGGGTTTGTTAATAATGTCTAATATTATAGAACTTCGACAGAGTATATGTTAACTATAGGTAATTCTGCATTATATTAGGACTTTTTTAGGTTATTTATTTTCTCTTATAGGAATAAGTGTTATAATTATCAATGTAGTATAAAATATTTCAGTTTTTATAGCAAAACGGAGGATACAATGGAAAATTTAATAAATCAACCTAAGACTAAGAGAGGTGAGGCAACCTTAGAAAAAATATTGGAGGCAGCAGAGCAGCTATTTTATGAAAAGGGTTATCATGGGACAAATATCGTGGACATAACTCAAAAGGCTGGGATTGCTTTAGGTACCTTCTATATATATTTTAAGGATAAGTATTCCTTGTATAAGTATCTTTTGGGTTGCTATAGTCATCAGATTAGAAAGGCCATTAGCTTGTCAGCTCAGAGTGTTGATAATCGAAGGGATATGGAAAGAATCGGTCTTAAGACCTTTTTGAAATTTACCAGGGATAATAAGCATGCTTATAATATAATATGGGAGTCTCTTTATATTAATAAGGAGCTTTTTAAGGAATATTATGAGAGCTTTGCTCATAGATATCTTACTGGGCTTAAGAAGGCTCAAAAGGATGGAGAGGTTTATTCTGATATAGATCCGGAGATTGCCAGCTATTTTCTTATGGGTGTTTCTAACTTTGTTGGCCTGAAATATGTTATGTTTGATGAAGATTTTGATGACTTTGATCGAGTGGTGGATCAGGTAATGAGCCTCTTGGATCGAGGTATGTTCATAGGTGGAAAAGATAAATAAGTTAAATAATAATGAAGAGTCCCTCTAATTGATAAATTCTATTTATTAATAGGGGGATTTTTGATATCATTAATTAAAATGAATTAATAAAAGGGAGGATTTTATGGTATATATTGCATCAGATAATAGATATTCGGAAATGGTTTACAGAAGATGTGGGAATAGTGGTTTGAAGCTTCCAGTAATCTCCTTAGGAATGTGGCATAATTTTGGTGGCGTGGATACTTATGAAAACGGACGGGCTATTGCAAGGAAGGCCTTCGATTTAGGTATTACTCATTTTGATTTGGCTAATAATTATGGTCCTCCAGCAGGGTCTGCAGAGGAGAACTTTGGTAGAATGCTTCAGGAGGATTTTAAGCCTTATAGAGATGAGCTGGTTATATCCTCTAAGGCTGGCTATTACATGTGGCCAGGTCCCTATGGAGAATGGGGCTCAAAGAAATACCTGGTATCAAGTCTGGACCAGAGCCTAAAGAGAATGAAGCTGGATTATGTGGATATATTCTATCATCATAGACCGGATCCTGATACTCCATTAGAGGAGACCATGGAAGCCCTAGATTTAATCGTAAGACAGGGTAAGGCTCTTTATGTGGGAATCTCCAACTATAAGAAGGAGGAGGCAGAAAAGGCCTTCAAGATACTTAAGGAGCTTAGAACTCCAGTTATAATTCATCAGCCTTCCTACAGCATGTTTAATAGATGGATTGAGGATGGACTTCAGGATACTCTTAAGGAATATGGTATAGGCTCTATAGCCTTCTCACCTCTTGCACAAGGGATGCTCACTGGTAAATATCTAAAGGGAATTCCAGCAGACTCTAGAGCAGCAGGAAGCTCTGTATTCTTAAATAGTAAGGATATAACAGAAGAGAAGCTTTCAAAGCTGAGAGAGCTGAACAAAATAGCTGAGGAAAGAGGACAAAGTCTAACACAGCTAGCCCTGGCCTGGGTGTTAAGAGAAGAGAGGGTTACCTCTGCTTTAATTGGAGCCAGCAAGGTAAGCCAGGTAGAGGAGAATGTGGGGACTATTAAGAATCTTAGCTTTAGTGAGGAAGAGTTGAAGAGGATTGATGAGATATTGAAGTAGGTAAATTATAGCCTGTCTAGATGACGGGCTATTTTTTATGAGTTTGGATAATTAGGCTGTGGAAGGGGACAAATATTAGGGTGAGTCTAGAGTGTGAAGAAGCGAACTTTTAATTGGAGTATACAGTTGTAGGAATAATGTATTAAAATATAGGTAGATGGGATTATTTGTTATAAAAGGGATTAGGTTAACTCTGTTTCTTATGAAAAGTACAAGTAATACTATAATCAAGCATTTAATTTACTTTATCTTTAAATAAAGTAAGTAGAATTTTTATATAATATAGTTATAAAATATTATGGATACTGGTGAGGTACTGATGGAATTTATATTAGAGGAACTATATAGAGAAATAGAAGAAAATGCAATAGAGCTTCCAGTAGAGGTCAAAACAATAATAGAAAAAAGCTACTTGGTGAAAAATAAGCTTATAGTTAATTCTCAAAGAGGAAATTTGTTAAAAGAGCTTAAGCTTTCCTTAAGTGAGTGTATAAGCTTTTCTTTTGCAGTAGCTTTTGTTAATTTTAGTGGCTTACAGCTTTTATTAGACTCCTTTAAGGAGTTGGAGGAAAGAGGTATTAAAGGAAGAATAATAACCTCTACCTATTTAAATTTTACTGAACCAAAGGCTCTAGAAAGAATAAAAGAGTTTGATAATATAGATATGAAAATCTTTATTGCTGATAATGATAAAGGGTTTCATACTAAGGCTTATATCTTTGAAAATGTAGACAATTATAAAATTATCATAGGCTCTTCCAACATAACTCAAAAGGCTTTGAAAAGTAATGTAGAATGGAATGTAATGATAATTTCAAAGAAGGAAGCAGATTTCGTTACAAGTGTTTTAGAAGAATATCAAGGTCTATGGAATTGCACCGATGAGGTGAATGGAGAGTTCTTAGATAAATATAGGGATTTTATAGCTACTCTTCAAAAAAGACAGGAGAAGAGTGTTTTAAATTTCTCTGAGTATAAAAGTATTAAGCCTAATTCTATGCAAGTTAGAGCTCTTGAGGGATTAAAAAGACTTAGAACCTCGGGAGAGGATAAGGGCTTAGTGGTTGCTGCCACAGGAACAGGTAAAACATATATGGCTGCCTTTGATGCTTTGGAGGTTAAGCCAAGAAAGCTGCTGTTCTTAGTACATAGAGAGGATATATTATTATCTGCTGAACGAACCTTTAAAACTCTTTCCCACAATAAAAATGTCACTACAGGCTTTTATACAGGGAATGCTAAGGATAAAGGGGCTGATTATTTATTTGCCACAAGAAGTACTATGGAGAAACATTACGAAGCTTTTGCGCCGGAAGAGTTTGATTACATAGTTATAGATGAGGCACATCATAGCACTAGTCCTACATATAAAAAAATACTTGAATATTTTAAGCCTAAGTTTTTATTAGGCATCACTGCTACCCCTGAGAGATGTGATGAAGGTAATATTTTCGATGTATTTGATAATAATGTTGCTTTGGAAATTAGGCTTCATGAGGCTTTAGAGGAGGATCTTATAGTTCCATTTCATTACTTTGGAATTACCGATGTTGAAGGGGTAGATTTAGAAGGTGTGGATTTAAATGATACTCAAGAGCTAGCAAAGCGATTAATGATTAATAAAAGAGTAGATTTCATTGCAGAAAAAATGAATTTTTATGGCTTTGATGGAGAGTATCAAAAGACAATAGGTTTTTGTCAGAACAGAGAGCATGCTAAGTACATGGCAGAGGAATTTAATAAAAGAGGTATAGAAAGTATTGTATTAACAGGAGATGATTCTGTTTCTGTTAGAGAAGAAGGTATCAAAAGATTAGAGAGTAATGATGATCCTTTAAAGGTGATTTTCACCGTGGACATATTTAATGAAGGGGTTGATATCCCTGCTATTAATCAGGTATTAATGCTTAGACCTACTAACTCACCAATAATTTTTATACAGCAGCTAGGAAGAGGGTTAAGAAAGTTTTTGGATAAGAGCTTTCTAACGGTTATTGATTTTATTGGAAATCACAACAAGACCTTCTTAATTGCCATAGCTCTAAAAGGAGAAAGGTATTATGATAAAGACAGCTTGAAGGTAGCAGTGGCAACGGATTTCTCCAACGTTCCTGGTTGTACCAATATTCAAATAGATAGAATATCACAGGAAAGAATTTTAAAGCAGTTAAATCAAGAGAATTTTTATAGCCTAAGGTATTTTAAAGAGGAATATAATAATTTTAAAGCCTTTAGGGGAGGAAGAATTCCTAGTAAGCTAATGGATTATATACAGTATGATGGAGCCCCTGATCCATTAAAGTTTTTAAAGCTTCCTGGAATTGATACCTATCAAGATTTTTTACTTAAGGTGGAAAAAGGAATAGAACTGAAGGAATATACAAGTAATGAGGTGTTTAAAAAGTTTTTAAAGGAGCTTTCTAGTAAGCTTCCAATTAAGCGTCCTCACGAGTTTGCTATATTAAAATTTTTAATTAATAATGATAGTATAACCTTAGAGCAAGCTAAGGGTGAGATAGAAAGATATTTAGATTCTGTGGACATGGATACTATAGATCATGCATTTAGAACGTTAAATCAAGATTTTTATGATCCAGCTCAAAAGAAAAGATTTGAAAAGCTTGTACAGTTAAATGAAAATATCCTTTACCCTTCAATACAGTTGAAAAATGGGCTTCAAAATAAAGAGCTGAAAGGCTACTTTGAGGATTTAATTAATTATGGCTTGCTTAGATACCAAAATAATTTTGGTAGTGAAAATTATGGGATACCATTTTTCAAGCTCTATGAGCAATATAGAATGATTGACATAGCTCTTCTATCTAACTATGAAAAAACTCATAGTGCATATAGAGGGAGTGGATTATTAACTAATGGTAAGGAATTCTTCTTGTTTGTTGATCTTCATAAGGAAGAGGATGTTAGAGAGGAAATAAATTATAAGGATGAATTTATAAATCAAAGCATTTTTCAATGGCAAACACCTAATTCCACTGGTCAGGACTCTGATAGGGGAAAAGACATAATATTTAATAAGGATAGAGGGGTTAATCTTCATTTGTTTATAAGAAAATATAAAGAAATAGATGGAGTAGTTCAGCCTTATATCTATATAGGTAAGGGAGATACTATTGAATATGAAGGTGAAAAGCCAATAACAACTAAGCTGAAGCTTTTACATAAGCTCCCTGAAGCACTATATATAGAATTTGTTAAAAAGGTATAAAGCAAAAGGTCGAGGAAAAGTTTCCTCGGCCTTTTTATAATATCTTCTTTAATTCATTTACCACCTCTATATCTGCAGGTAACCAGTCTACAGAATCCAAGGAGTACTTATCAAGCCATTTAGCAGAGCTATGCTCCATTAATTTTATATCCCCATTCCTAAGGGAGCATAGGAAACAATCCATTGTAAGATGAAAGTTAGGATAATCATATTCAACAGTAAGGACATATTTATCCACTGAAATTTCTACGGCTAATTCTTCTTTTATTTCTCTTATTAAGGCGACTTCTTTTGATTCCCCCTCTTCAATTTTACCCCCAGGGAATTCCCACCCACCTTCAAAATCACCATAACCACGTTGTGTGGTAAAAACCTTATCTTCATTCTTTATTATTGCAGCAACTACCCTTATTGTTTTCATATAGTTTTCTCCATGTAAATAATAGTGTATTTTCTCTAATTAATTATATTATTAATGATTAAAAATCACAACGAAATATATAGTGTGTGACTTATAGTCCGTTGTTAATAAAGTCACATATTAATACTCTAACCTTAGAGGTGATGTTGTGAGCGATGTAAAAGTATCCTTGGGTAATAGGATTAAACAGTTAAGAAAGGCAAAAGGAATTAGTCAGGAAACTTTAGCCTTGAAAGTTGAGCTAGATAGAACTTATATTGCTTCTGTTGAGAATGGAAAAAGAAATATTTCCATCATTAATATTCAGAAGATTTGTAATGGACTTGAAATATCCTTAAAAGATTTCTTTTCAGGAGAAGAGTTCTTATAAGGCATATATTTTCTAAGGCTAGCGCTTAACGATGTTAATTTTTATTAACTAGGAGGAAAGATGGATTATTTTTTTGTGTTCCAAAACAGAACTTTTTATGAAGAAAAAAAGGGAGGCTTTTTATGGGCTCCCAAGTATGGAAAGGATGGGGGAACTAAGTCCCATTGGGCTATGATGAAGAATGTACATAAAGGAGATGCCATCATCCATAGTGTGAAAAAAGAAATAGTAGCTATAAGTTTTGCGCTAAGTGATTGTTATTCAAGTCCCAGGCCGGAAGGTGGCTTCACAGATTGGGAAAGAGATGGTTGGAGAGTTGATGTGGAGTATCATACCTTTAGAAGAGGCATTATAACTTCAGATTATATGGAAACTTTAATGAAGCTTCAACCGGGAGTATATGCTCCATTTAATTCTATAGGCAGGGGAAATACAGGATATTTATTTAAAGCCAATAAGGCAATGTATGAATTCATAGTTGAAAAAACATCCTTATTACAAAGGACAAGCTTAGAGAAGGATAAGGTTCTAGAATTATTGATTAGATAAAAGGGATTGGGGATATTTATGAGAGTAGGGATTAATAGTAAGATAGGGGATTGGCTATATAAATATAATAGAGATAGCTTTTCAGAAGAATTAAAGGAATATATTAGTGGTAATAACCTTGAAGTAGATGAGAAGCAGGTAGAGGCCTGGAGGGACTGTTTTGATTTTCTTAAAAAGACTATTCCAGAGCTACCTAGTGAATATATGGATTCTCATTTGTTATTTGAATATATGCTGCCCTTAGAAAGAGGTAGAAGACCTGATATAGTTATGCTTATGAATAATAAGGTTGTTATATTTGAATTTAAAGCTAAGGAGATCGAAACTAATAGAGATATTGAGCAGGCAATTGGATATAGAGAGGATATAAAGCATTTTCATGAAGTTACAGGAAGATTAAATTTAGATGTTGATAGTTATCTAGTTCTCACTAAAAGTCGTGAAAGTGTTATTAGAAAGAGGAAAAGTATTTCAATAATTAATGAAAATACCTTTATTGATGTAATAAAGGAGATTGAGCCAAAACCAATGGAAGATCCTAATGTGGATAAGTGGATTAGCTCTCCTTATAATCCATTACCGAATATCTTAGAAGCTACTCAACAACTTTTTCAAACGGGAGAGCTTCCTTATATTAAGAGTATAGCAGAAGGTGATATCGCTTATGCTATTAAAGCAGTGAATAAAATTGTATGGGATAATGAGAGTATTGACCATAAGAAAAAGATTGTATTTGTCAGCGGTGTACCTGGTTCTGGTAAGACGCTAATTGGACTTAAAACAGTTTATGATTTTAATGGGCTGTATTATGAAAAGACAGGTAATACCTTAGGGGCTATATATTTATCCGGTAATGGTCCTTTAGTAAACGTTTTACAAGCTCAGCTATCTACTAAAACCATCACCGGTACGGAGGGGAAGGCTTATATAAGAGATATGCTAAGCTTTAAGCTAGAATATCTTGAAACTAAAAGTATTCCTGATCAAAAGGTAATTGTTTTTGATGAAGCTCAGAGAGCATGGGACAACGAGAAAATGGGAAAAAGCTATAGTGAAGTAGAAGCTTTATTAAAGATGGCAGATAAAGCTTATAAGAAAAATGGTTCAATTACTCTATTATGCCTCATTGGTGATGGACAGGCCATACATCTTGGTGAAGAAAAAGGCATGGATTTATGGCAGCAAGCATTGGAAAGTAATCCAGATTGGGAGGTTTATTTTCCAGAAAAGTATGAAGGCTACTTTGAAAATATACAAAATAAAAATATAATCAATGATTTATTTTTAGATGTATCTATAAGAAATAACTTTATTGATACTAGCAAATGGATAGAGGCTATATTAGCAGGAGACTTAAATAAAGCAAAGGTTGAACTTGAAGTAATGGAGAGTAAAGGATATCGTATTCGAGTGCAACAAGATTTCAAAAAGATTGAAAAGCTAATGGAGATACTAAATGAGGAGAAGCCTCAGGAGAAGTATGGACTCTTAGTTTCGTCAAAAGCAAATGTTTTTGATAATGATCTAAAGAAGTTTACAAATTACAGATATAGTGATAGCTTTGTAAAAGTATCAGATGCAGGTAAATGGTATTTAGATGAATGTAAAAAGCTAAGAAAGGGAGCCTCTGAATTCTTAATTCAAGGACTTGAAATTGAAATGCCGATAGTTGTTTTTGAGGGAGATTATTATTTAAAAAATGGGAAGTGGATAATAGATGATGCTGTCTATAGAAAGAACACAAATAAGTATAAAAATATAGATGAGATAATTAGAAATATATATAGAGTTCTATTATCTAGAGGCAGACATGGAATGATCATTTATATTCCACCTTCTAATAAAATGCTAGAAACCCTTGAATTTTTTAAGAGTATGGGCATTCAGAGCTTTTAATTAGCTGATTTTATATATGGGTAAATAACATCCCTATTGACTCAAAGGAGAAATCAGTATATTGGAGGGATTTAATGAAAAATCAATACGAAAATGATGAAATTCTATCAGGTGGAAATGTTTCAAATGTATATCGTTCGGGAAATACTGTTAGAAGAGAGTTAAAAGAAAATAGTCATAAAATTCATCAGGTATTATTACATTTGGACAAGAGAGCCTTCAACTACGCACCTAAGTTTTTAGGTATTGATGATAAAAATAGAGAGATATTATCCTTTATTGAAGGTGAAGCTGGTAATTATCCTTTAAAAAAATATATGTGGTCTGATAGTGTTTTAAAGGAAATAGCTAAGATGCTACGTCTTTATCATGATGCTGTAAGTGATTTCCCTATTGATGAAAGTTGGCAACCATTAGATAATACTCCTCGTCCCTATGAGGTGTTATGTCACAATGACTTTGCCATATACAACATTATTTTTAATAATGAAAAGCCCGTAGGGATTATTGATTTTGACGTTGCAGCTCCGGGGCCAAGAATTTGGGATATAGCTTATACTCTGTATACCTGTGTTCCTTTAAGTAGACTATATTATTCTGAATCAGGTGATACAATTTATTATGATTCATTAAGAGATGCAAGCAGAATAAAACAAAGGATTAAATTGTTCTTTGAATCCTATGGTGTTGAGGGAATGGAAAAAGGGATTATAGAGGTTGTACTGCTACGAATTGAAGCCTTTTGCAAATTAATGCAAAGGAAAGCTAATGAAGGAGATAAGGCCTTTCAAAAGATGATTGATGAAGGACATCATGAACACTATCAAAAAGATCTTAAATTTATTCTTGAACATGGAAAAGAGTGGATTTGAATTAGTGTTGAAAAAATGACTAGTAATAGGGGTTGTGCATTAAGAAATTTGTGTACAGCCTTTTTTATGTGCTATAAAATATGATCTCCAATCAAAGGCAGTTTCTTTAGATTCTCTACTCCTAATAAACATAAATTTACTTTTTTGATAATAAATTTTGAGTTGAAATTCAAAGTAAGACGTATAATAAGTAACTAATAAAAATATAAATTATTCATCTAATAGGTTATATTTAAGAATTATAATCTATATAATGAATAATTGTTGATTATTCATCAAAAAGGTTATATACTAAAATTAGTAAATGGAGGTGATTTTATGAAATTTTCTTCTTTAAATAAGCAGTATATTGCTATTATAGGTGATGTTAAAGGCTCCAGAGAGCTAGAGAATAGAAGTGATGTGCAGAGAATGCTTAAGAAGGTTTTAGAAGAGATTAATATTAAGTATGATGGGGATATTGCTTCAAAGTTTCTATTGACCTTAGGAGATGAGTTTCAGGGTTTACTAAGTAATGGTACAAAGGTCATGGAGATCATTTCAGAAATTGAAAGAGAGCTTTATCCTATAAAAGTTAGGTACGGGATAGGAATAGGTCTAATAACAACAGATATAAACAAGGAAATGGCTATTGGAGCCGATGGACCGGGATACTACAGAGCTAGAAATGCCATCGAATATTTAAAGGAAAATGAGAAGAAGAAACAGAGAAATGTTGCGGATATAAGATTTGAGTTCAAGGGTGATAATCAAGGATCTGAGAAGATGATAAATACAATATTATCCTTGATGACTGTAATTAAGGAAGCCTGGAGTGACAGGCAGAGAGAAATAATATGGGATATGATGAAGCATCAGGATAGTCAGGTAGAGGCCGCTAAAAGGTTAGGAATACAGCAGCCTGCAGTTCAAAAAAGCTTGTCAAAAGGAAACTATTATTCCTATAAAGAGGCACTGGAGACCATAGGTACAGCTCTTGAGGAGATAAGGAGACAGGATGTTTAGAGAATACTTTATATTATTGCTTTTAGGTCATGTACTGGGAGACTTCTATATTCAGACAGGCAAAATGGCCGACAAAAAGATAAAAAGCTTGAAGTGGGTTTTAATCCATTGCGCTTGTTATTTTGCAATGATGGTATTAATTAGTTTAGGAATTATAACCTGGAAGGTTCTATTAGGAGCAGTGATTGCAGCAGCATTTCATTTTCTCATCGATTTTATAAAGTTTAGATATATCATTTATACAAAAAAGAAGGGAAAGCTGACACCAGTAAAAGAAAGGAATATATTCTTTATAGATCAGCTTCTCCATTTTATTTCATTAGCTGTGGTGGCATATCTGGCAGTGAAAAGTAATGTAGCACTCAAGGAATCATGGATAGTCTCTGATTTCTTAAGTACTGTTGGTTTAACTAGGAACATGGTTGTATCTTGGACTCTTGCATTTCTTATTATAATAAAGCCAGCCAATATTATTATTTCGAAGCTATTAATGGTATATAAACCCGATGGTAAAGGTAATAACAGTAAAATAGATAAAGGTACCGGAAGATTTATAGGCAACATAGAAAGGATTATAATGCTGACCTTTTTATTAATTGGACAATTCTCAGCAATTGGACTAGTCTTAACAGCTAAGTCCATTGCAAGGTATGACAAGATATCTAAGGAACCAGAATTTGCGGAGTATTATTTGTTGGGAACATTGTTGAGCACCCTATTGGTACTGTTGGCGTCAGGGGTATTGTAGGTGACTGGCACATGAGTTATGACTTATTGGGTAAAGTATGATTAATGGTGAACCGTACCATAAATAACGGAGGTTTTTAGTCTTAGCTAAGTAAAATCAATGGCTAAGGCTATTTTTATAAATTGAATATTATCATGTTTTAAGTGAGTTATTATAAATAATTTCAGTTGCATAAGTTTTATAAAATATATGTAATAGTCAACTTTTTTGGTATAATTATCCTATAATATGAAATTAAAATTAATACAATAACATATTTTGATATAAAATATACTTATATATACAATTGAGTGATAAATTATAAAATTATATAAGGGGATATTTAGAAAAGTAAAATTTAAAAATGGAAATGGGGATAATTAATATGAATTTATCAATATCCGAACAATTATCGTATTCAACTGTTAGAATTGAATGTCAATATGCTGACGGAAGTTCTGGAACAGGGACAGGATTTTTTTTCAGACTGTTAGAAAATAAAGAAACAGGTGAACATATACCAGTAGTAATTACGAATAAACATGTAATTAATGGAGCTATTAAAGGAAGATTAATATTTGTAAAATCACAAGTTAGCAATGAACCTAATGATAGGGAACATTTTAGCGCAAATATTGATGGCTTTGAATCATGGTGGAAAAAGCATCCAGACCCACAGGTTGATTTATGCGCAATGCCAATCGCCCAAATTTTAATTGAGTCTGAAAAAAGAAATGAGAAACTTTTTTATATAGCACTTGATATGTCATTACTTCCAACACAAGAACAACTTAATCAAATTTCTGCACTAGAAGAGATACTTATGATAGGGTATCCAAATGGTATTTGGGATAGCATAAATAATAAACCTATATTTAGAAAAGGTGTTACTGCTACCAATCCGAATTTAGATTATAACGGGAAGAAGGAATTCATGATTGATGCAGCATGTTTTCCTGGTTCAAGTGGTTCACCAATTTTTATTTTCAATGAAGGTAGTTATAGGGATAAAAAAGGAAACACATATATGGGTACCAGTAGAGTAATATTAATGGGCGTTTTGTATGCTGGACCTCAACATACGGCTACAGGTGAGGTTAGAATAATCGATGTTCCAACTTCACAGAGACATATTTCTATTTCTACCATTCCGAACAACCTTGGGTTAGTTATAAAGTCGGATAGAATTATAGAACTAGAGGAACTATTTAAGTAATAATTTTTGGAAGTAATACAGACTATTAAAAATCTTATCTAGCATGTATCGAAGTGTAGATAAGCTATATCATAATAATCTAAAGAAAGTTTTTGTAATTAAGGGGGGAGATGTTTGGATTTAAATATTATAGGAAACGGGTTTGATTTATATCATGGTTTACCAAGTAGTTATTATTACTTTGGATGCTATCTTATAAAGAATGATCCAGAGTTTTATGAAGAAGTCGGGAAGATGTATAACTTTAGTTATATGAAACAAATTGGGCCTCCAATAGCGCATTACTATGAGTATGTTGTTGAGAATATATTTTGGAAAGATTTTGAGAGGCATTTAGGGGAGGTTGATGAATTTTTTATTATTGATACACACGAAGATGATTTAGGTCTGGAATATAATGATGCAGTGGATATTGAGATGAATGAAGATAAAATTGCTGAAGGGCTAAAGAGATACTTTGTTCGATGGGTTATAGATACATTAGATAAAGATGAAAGTTATGATATTATTACAAGAATGGTAAAAACAATAGATAGTGGTGTATTGTTCAAAGATGATGATTATTTTATAGAATTTAATTACACGCATATATTACAACAGTTGTATAAAATTTCTTGTGATAAAATTCATTATGTGCATGGTGAATCCTTTGGAGAAGAAAATGATGAATTAGTCATTGGCCATGGTAATAATCAGCGAATTGATGAAATAAAGAAACATATTAAGAAGCTTAATGGAAAATATGATTTTACACAAGCAATGAATAATGAAATTAATGAATACAGTTGTTTATTAAGATACATTGAAAGATTAAAAAAAGATGTCAATGAACATATGCTTATGTGTGATATATTTTATAAGGGAATAGGTGACAATTTAGATTGTATTAATGTCTACGGTTTATCTTTGGGTGAGGTAGATATTCCATATCTCAAGCAAATTCGAGTAAAGTGGCCTAGCTCAAAGTGGAGGTTTTCATATTATTCTTTAGAGGATGAAACTCGAATAGCAAATGTAGCAACCCAATTGTTGAATTTGAATGAAGATGAATACGAAACTTTTCATTTTTTTAATCCGCTATCCAATGAAATTAGAGATCAAATCGTAAAGACACTGAATATTGTTAGTTATTAGGCATTATTATTATTGACTAGTAACGAAAATCCTCTCCAGTTACATGCATGTCTTAACTAGGATAAGTGATACCTGTGAACAATTGTCGAGCAATTTTAGTTTACATAACTCGGAGATATGAGACGTTATGTATTTTTTTAGCATTCATAATTTTAAATTATACACATAATGGAGAACTGTATCATAAGTAAATGAGATTTATGAAAAATTATATTTAAGTATATTTATATGTATCTTCATATAAACATACTTAAATTTTTGCGGTTAACAACCTAATATTTACAGTGTTTACAAAATAATGTACACTAAATGTAGTAACTTATTAAGGGAGGGCAATAATGTCAGCTTTTTATTCGGAGAAAATAATAAAACAAAGAATTTCTGAATGTGATTGGTCTACATATTTAGTTGGGTTTGATTTAAAAGATAATGGAACAAAGGAATATAGATTAAATAGTTTAATTAAATTACTAATGAATGTTATACCAGAATTTGCATTTGGTTTTCATGCTGGAACTGAAACTAACAATACTGAATTAATAAGCAAAGTAAGTGAATCTGCAAAAGCGATATATAAGATAGATGAATTCCAAAAAGTAAAAGATATATATTTACAGGGCGAATATATTAAAGATGATGATTTGGCTAATAAATATTTAAAGCGAGGCGAATTTGGAGAGCTAATTTTACATTTAATCTTGAGAGATTTTTATTCAACTATACCATTATTATCAAAAATATTTTTTAAGGATTCCTATGGACATACTGTTCATGGTTTTGATGCAGTACATATAGAACCTAATTCAAGAACGTTATGGTTAGGTGAATCTAAGTTATATGTAGATGGAAAGTTGGGAGTTAAAGCTCTTATACAAGATATCAAAGAACATATTTTAAAAGATTATTTAAATGATGAATTTACGCTAGTCTCAAAAAAAATAAAATTATTACCCAATATTCCTGAGAAGGAATACTGGGTAGATATTCTTAACAATAGTAATAGTTTATCAGAACAATTAAATTCTATAACAATCCCTCTTTTATGCACATATTCAAGCAATAATTTTACAACACATGACGATGAAACTACACAAGATTTTATAGCAGACTATGAAAGGGAAGTTTCAGAATTAAAAAGTTATTTTGATGATAATAATGATCATCCATTAAGAACTCATATAAATATAATATTAATATTATTTCCAGTAAAGTGTAAAAATGATTTGATTAAGAAGTTGCACTATAAATTAAGTTTATTACAGAAATTAGGTGAGTAGTTAATGAATGAAATTTTAAATCAGATAGATTACTGTGAAGAGATTAGTTGCGATGAAAGCTTTACAATGGCAAAACTTTGCTCTAGATTACTTAGAAATGCTGAAAGTGAAATAGAAGGTAGGAAAATAATTATTCACATACTAGATAACTGGGATAAAGTATGTGAAGATACTAAGGAGATATGGAGTGATTTAATTGAAGCAGTAGGGTTTTACCCATATATTAAAAAAGAAAAGGGGATAGAATTAAAAAGTACATCTTCAAAAATAAGAACTGAGTTGTACAAATCACCTAACTTAGAAGGGAAGTACTTTCATGAGGAACAAAAAAATATATTAGATATTATTAAAAAGAGAAAGAGTCTAATAGTAAGTGCACCAACTAGTTTTGGGAAAAGTATACTTATAGAAGAAATTATATCAAGTAAACAATATAACAATATAGTTATAATTCAGCCGACATTAGCATTACTAGATGAAACAAGAATAAAGCTTAGGAAATATCAAAATTACTATAAGATAATAGTTAGAACAACACAAAAACAATCTTTAGATAAAGGTAATATATTTTTGTTGACGGCTGAAAGAGTTATGGAGTATAAAAATCTACCTAAAATAGATTATTTTATACTGGATGAGTTTTATAAGATAAGTGCTAGAAGGGATGACGAAAGAAGTGATGTTTTAAATAATGCAATTAATTTACTAATAAACAAACACAAAAGTAAGTTTTATTTGCTTGGTCCCAATATAGATGGTATCTCACCAGGTTTCGCTGATAAATATAATGCTGATTTTTATAAAACTGATTATTCTTTAGTCGATACAAAGACTATAGATTATTATACTGAGTATAAAGATTTATATGGAAGTAGGGGGCGAAAGAAAGAGTTCAAGGAACAAAAGTTGTTTGAATTATTGTATGAATTAAGAAATGAGCAAAGTATTATATATTGTTCATCTCCTGCAAGAGCCAGGTATTTATCTGTAAAATTCAAGAATTATTTAAAAGATATTCATATGAAAGAATCTAGTGAAGAAGTATCTTTAATTGAATGGATAGAAAAGAATATTAATAAAAATTGGAGTTTAATAGAGTGCTTAAAATATAGAATAGGAATTCATGATGGTGCATTACAAAAACATATAACATCAAGCATAATTAAGTATTTCAATTCAGATAAATTAAAATATTTATTTTGTACATCAACAATAATTGAAGGGGTTAATACCAGTTCTAAGAATGTAATATATTTCGATCAAACTAAGGGGAAGGATGTTAAAATAGATTATTTCGATTATAGTAATATAAAGGGAAGAGCTGGTAGGATGATGGTTCATTATATTGGAAATGTATATAATTTTAATCCAGAGCCTCCTATAGAGAACGTAATAATTGATATTCCATTTTTCGATCAAAATCAAGTATCAGATGAAATATTAATTAATATTGATGATGAAGATATAAAGGATAAGAATAGTAAGCAATATAAAGAGTTAGAAGGTATTCCAAATGATATAAAACAGTTAGTTCGAAAAAATGGGGTATCGATTAAAGGTCAAATAGAAATAATGCGAATACTGGAAAATGATATTAAGAATAGATATAATTTAATTTCATGGTCCGGATTTCCAACATATGAACAACTAAAATATGTATTAGGGTTAGCGTGGGATAACCTCTTAAAGAGTAGTGAGACTACTAGACCGATGACTCTAGAGAAACTTATTAAGGTTACATTTGATTATGGAAATGACTTTAATATAATGAGATTAGTTAAAGAAAATTTTCTATATTTAAAGCGAAATAAAAAAAACAAAAGCGATGTTGAATTGTTAGATAAATCGATTCAAGAGTCTTTTCAGATATTAAAACACTGGTTTCAATATAAAGTCCCTAAGTGGTTAAGCGTAATTAACCATTTACAGGAATTTATATGTAAGAAAAAAGGTGTGAAATCAGGAAGTTATATGTTTTATGCTAATCAAATAGAAAATGAGCTAATAAGAGATAATTTGTTTGTGTTATATGAATATGGGGTGCCAAGTTCAGCAATAAAAAAGATAGAAAGTAAGATACCAAGTGATATAGATGAAGATAAAGTGTTAGATTATATAAAGGATAATCAATTATTTAATAGTTCTAATTTAATATCATATGAGAAAGAAAAGTTATATGAAAATATATAAATATAGAAAGTGGTATAAAAGAGATTGTACAAGTGTTAAATACATTGGGAGAAGCTATTTTATATTTAGAGGAGAAAAATATATAATGAAAAAATTTATTTAAAGGAGCAATAAAATAGTTAAAAGGTTATTCAAAGGAAGAGATTAATATTATAGATAAAATTATAGAATTACTAGATTATAATTATGCTAACAAATACAAATGAAGATAGATATTCTACGTAAATATAAAACTAAACTAATATCATTAAGGAAAAGAGTTATAGGTGTTTAGCTCTTTTCCTTATATTATTTAAGATGGTAATTGTTGAAGCTTCTGATGAGATTTTCCTAAAACTAATTTATAATTAAGTTAACATAGGTTAATAAATATAATATGTATGATTTAGTGCATATGAAGTTCTTATATAAAGGAGTATGCTATGAATACACTTGAGTGTATGATTATTGTAAAAGGAGAAATTAAGACAAAGCAAATAAGCTATTGTGAATATAATGAGCTAACACATAAATATGATATACGATTTAATCATGGACAGATATACAGCTATACATGCGATAATGTTGAATATATAGAGAGACCTAAAATACTTGACCCTGATATGTATTATATTTTCTATGGTAATGAGCAGATAAAGGGTATTTCATCTATTTTATTATTTGAAAATAAGAAAAGTAAATATTGGCACCTTTGCTTTTATAGCGGTTGGGAGAGGGATTATTTCGATTATGAGCTAAAGGTTATAAAGTCATGTCTTGAAGATCCAGTTTCTGCTGATACCTTTGAATACTTGAAGCGAATTTCATCATTAAATGGATTAAGAAATGAAGCTGGAGAAAAGTTGTTGGAAAAACAATACAATAAAATGGGTTTTGTCAGAGAAGATTCAGTACTAGCAATGTATTTGAAGCCACAAGATTATGATTTAAAGAGTAATGACTCTAAACAGGTAACACCAATATTCCCATTTGGATGTAATAAAAGTCAATATGAAGCTGTGAAGAATGCTCTGGAAAACCCTTTAAGCGTCATTCAGGGCCCTCCAGGTACCGGCAAGACACAAACTATCTTAAATATTATTGCAAACATTCTAGCAGAAGGAAAGACTGTTCAAGTTGTATCCAACAACAATTCAGCTACAGAGAACATATGGGAAAAGCTGTCAACCGAAAAGCATAACATGGGATTCTTAGTTGCATCCTTGGGTAAAGTGGAAAATAAACGTCTTTTTCTTGATTCACAAAGTGAATTGCTTCCGAATTTATCAGCATGGAAGTTAAAAGAAACAGATGAGATTACCCTTGAAGAAATAAAAAGTGAATCAGAGTCGTTAAGAAAAGTATTTGAAAAACAAGAAAGACTAGCTATATTAAAGCAAGAGCTATCTTCGTTAGAAATAGAACTGAAGTACTTTAATAAATATTTGCATGAGACTAATGTAGATATTAATAAAATTAAGCTGCGTAGAAAGATAAGTTCTTCGAAGATCATGGAATTATGGCAGGAGTGTCAGAGTATATCTGAACAAGAAAAGAGCATTGGGCTATTTTTTAAGCTTAAAAGCATCTTATATTATGGTATTTCCAATTGGAATTTCTATAAACAAGACATATCAATGATAATTACTTCTATGCAAAGTTTGTTTTATATGACGAGATTAAATGAAATAACCCGAGAGTTTCAGGAGATTGAAAAAGAACTTAAGGAGCCCGGAATTATTTCTATAGATACTATGTGTGATAAGTCAATGATGTATTTTAAGAATATGTTATATAGCAAATATGGGGGTAGGCGTCAGAGGAAAATATTTTCTGAAGAGAATCTTAAGTATAATATGCAGGAGTTTCTTGATGAGTATCCTATAGTGCTTAGCACTACCTTTTCATCTAGAAGCAACTTAGATAATATTAAGATCTATGATTATCTTATTATGGACGAAGCTTCTCAAGTTGATATTGCTACAGGCGCACTAGCTTTATCCTGTGCTAAAAATGTTGTAATTGTGGGAGATACAAAACAGCTACCTAATGTGCTTACAGACGATGATGAAAAATGTTCTCAGGATATTTTTGAATATTACAATATACACAAAGGCTATCAATATAGCAATAGTTTTTTGAAGTCAATTTTAGATATATTTTCTGAGGTTCCACAAACCTTACTAAAAGAACATTATCGTTGCCATCCTAAGATTATAGATTTTTGCAATCAGAAGTTTTATAATGGTGAGCTTATTATTATGACAGATGATAATCATGAGAAAGATGTACTATCGATTGTAAAAACAGTAGAGGGTAATCATGAAAGAAACCATTATAATCAGAGGCAAATAGATGTAATTAAAAGAGAAGTGCTTCCTATCCTAACAGATGATAATTCGGAAATTGGTATAATAGCACCATATAACAATCAGGTTAGAGCGTTAAGAAATGAAATTAATAACATAGATATTGCCACCGTTCATAAGCTTCAAGGGAAGGAAAAGGATACTATTATCATATCTACTGTTGATAATGAAATAACAGATTTTACTGATGATCCATATTTAATTAATGTAGCTATCTCAAGGGCCAAAAAGAAGCTGTGTGTAGTAGTTTCAGGCAATGAGCAATCAAAGGACAGAAATATAAGTGATTTAATTGCATATGTACAATATAACAATTTTGAGGTTCGAGAAAGTAATATCTATTCAATCTTCGATTATCTCTACAAACAATATACTAAAAGTAGGTATGAGTACTTAAAGAACCATAAAAAAGTATCCCAGTATGATTCAGAGAACTTAATGTATACAATCATAACAGATGTTTTAAAAAGCATAGATATAGCTACTCTGGATGTTATATGTCATCAACCATTAAATATGTTGATTCGTGACTTAAAGCTGTTAAATGAAAGAGAAATTAAATACGTAATGAATCCGGCAACTCATATAGACTTTCTTATTTACAATAAAATCAGCAAAAATCCTGTTTTGGCAATAGAAGTAGATGGATATATATTTCATAATGCCACAACGTCTCAATCAAAAAGAGATGAAATGAAGAATCACATCCTTAAGCTGTATAACATCCCCCTTATAAGGCTTGCTACTACTGGTAGTCAAGAGAAGGAAGTATTGTATCGCAAGCTAAAAGACTTGTTGGTGACAGGCACATGAGTTATGACTTATTGGGGACAGAATTATTAACGGTGAACCGTATCATAAGTAATTAGGTTGTTAGCCTTAGCCAACTATAATCAATGACTAAGGCTATTTGTATACCTAAAAAAACGTATCATAAACAATAAATAATTTCTACAAATTGAGTTTGTCTTATTTATATTGATAAGAATTAGCATTATACTCTGTGATATAAAGTGAAATGATATAATTATAGTAAACAATATATTTATATAAGGAGAAAAAACTATGGGAATTCCTACATATGAACAATTAATGCTTCCTTTATTAAAAATTTTATCAGATAGAAAAATATATACAAATAAAGAATGTATAGATTTATTAGCGATAAAGATGAATTTAACAGAAGCTGAGTTAAAAGAGCTTTTACCAAGTGGTAAGAAATATGTTTTTTATGATAGAGTAAATTGGGCAAAGACATATATGAAGAAGGCTAGATTGGTTGATTCGCCAAAAAGAGGAAGTATTCGGATTACTGATGAAGGTTTAGCATTATTGAATGAGAATCCTAGTGATTTAAAGTCTAAAGATTTATTAAGGTATAATAGTTTTGTTCAATTTGTAAATTCAAGAAATAAAACACCAAGTAATAATAAAATTAATAAGATTATATTAAATGAAAAGACTCCATCTGAAGAAATTGCCGATGCCTTTGAAAATTTAAAAACTTCATTAGCAGATGAAATACTAGAGAAAATTAATTCATGTTCATTTGAGTTCTTTGAGAAATTAGTAGTAGAATTGTTAATAAAGATGGGATACGGTGGCTCAAGAGAAGAAGCTGGTAGAGCAACGAAGAAAACTGGTGATGAAGGTATAGATGGAATTATTAATGAAGATAGGCTTGGTTTAGATAGTATATATATTCAAGCTAAAAGATGGAAGGATACCATAGTTGGAAGACCAGAAATTCAAAAGTTTTCTGGAGCGTTAGATGCTCCAGGTGCAAATAAGGGTATTTTTATAACAACTTCAACCTTTTCTAAAGAAGCTAGAGAATACGTTAAGGCTATAAATACAAAAAGTATAGTCTTGATTGAAGGAATGCAGTTGGCACAATATATGATTGAATTTAATGTTGGAGTATCAACAGAAATAATATATGAGGTTAAAAGGCTAGATACAGATTATTTTATTGAAGAATAGTTTTTGGCGGGGACTTAATAATAAAATGCAATGATAAACATATTGGTGACAGGCACATGAGTTATGACTTATGTCTTAATCATTAGAAATGATGGTTAAGGCTTTTTTTATTTAGGAGAACCTATAATTATCACTAAACGCACTAACTTTAATATAGTATTTTTACATTAAATGCTATAATTAGTTAAGGGAAAATATGCAAATAGTAAACGTTTAAGTGTAGGAAAATAGTGATTTATAGGCAAAATGAATAAAAACAAAGGGGGTTGGATAATTGTGGATATATTATTTTTTTTACGTTGTTTAGAAACTGTAGGTGGAGTTGTAGGGATGAATCTGTCACTGGGGTCTTTAAAAAAGAATGTAAGATTTACCATGGTTGTATCTACTATTATGTTAATAACAGCATGTGGTATTATGTCAATTTTATATAGTAATTTTAGTGCAGATATTATTGAAAAGACATATATTCTCATTATGATTGTTGGTATTGGCGCAACTATAATAATTAATACTAATGATAAATTATGGGTGGTTATTTTTAATTTTTTTGTTCAATTTCTTATCTATAGTGGCATCAGTATGATATGTACGGGTATTTACATGATGTTTCCCTCACAGCCAGAATGGATTTACTTATTAACTCGTGCAATTGCTTTTCCTATAATTATTTATATTGAAGTAAAATACATAAGAAAGCATTTTAGATACTTTCTTCAAATCATAAATTCTGGCTGGCATATATATTTGATATTAATATTATCATTTTTTTTATTGATTACTTTGCTATGTGCATACCCTACAATGTATTATGACCGTCCTTTTTATTCACTAATGGAAATTGTACTAGCCTATATCCTGCTGGCACTAGTGCTATATGGAATGTATTACACTATGTGTAACACTATAGAAAAATATGCACTTCTTGAATCGGAGAAGAGGATAAAAGAAGAAGTCAAATATATGGAAGATAGTATAAAAATGAAGGAAGATATATTCGCCAATGTATCCCATGAGTTCAAAACCCCTTTAAACTTAATTGTAAGCTCAAATCAATTAATAGAGGTTTATCTAAAAAATGATCAGCTAGACGACAATAAAGAAAAAGCTCTAAAAAACATTAATACAATTAAAGATAATTGCTATAGATTTACAAAGCTTATCAATAATATATTAGATATATCAAAAATAGATTCAGGATTTTTAAATCTCAATCTGAGAAATGAAAATATAGTTAGCGTCGTTGAAAATATTGTAGATTCAGTATCAGAATATATTCATTTAAAAGGATTAACTATAACATTTGATACAAATACAGAAGAAAGGGTTATTGCCTGTGACTCTGAACAGATTGAGAGAGTTATACTGAATCTTATTTCAAATGCAATAAAGTTTACCAATTCAGGTGGCAGTATATTCATAAATATTATAGATAAAGGACATACAGTTGAAATAGAGGTAAAGGATACAGGTATAGGAATAGAAGCTGAATATTTTAATAGGATTTTTAA
Organism: Alloiococcus sp. CFN-8; assembly: GCF_049943125.1. Taxonomy (GTDB): domain Bacteria; phylum Bacillota; class Clostridia; order Clostridiales; family Clostridiaceae; genus JAEXZL01. Next base: position 2,970,010 of record NZ_CP188040.1, read on the forward strand.
TAGATTCCATCAGGTAGATACTTCTCTTTCACGTAATGCTGAAGGCACTGGAATTGGACTATTTATAGTAAAATCACTCGTTGAATTGCACGGTGGCAGCATAAGTGTTCATAGTGAGGTTGGTAAAGGAAGTACATTTAAAATAGAGCTTCCTGTAAAAACACTAGAAGCTACAGAAGCTGTACCAATAAGAGACTTTACCTATAATATAGCTGAAAGGGTTAATGTTGAGTTGAGGTGACAAGCCGGTGACAGGCACATGACTTATGACTTATTTTATTAAGGGGATGTGGTATATTAGCTGTTCATTTCCTTCATATATATTTTCGCCTGTCAATATACCACCACAGCTGATGGCAGTGCGGCTGGAGGCTGTATTAGCTTTGTCGCAGATTATCATTACCTTTGGGATATTCATAGCTTTTGCAACCTCTAAAACTAGTGATAATTGCTGTTTGCCATAACCTTTTTGCCTCTCGCTAGGGCGAATTCCATAGCCTATATGACCGCCGTGCTTTTTTAACTCCTCAGTTAAGGAGTGGCGGAGTTGAATAGTGCCGATAATTCTATTATCGGCTTTTCTTATGGAAAGGAATGTACTGGCATGAACATTATTGCGAAGGTTATTTTTCCTAATTGAAAGTACAGTTTCAAGCCACTGATCAAAATTATTAGAACTGGCTAGCCCACAGCTGCCATTGATATTTGTTTCCTTAAAGTCTATAAATTCTTGCTTATATTCAAGTATTTTTTCTTCTAGAGCCTTTGATGGGGTTACTAAAATTAAATCTTCCAATTCAATACCTCCCCCTACAAATGACCAAAAGTTAATCCTAATGAATAATGATTTATTATATATATTATAGCTTTGTTTTCCGTTAAATGGAAAAATGAATTCTAATATTAAAAGAGTAATATATAATGATATATAATGGTAAATATAGGATAATATTCTTATGAGTGCGAATTCATAAATAATCGTAGTAAAGGAGCTGTGAAATGGGGCTAAAAGAGTCAACCTCAAAAAGTAAAGATATACTTCAAGATAAAGGGAACAAAAGTGTTAACGGGCAACGTAACAGAATAGGATATATTTTTTGTGGGATATTATTCTTATTTCTTATAACCTTTAATTTATTATACGGTGAGCCAGCTACGTTACATGCTATCACTGCATTGTTTTGGGCATTTTTAGCTGCAGATTACTATGAGAGATATCGGTCTACAAAAATAAAGTTGAATCTTATAAATACTATAGTTTTTAGTATTGCAGCTTTTATGAGTACATTGAATTATATATTGAGAACGTTGAAGTGATGGTCTATAAATAGATTATTCTAAAATATCTTTTGAAAGATGATATAGAAAATGTAAATAGATTATCATACTATGCTTATTTATCGCTAATACTTGTAAGCTGTGCTATTACTGAAATTCATTTATTTAGATTATATAAGTTCAAATTTAGAGGGTGACAGGTATATGAGTTGAAATTTAGGAAAAATAGGAGCTAGCATCAGGTAAATATAATTAATGGTGTAATTATAAATAAAAAGGAAGTGAACTATGAAAAATAGATTATTTATAGTAGAAGGAGTACCTTGCACTGGAAAAACCTCCACTAGTGAATTTATAGCAAATATATTAAGTGAATCAGAAAGAAACGTCTTGCACTTTCCTGAGGGAGCTGCTAATCATCCATCAGATTATGATTTTCATGCTTATGTAACAAGCGAGGATTTGCTGTTATTTTCCAATGGTGAAAGAAAGATGCTAATTAGCAACTCTGAGAAAATAGATAATGGATATGTAATTCCATTAGCTAATATTAGAGGAGATTTATTTAATAAGATAATCCAATATAAAATATACGATATGCTACCATGGCATAAGGAATATCCTATAATGCTTCACAAATGGGAAACCTATTGTGAAATTGCAAAGGCAAATAAGAATATATATGTGTTTGATTGTTGTTTTTTACAAAATCCTCTTTGTGAAACAATGATGAGATTTAATATGGACACTAAAGAAATTTTTAATTATATAGCTAGTATATATAAAAGGATAGAAGAGCTTAATCCAGTAGTCATATACCTTAAGAATACGAATATTAAGCAGCGCATAGATGAGGTGTCCAAAGAAAGAGAAAAAGAATGGCTTGAAGGTGTAGTAGAATATCATACCTCACAAGGTTTTGGTAAGAGTTGTGGACATGTAGGCTATGATGGGTATATTGAATGCTTAAAGGCAAGGCAGGATATAGAACTATCAATTTTAGATAAACTTAATATAGATAAGCTTATTATTGAAGATCCATTTAAGAACTGGGATGAAACATATAATAAAATAAAAAGTAAAGTGACAGGCACATGACTTATGACTTATTTTAATAAGTCATAAGTTGGTGCTTTTTTAATTTTATGGTTAAATATTATCTGAATTATTATACAATATACTTAGGGGAAATATTATGGTATTGGGACTTAATAGAGTAGGGGGATAATATGAGATCAAAGCTATTGAATAAGAGAATATCTGCAGTGTCCTTGATGGATTCTATGGATGATAAAGAGAGATATTATGTGGTGGCTAGCTATCAGTGTCCTGAGGCTGAGGACTTTCAGGAGCTGAAGGAGGATTTTTCCTATAATTACTTTATGAATAAGGTGAATCATAACAAAAAGCTTAAGAGGAAGATCCTTAAGGAGACTAGTAAAGAGTCTATAAATTATGTAGTAGCAGAATTGTTAGAAGTAGACTTTTGTGCTATGGACTTCGTCCTCTCCTTGGAGATGAAGGAAGGGGATTGCATTTCTGGAGTTAAGTATGGGATATATTCAGTAATACTTGATAACAGGCTTCCTGAGCTTGTGGAGAAGTATATAAAGAATGAAATATATGAGGATAAGCTCGCAGCGGTAGAGGGCTATTTAGAAGCTAGGGATCATGGCTTACCCTTGGCGATTTTAACGGTAATCATATACTTAACTAAAAATAAGGAAGACCTTGAGGATATAGAAGAAGAGCTGGAGCTTAAGCTGTTAGATTACTATGGGCAGTGGGTATATGAAGAATATACTGAGAGAGTAGCTCACACCTTAAAGGAGCTGGCTAAAAGCCGTAGAGAAAAAGATAATCTATTAAATGAGCTTAAAGAGCATAAAGAAAAAAATAAAGCCCTTAGGGAAGAAAATAATCGTTTAGTAAAGATGAAGAGTCAGTTCGCAGATATTTTAAAGGAGATTAATAAATCTATAAAGGCTACATCAGAAATATACCCAAAAGCTTTAAAAGAAACCATAGCTTTCAAAAAGGATGTGTCTGAAAGTAATTTTAACAGCATAATTACAAATCTTACACTTCAGGTCTCTGATCTTAGAATAGTGAACAAGGAGCTTAAGGATAAAAATAAGGATTTAGAGGGAAGAGCTAGCCAGCTCCTAGAAAAGAACAAGGAGCTTTCCTGGGAGCTAGATAAAATTAAAGGAAAGAAAAAATCAGCTAAGAATAAGGAAGATATAAATTCCTCTATAGATGAAGATATAGACCAGGGGATAGAAGAGGGGGAAGCATTAGAGCCATTAAAACCATCATATCCATCAGAGCCCTTACATCAATCTGATAGCCCTTCACCTAAAAAGGCTCCTGACAACGAGAGCCGTAGAAGAGTAAAGACCGCTACTATTGGCTATTGTGAGATAAAAGATGGCGTTCATTATATAGTATTCACCGATGGTACTCGGAGAGAGCTTACTGATATATTGAGTAGAAGCTATGAAAGATCTTACCTTGCCCAGGGACAATTCATTAAGATAGATTCCAATGGAAACATTCTTCATATATATAACGGATATGCTGACAAAACCATAATAGGAGTAGATTTAGTAGAGGCTCGATACTTCAATGGGGATTATTATTTTATGATTGATGATGAAGAGGTTCAGATAAATATAGGCGATGACATAAAGCTTTCAGACCATATGGTTTTCGCTGTGGATAAAGAGAGAAATATAAAAATACTATTTAAGCCTGTTAAATTTAATTTAGACTTTTTTGTAGAATCAATAAAAGCAAAGGGTCACAAGCTCTATTATATTTTTGAGAAGTCAGGGAATGGTGTTAAAGCTAGAGAGGTATTAACAGGGGATGAAACCTTCCTCCCTGGAAGCTGCCAGGATTGTAAAGAAGGAGCTATTGTGGTTTTTGGCAGAGAGAGGGAGCCTATACATGTAATGCCCAATGGTAAATTCTATACAAGCTCTAATTATTATAGGGAAGGTAAAGAAGCTGAGGTACAAAAGTATCAGGGAGAGCTTTATTATAAGCTTAAGGACTGTGGTAAGCTTATAGCCATGGGTGAAACCACAAAGGCTGTAGGGGTTGGAGATATAGTTGTACTGGACGAAAATAATAATGTAATAGAATATCCTGAGGAGGTTAAGAAACACAAGGAAATCAAGGAAAATAAAAAGACACCTCAGGAAGAGGTAGAAGCTGAAGACGATAACATTACAATTACCCATAGGGTACTAATAGTTGGTGAGTTAGCCTTTAGTAATAGTTATAAGCTGAGCTTTTTGAAAAAGGGCTATCATGCTGATATTGTAGATGGTTTTGAGTCCTTTAATAAAATATCTCTAAAGCTAAAGAATATAGACTGTATTATAGTCATAAGCAATCATATATCCCATGGTAACATGTGGAGCCTTAAGGAGGGACAAATCCCCGTGATATATCCTGTCTCCGATGGAGCAAATAGAGTTTTAGAGGAATTCGAAGAATTTATAAAGAATAGAGTGGAGGAATGTTCATGAAGTGTTATTATTGCGAAATGGAGTTTTCAGGAAATGTATGTCCTAAGTGTATGGCTGTATATTCAATAACGGAAGAAGAGTCTAAAGATGGGACGAAGCCTGAGGAGATTGAAATAGAGAACGGCAGTGAGAAGAATAAGAGTAAAAAAGGGAAAAAGCTAGAGGGCATTCTTGATGTAGTAGATATTATAGTAGATGTCGTTGAATCTATATTAGATTAAATATGCACCAGAAATTCCTTTGGAGGCGAGATAAATGATAGAATTGATAAAAGGAAAGCTCAATGAAATAGAAGAAAAGGAAAATATAAAAATCATCCATGCCGTGGAATCAGGAAGCAGAGCCTGGGGATTTCCTTCTCCAGATAGTGACTACGATGTTAGGTTTATTTATATTAGACCTCTAGAAGACTATCTTAAGCTTCAGCCCGAGAGAGACGTTATAGAATGGCAGATGGATGAAACCTTAGATATTAATGGATGGGACCTTCAAAAGGCTCTGAGGCTTCTCTATAAATCCAATCCTACATTGTTTGAATGGGCTAATTCACCTATAGTGTACAAAACAACGCCGTATTTTAATGAGGTGAAGAAGGAAATCTATAGCTATTTTTCCTGTAAATCCGGTTTATATCATTATTTAAATACTGCCCATAGTAATTACAGAGAATATTTAAAGAGGGATAAGGTGAGGTTAAAGAAGTATTTCTATGTGGTGCGTCCTATATTAGCCTGTAAGTGGATACTTGATAAAAAAACACCACCTCCTATGCTATTTTCAGATTTAGTGAGGGAAGAGCTAGATGATAGGATGAAGCCTGTGATAGGGGAGCTTCTAAATATTAAAATGAAAAGTCCTGAAATAGAAGAGGGTAGAAGAATTGACCCATTAAACCTCTACATTGAAGAAAATCTGGAGGAGCTAAAATCTGTGATTGATAAGTATGAGAAGGATTATAATAACTCCTGGGATGGACTGAACAGGCTCTTTATGAAAGGAATTAGCCTTTGGAATGAGGGTTAAATAGTGTAATTATATCTTTTGGACTTCCCTTATTTCATAACTATGGATAATTTTATATATTTATAATATAATAGTAAGATGTAGATTATTGAGAGCTTAAAAAGGTCTATAATAATATATAGGAATAATACATTTACTTAGTGAAGTGAAGGGAAGGGATACGATGGAAAACAAAGGCACTTCATCGAACTTTATAAAAAGTATAGTTATAGAAGATTTAGAATCAGGCAAGCATAAAGAAATTATCACGCGCTTTCCTCCAGAGCCTAATGGCTATCTCCATATAGGTCATGCTAAGTCAATAGCTCTAAATTTTGAGCTGGCAGCTGAATTTGGAGGTAAAACAAATCTTCGTTTCGATGACACAAACCCCGTTAAGGAAGATACAGAATATGTAGAGTCTATAAAAGAAGACGTAAAGTGGTTAGGCTTTCAGTGGAATAAGCTTTTATTTGCCTCTGACTACTTTGATGAAATGTATAATAGAGCAGTATTACTCATAAAAAAAGGCAAGGCCTATGTTTGTGATTTAAATGCAGATGAAATAAGGGCATATAGAGGAACTCTAAAAGAACCAGGTAAAGAAAGCCCTTATAGAAATAGAACAGTAGAAGAAAATCTTGATTTATTTGAAAGAATGAAAAACGGTGAGTTTAAGGATGGAGAAAAGGTTCTTAGAGCAAAGATAGATATGAGCTCTCCTAATATAAATATGAGAGATCCAATAATCTATAGAATTGCCCATGCAGAACATCATAATACAGGGAACAAATGGTGCATATATCCAATGTACGATTTTGCTCACCCCCTAGAGGATGCTATAGAAGGAATTACTCACTCTATATGTACCTTAGAATTTGAGGATCACAGACCTCTTTACGACTGGTTCGTTAGAGAATGTGAGATGGAAGAGGTTCCAAGGCAGATAGAGTTTGCTAGACTTAACATAACCAACACTGTTATGAGTAAGAGAAAGCTTAAGCTCCTAGTAGATGAGAAGGTAGTGGATGGCTGGGATGATCCAAGAATGCCTACCATTGCAGGTCTTAGAAGAAAGGGCTATACCCCTGAAGCTATAAGAAACTTCTGCAGAGAAATAGGTGTTGCTAAGGCAAACAGCATGGTAGATTCTCAGATGCTAGAGCACTTTGTAAGAGAAGACTTAAATGCTAAGGCACCAAGAGCTATGGCGGTATTAAAGCCTATAAAGGTTATAATAACTAACTATCCAGAAGGCCAGGTAGAATGGCTTGATGCTGAGGTTAATCCAAACGCTGAAGAGGGTGGAACTAAGAAAATACCTTTCTCCAGAGAGCTATATATAGAAAGTGACGACTTTATGGAGAATCCTCCTAAGAAGTACTTTAGATTATTCCCAGGAAATGAAGTAAGGCTAAGAAATGCCTACTTTGTAAAATGTACAGATTTCATAAAGGATGAAAATGGTAATGTGGTAGAAATACACTGCACCTACGATCCAGAAACAAAGAGTGGCTCAGGCTTTACGGGAAGAAAGGTAAAGGGAACTATCCATTGGGTAGAAGCAACTCATGCCCTTCCAGCAGAATTCAGACTATATAATGATATATTATTAGAGGATGAGGAAAGCGGAAAGGAATTCTTAGATTCTATAAATCCAGATTCCTTAGAAATTCTACAGGGTTATGTAGAGCCAGATATGAAGGGAGTTAAGCCACAGGAGAAATTCCAGTTCGTAAGAAATGGCTATTTCAATGTGGATACTAAGTATACTACCGATGAGAAGCCTGTCTTCAACAGAATAGTATCACTTAAGAGCTCTTTCAAAATAGGATAATTAAATAGACTCATAATAAGGATGTACAGCCGAGTGTTATACTTTGCAGTGCATCCTTTTTGCTAAAAATAAAAGCACTAATTATCATTTTTTAATGTTTTATAGGGTAAAAAAAGTTAATTTAAAGAAAAATTTAGAAAAAGACTTGACTAATAATAATTCTCAATATATAATAAATATCAGTTGATGCGTGCACAGTAAGATAGCGACTGTCTTCGTATATCAATTTGCCAGATTACACAAAGGACTGCCTCCAGCAGTCCTTTTTTGCTTCAGAATTATAATTGGTAACCAGATACGGAATTTTTAATTTAACTTGAAATTTATCCAGAAACAGGGTATAATTAAGAAAAATTATATATAAGACAGTTCGGGAGCCTCCTGTCTCTAAATAAAACTAAGGCATGTTATCTAAGAAAAGGATCTTTGGTAGCTGTCTTTTGGCAGCTATTTTTTATTGTCCTATAGATTTATTTGCCATAGAATTTATTTTAGAGATGCAATCTTTATGCTATTTATAGTGGAGGAGAGTATCTCTATTTATTTTGTCTTTAGGAAGGGTTGAGATTATGACAGAAAGAAATAAACTTGATTTTTTAGTTAAGACAGCGGCAGTAGCAGCCTTATATGCTGTATTAACCATTGCTTCTAGCCCTATGTCCTATGGGGTAACTCAATTTAGAGTTTCAGAGCTTTTAACACTGCTGGCCTTTAAGGATAAGAGATTTATACCAGGCCTTGTTTTAGGCTGCTTTTTAGCTAATTTATTGAGTCCTGCAGGCTGGATGGACATGGTTTTTGGTCCTCTAGCTACCTTAATAGCTGTATATTTAGTGAGCAGAACAAAAAGCTTATTAATTGCTACCCTGTGGCCTGCTATAATCAATGGTCTTATCATTGGAATTATGCTTTATTACGTAGCTGGCTTCCCTCTGGCCTATGCAATCTTTGGTGTAGCCCTAGGGGAATTCGTGGTGGTTACCCTGGCAGGATACCCTATTTACAGATATCTGTTAAACAGAGAAGATGGATTACTGGAACACATAAGCTTTAAATAAAATACATGATAACAGCCTGGTGGAGATAAAACCATTGGCTGTTATTTTTTTGTATACAGCAGCCTTATTCTATTGACAGCGATTATTCTATGTGAGAATATGGAAGTAGTTAGTGATAACTAACTTTAAATAAACCTTTCCCGTTTAGGGTATTTATTAAATAAAAAATATTATAAAGTGAGGTTATTTATATGAGCAAAATTGCAGTAGTTTATTGGAGTGGTACTGGTAATACTGAAGCAATGGCAAACTTTGTGGCAGAAGGTGCAAAGGAAGCGGGAGCGGAGGTTACTGTTTATACTGCTTCAGAGTTCACTGAGGAAGCCATGGATAACTATGATGCTGTAGCCTTTGGTTGTCCATCAATGGGTGCAGAACAGCTGGAGGAAGGGGAGTTTGAACCGATGTTTAACTCCATAGAAGGTAAGCTTTCTGGTAAGAAAATTGCTCTATTTGGTTCCTATGGTTGGGGTAGTGGTGAATGGATGGAAGCCTGGGAAGAAGATTGCTCATCTAAGGGAGCGGTGCTTACAGCTCCTAGTGTAATTGCTAATGAGGCTCCAGATGATGAGGCAGCAGAAAACTGCAGAAGCTTAGGTAAAGCTCTAGTTTAGATAAATTAAATAAAAAAATAAACCATTGGCTGAGTCCAATGGTTTTATTTTACTTCTTATCATTCTTCGCAATATGTGATTTTATAGCTTCAAAGCTTTCGCTGCTTAAAACGTGCTCAATACGGCAGGCATCCTCTAATGCAGTTTCTTTGTTAACACCCAATTGGGTAAGCCAGTTAGAGAGGAGGGTGTGCCTTTCATACATGGTCTCTGCAATAGTAAGGCCTTTTTCTGTTAAGGTTATATAGCCATCGTTATCAACCTTCACATATCCATTTTCTCTTAGGTTCTTCATAGCTATACTAACACTAGCTTTGGTATAAGAAAGCTCATTGGCGATGTCTATAGAACGAACTGTGGGCTGCTTTTTGCTGAGCATTAATATAGTTTCTAAATAATTTTCTGCGGATTCTTGTATCTTCACTGAATTACCTCCTATAAAGGTCTTGTAACTATATTATAGCACAGATTTACTAATATTAATCTTAGAAATACGTCCACAGTTTGATATAATCTAATAAGTGGAAAAAATTATTATATAATCCTAATTATGAGAGGAGGATGTTTTATGAAAATCGTTATATTAGACGGCGCTACCCTGAATCCAGGAGATATATCCTGGGAAGGCTTTGAAGCTCTTGGAGAAGTAACAGTATATGATAAGACTGAAGAAGCTGATATACTTAATAGAAGCATAGAAGCTGAAATATTAATAACAAATAAAACACCCTTGAATAAGTCCGTGGTTGAGAAGCTGCCAAAGTTAAAATATATAGGTGCTTTAGCTACCGGTTATGATGTTGTAGATATAGAGTATGCAAGGGAAAGGGATATTCCTGTAACTAACGTTCCTGGTTATGGCAGTGATGCCGTAGCTCAGCAGGTATTTGCATTTATTTTAGATTTTGCAAATAAAATTAGAATCCACGATGCTTCTGTAAGGCGGGGTCAGTGGCAGGAGAAAGGAGATTTCTCTTATTTTCTAGAGCCTTTAATGGAGCTTAGTGGAAAGACTATAGGAATAGTAGGCCTCGGGCAAATTGGTCAGAGAGTGGCAGAGATTGCCTTAGCCTTTAATATGAAGGTCCTAGCTTATAATAGAAGCAAAAAAGATATATTTAAGAACTCTACAGATTTTAAGTGGGTACCCCTAGAGGACTTGTATAAAGGCTCTGATTTTATAACCCTTCACCTTCCGCTTTCAAAGGATACAGAAGGGATGATAAATCTTAGTGCCATTAATAAAATGAAGCCAGAAGCAATTATAATAAATACCGCTAGAGGGAAGCTTATTCATGAGGAGGCTCTAGCAGAGGCTCTCAATGAATCGAAAATTGCAGGAGCTGCCCTCGATGTGTTATCCTCTGAGCCACCATCTGAGGAGAATCCCCTATTAAAGGCTAAAAACTGTATTATTACACCTCATATAGCCTGGGCTGCTAAGGAGGCTAGGGGTAGGCTTATGAACATTGCTGTTAACAACCTGAGGGGCTATATTAACGGACAAATAATTAATTGTGTAAATGAATAAGGAGAGATGTTTATGTTTGACATGAAAAGCTTTGTGGGAATGACTAGAAAAGAGAAGTATGAAAACCTATTACTTATGCTTAAGGGGATATTAGAGCCAGAGGAGGAAGAAATAACTAAGCTCAGTAATGCAGCAGCTCTTATAAATGCTCTATCAGAGGATATCAGCTGGTGTGGCTTTTATCTATTAAGGGGAAAAGAGCTTATATTAGGACCCTTTCAAGGGCTACCTGCTTGTACAAAGATTGGCTTAGGAAAGGGTGTGTGCGGAACCTCTGCAGAGAAGAGAGAAATAATAATAGTAGAGGATGTGGACAAATTTCCTGGACACATAGCCTGTGATTCAGCTTCTAGATCTGAAATAGTACTCCCAATCATTAAGGAAGGAAAGCTTATTGGTGTATTAGATATAGATAGTACTACCGTAGATAGATTTACAGAAGAAGATAAAAACTATCTTAAGGAAGCTGTAGCAATATTAGCTGAAACTTTATAAGAATAGCTATAAATAAAACCACTAGAGTTGCCGATAATAGTAGTATTAATATTATGGCGGGGATAGTGAGGTAGCTAGATGAAGAAGTTCAGAGACATATCAATAAAATACAAAATGATGGGATCCTACCTGATAATTTTTTTGTTTGTTGCAGTGGCGGCAGTTGTCAGCGGGATTACAGCAGAGAATTTATCCAATAACAGCTTAGAATTATACAATACTAACCTTCAGAGCGTAAAAACCATTTATAGGGTCCAGGAAGGTATGATAAACTCTAAGGCTATATTAATTCAGGGCTTCTATGAAAATGATCCTGATTTTGCAGAAGCTAGGATTAATACCACTAGAGTATATAGTAATAAAAATATTAAGGAATATCGTGAAAAATATTTAAGAGAAGATAATAAAAGACAGTGGGAGGGCTTTGAAAAGGAGCTTGAGAATTACAGGCGTCTAACTAATGAAGCTCTTGTTCTCCTTAAGCAAGGGCAAACAGCTGAGGCTAATGAGGGCTTTCGAAAGGTGGAAGCTTCCCATAGCTTAATTGAAACCTTCCTGGAAAGTCTAGTTAATACAGAGCTGAAGCAAGCGGAGGAGAAGAATAAAAGCAATCAAATAATAAAAGATAACTCAGCTATTACTCTGTGGATTATAAATATTGCTGTTCTTGTAATTGCATTAGCTTTGGGCTTCCTTATGACAAGGTATATAACTAAGATACTGAAGCAGGGAGTAGACATGGCACTAGCTCTATCTAAAGGAAATTTGAATTACTCTATAAGCCATAAAAGTGGTGATGAATTCGGTAGGCTTATTTCAGCTCTCAATGACGCTCAAGGAAAGATGAAAGAGGTAATCGGTAATATAATGGTTCAATCGGAGGAGGTGAATGCCTCCAGTGAAGAGCTATCAGCAACCTTAGAGGAAATTACTGGAGGGTTTGAAAGCATCTATGGCAACACCTCTAATATAGTTACTGCTGTACAGAAAATCAACGGTATAACCGGTGAGCTCCGTGCTACCATGGAGGAGGTAAATTTTCAGATAGAGAAGATTACTGAAACCTCTCATAACAGCAGAAATCAATCGAAGGATATAGATATAAGGGCTGAGGAGATTAAGAAAAAAGGTGAAGCCTCAAAGAACATGGCCTATAAGCTTTATGAGGACAAGGAAAGAGGCATCCTTAAATCCATTGCCGATGGAAAGGTTGTAAATGAAATAGGAAAAATTGCTGTATCTATTGCGGATATTGCTGAGCAGACGAATCTTCTTGCTTTAAATGCTGCTATTGAAGCTTCAAGAGCAGGAGTACACGGCAGTGGCTTTGCAGTAGTTGCTGATGAGATTAAGAAGCTCTCTGAAGCTGCCATGGGCTATACTAAGGATATACAAGGGATAGTAAGTCAGGTATCCTCTGCTTTTAAAGGTCTAAGAAAAAATTCCCAGGAGCTTCTTGCTTTTATTGATAATCAGGTAAAGGGCGACTATGAGCTTTTAATAAATACTGGGGATGCTTATGATAAGGATGCAGGCTACATCAGTGACCTTGCTAAGAGTATGATGGAAATGGCAGAAGAGCTATATGCCTCTGCTCAGGAGGTGTTCAGTGTTATTGAAACAATTGCACAAAACACAAGCCATACCAGCGCTAGCTCTGAGGACATCCTTCACAGCATAGATGAAACTACTAAGGCAATAGGACAGGTGTCACTAACAGCACAGCATCAAGCAGAAATAGCAGAACAACTTAATTTCTCTGTACAGAGATTTACAGTATAGCTAGAAATAGAATAGAAAATTAAACCATCAGCCTTCGCTGGTGGTTTTTTTATAGCTGAAGGTACTTGATTAAAATGGTAATTATGGTGTTTTACTTACAATATATTGCAGAAAATAATTTTAATGTTATAAACTATGCAAAAATATTGATTTTTCTTAATATATATGCTAAAATTTAATAGTTTAATTATAAAATTAATATATAGGAGGAAAGAAAATGAAAAGAAACTTGCAAAAAATCTTAGTTCTTACAATGCTATCAATTGCGACATTTATCTTTACAGCATGTGGAAGCTCCTCAAAAGGTGACGACAGTGGAGCAGATAAATCTTATGTTATTGCAACAGATACTACTTTTGCTCCTTTTGAATATACCGATGAGAATAATAAATTTGTTGGTATAGATGTGGACATACTTGCTGCTATAGCAGAGGATCAAGGCTTTAAGTATGAGCTTCAGCCTCTAGGCTTTGATGCATCTCTTACTGCAGTCCAAGCAGGGGAAGTAGATGCCATGATAGCTGGTATGAGTATAACTGATAAAAGAAAAGAAACCTATGATTTTTCTGAAGCTTACTATGACAGTGGAGTGGTTGTAGCAGTAGCTGCTGATTCTGATTATACCTCCTATGAGGATTTAAAAGGTAAGACTGTTGCTGTGAAAAATGGTACTGAAGGAGCAACCTTCGCTGAATCAATTGAAAAGGAATATGAGCTTAAGCTTTCTTATTATGATGATTCTGCATATATGTATCAGGCAGTGCTAAATGGTGATGCTGCTGCTTGTGTAGAGGACTACCCTGTAATTGGCTACGGTATAGCACAAGGTAACGGGCTAAAAATGATTGGAGAAATGGTTAAGGGCTCTTCTTATGGCTTTGCTGTTCTTAAGGGACAGAATGGAGAGCTTATAGATATGTTCAATGCTGGGCTTGAAAATATTATAAAGAACGGCACCTACGATGAAATAATAAACAAGTATATTGCCGAAGAATAGGCAGATTCTTGTTACATATATATTGCTATCTAAGCTATGAAAAAATAGAGTGAGGGAGATGAACTATGAATTTTTATAAGGTTTTTACAGATATATACCCAATGCTGTTTGAAGGACTTGCGGTTACTCTTAAAGTTTCCCTTCTTTCTCTGTTCATAGCATTATTCTTAGGCTTTTTTTCCTGCATAATGGGTATTTCTACAATAAAACCACTGCAGTGGGTATCTAGACTATATATATGGATAATCAGAGGGACACCATTTATCGTTCAGCTTTTTATAATTAAATATGGTATTCCACAGCTTATAAAGGGTATGGGCTATACGGATTTTAACTTTACGATATTTCAGGCAGCAGTAGCCACCCTGGCACTGAATGCCGGGGCATACATGTCGGAAATCTTCCGCGGAGGTATACAAGCTATAGACCCTGGCCAAATGGAAGCTGCCAGAAGCTTGGGTCTTCCTAAAAGTCGTGCTATGCTTAAGGTAATACTACCTCAGGCCTTTAAGATTTCCATACCTGCCTTAGGTAATCAATTTATAATAACCCTTAAGGATTCTTCTCTTGCACAGGTTATAGGACTGCAGGAGCTTGTATATCAAGGGAAAATTTATGTAGGACGAACCTTCAAGAGCTTTGAAACCTATTTACTTGTAGGCTTTGTTTATCTTATTATAATAACTGTATTATCTTATATAATTAAGCAGACAGAAAGGAAAATGAATTATGGCAAAAAAAGTTAAGGTTACAAACCTTCACAAGTCCTTTGGTCAGCTTGAAGTACTTAGAGGAATTGATCTGGAGGTAGAAGAAGGAGAGGTAGTATGCCTTATAGGACCCTCTGGTTCTGGTAAGTCTACTTTCTTAAGATGTCTTAATCGGTTGGAGGAATCAACCTCAGGGGATATTTATGTAGATGGATACTGCATTTCAGATAGGAAAACAAATATTAACTCTGTAAGAGAAAATATTGGAATGGTGTTTCAGCAGTTTAATTTATTTCCTCATTTAACAGTGAAAAAGAATATTATGCTGGCACCAATAGATAGGAAAAAGCTTAATAAAGTACAAGCTGAAGAAAAAGCTATGGAGCTATTGACCAGGGTAGGCTTAGCTGAAAAGGCAGAAGCTTATCCAAGACAGCTTTCAGGTGGTCAGCAGCAGAGAGTTGCCATTGCAAGAGCCCTAGCCATGCAGCCGGATATTATGCTCTTTGATGAGCCCACTTCGGCTCTAGATCCGGAGATGGTAGGCGAGGTGCTTCAGGTTATGAAGGAGCTTGCCTTAGGAGGAATGACCATGGTGGTGGTTACCCATGAGATGGGCTTTGCTAGGGATGTTGGTGATAGAGTGATATTTATGTCTGATGGAGTCATAGTTGAAGAGGGGAAACCTGAGGATATCTTTACAAATCCAAAGGAATCAAGAACCAAAGAATTTTTAAATTGTATATTATAAATAAAAGGGTAAATTCAATTGAATTTACCCTTTAGTTTTATTAATCTTTATAGGAATTGATTGATGAATGGCTCTACATCCTTTGGAGACCATTTTCTGTCTGCAAGAACTTTTCCGCCAGCAAGGGTTGGATGAAGCTCATTGAAGGAAGGTCTACCTTCTTCCTTGTAGATAATTCCTAGAGGAATACCTTCATCTCCGAATTCAAAGGCCTTCTGAAGAGCTGCGGCCTTATTAGTTGGATCATAGGATTCATCAAGACGATAGCAGCGATCCTTATACCACTTAAAGGTATTAACCTTGTTGAAGGAAATACATGGCTGCATAATATCAATTAAAGCATAGCCCTTATGATTTACCGCTGCCTTTATAAGCTCCTTTAAGCCTTCCTTATCACCAGAGAAGCCTCTTGCAACAAAGGTAGCTCCTACAGTTATGGCTAAGGCTAATGGATGGATAGGCTCTGACTGAACTCCTTCAAACTGCATAGAGGTTTTTTGACCCTTAGCTGTAGTTGGGGAACCCTGTCCTTTTGTAAGTCCATAAATCTGATTGTTGTGAACAAGCTGAACTAAATCTACATTTCTTCTCATAGCATGGATTAAGTGGTTACCACCTTCACCATAGCCATCTCCATCACCACCGGTGATAATGATCTTAAGATCGTTATTAACCATCTTAATAGCCTGAGCTGGAGGAAGTGATCTTCCGTGAAGGCCATTAAATACATTGGCTCTGATGTAGTGAGGTGTCTTAGCTGCCTGTCCTATACCAGAAACCATTACTAGATTTTCAGGTAAGATTTCCAGCTCTGCTGCTGCACCCTTTATTGCATCTAATATACCAAAGTTACCACAGCCTGGGCACCATTGGTTTTCATCGTTGGAATGATATAATTTAAGATCTAACATCTTATAACACCTCGTTTCTTACTCTGCTGATGATTTCATTTCCACTAATCTGTCTTCCATCATACTTAAGAATGCTGTGATCCATAAGTATTCCTGTTTCCATGGAGATTAGCTTACCCAGCTGACCTGTAAAGTTCATTTCTACATTAACTATCTTTTTAGCTAGATCCTTGTATTTTCTAAGGTTCTTTTCTGGGAGAGGATAAAGATCTCCAAAGCTTAAAGCTCCAACCTTATGGCCTTCCTTATTTAATTCCTCAACAGCTTCTTTCATAGGACCGTAGGTTGAACCCCAGCCTACTAGAAGAATCTCAGGAGTTTCTGCTCCCATGTATTCAGGTTCTTCCATGGCTTCCTTCATAAGGATTGCTTTTCTCATTCTCTTTTCCATCATGGCATTTCTTTCTTCAGCGGATTCGATGATGTGACCTTCTTCATTATGCTCGTCACTATCAACAACTACAACCTGTCCAGCCGCTTTACCAGGAATCAATCTTGGAGAGATACCATTCTCTGTTATCTTAAATCTCTTAT
Organism: Alloiococcus sp. CFN-8; assembly: GCF_049943125.1. Lineage (GTDB taxonomy): Bacteria > Bacillota > Clostridia > Clostridiales > Clostridiaceae > JAEXZL01. The sequence goes on from NZ_CP188040.1 coordinate 2,987,049, forward strand.
ACACTTCACCTTCTGGAACTTCTCTTATAGCATCATCAACAATCTCAAGGTTATCAAGGTTGTACTTAGGAATAGTAACATTACTATCTGCTAAATATTGATCAGTAAGAAGAAGTACCACTGTTTGATATTTTTCAGCTAAATTAAGAGCTCTAAAGCTTTGATAGAAAGCATCCTCTGCATTTCTAACGCTCATTACCATACGTGGGAATTCACCGTGAGAAGCAGTGAGCATAAAGCTTAAATCACTCTGCTCTGTTCTTGTAGGAAGTCCTGTAGCTGGTCCTGGTCTCTGGGAATCGGCAACAACTAATGGAAGCTCAGCTATTCCGCCCATTCCTAAGGCTTCAACCATTAAGGAGAAACCACCACCGGAGCTACCTGTCATGGCTCTTGCACCAGCATAGGAAGCACCAAGGGCCATATTGATAGCAGCTATTTCATCTTCAGCCTGCTCTACTACGATACCAGCCTTTACCTGATTCTTAGACAGGTAGGTCATGATTGAGGTAGCAGGAGTCATAGGGTATGCTGAATAGTAGGATACACCACCAGCAAGAGCACCTAAGGCTATGGCATTATTACCATTGATTAATATATAATCCTTATTAACACCTTTTCCTACGTTATGCTTTGTTTCAACAAGGTCATAACCAGCTAAAAAGGCCTTTTTATTAGCTTCCTTTACTTCTTCCTTGAACTTAGGGCTTATAAAGGAGAATTGTTCATCATAATGAATACCGAAGTACTTCACAACGGCACCAGCAGCAACAACACCTACAACGATAGGCATCTTAAGCTCTCTGGCAATTTTAATAAGTCCAAGGCTCTTAAATCTTTTATCATCACTATTTAAAGATTCATCTGCAATTATTACTCCATCTTCCTTTAATCTTGGTAGGTGGAAGTTTACGGTGTCCTGATTAAGGGCAACAATTAAATCCAGCTCTTCAGTGTGGCTGTATATAGGCTCATCGCCAAATCTGATTTGAATAAAGCTGTGTCCGCCTCTTACTCTGGACATGACGTCTCTAGTGGAATGAACATAAAAACCACTTCTGTTTAATATTTTTTCTAATGTGGTAGCAATAGTGTCCATACCTTGGCCTGCTGCACCACCTATTAATAAATTGTATTTCATCTAATACACCTCTATTCAGATATTCATTCTGTTAGCACCAATAAAATTATATATTGATAATAAACATTAGTCAATAATAATTATCAATTAGTAATTAATAAAAAGTAAATCTAGTCAAATAATTCTTTATAATTTCCGCCGTATTCTATTCCGGCTTTCATGCCCGTGTCTTCAGCTAAAATTTTTCCGGTACTCTTTTCCTTTAAGGTGACCCTTATTTCTGACACTATACTTTCTAAAACATCAGGCTTCATAGCCTCTCCGTCTGGGCTGTGAAGCAGGAGAAAATCCTCATCTTTAGAATTAGGCTCAATAATCAGCTCATAATTCCTGTTAGTTAATCTAAAGGATAAGCTATCTTCTCCTTTAGTAATGGTCAGCTTACTTCTTTTCATGGTGGTGAAGGTGATTACTTCATCTTTATAGCGAAAAGCGGCTAGGAAGCCTCTAAAGCTATATATAGGGAAGGGGATGTGAGCTATGGAGCAGGTTAATGCCAGGTCTTTCTGTGAGAAGGTATTACATTGAAACCAGAACCAGGAATAAGGGAACTTTTTGCCCCAATTTTTTTCAATGTATATCTTTGAATTAGTAAGCTTATATTCCTTTTCATTGATTAGTATAGTTCCAGAAGCATATCCATCTATAGCTGAGACCTGGCTGTAGCATTCCATGAAGGTAAGATAGTTATAAAATCCCATACTTCCCGGATTTATATGGCTATCGGGCCATCTCACAATGTTATTGAACTGTAGATCCAAAGCTATAGACTGCTCTTTATCTTGAAGATTAATTTTTATTCCTTCTAAAGAAAAGTAGTTGCCGGCAATGTTTATGTTAAAGGCTTTATCAGAGGAGATGAAATCCTTATGTGAGAAGGTGAAGTACTTAAAGGATTTACTTGCGCCATTAACATATTGTATAAAGGAATGTTGATTCTTGCCTTTTATTATCCCAGGAATTAAAGCAATAGAGAGGTCTTCTTTAGTATCGGTTAATTTAAAATACCAACCTTCAAAAAAATAATTATGTTTGTTTTTTCCGTGATATAAGTCAGGGTTAAGTATGCTATTCATCCATTTCTCCTCCGTTACTTACTATATTAAACTAATAATGATAATTATTAACAAATAAACCGTTAATACTCTATAAATAAATTGTAAATATTGAGAAATAATAGCTATAAGATAAATTGTTGAGGCTAGTAGCTAATTTAATCCATATAGAATATATGTTATAATGACTCTAAAGCAACTAATGAAATGAGGTTAGAAAATGTATTTTAATAATATTATTTACACAATAATTGCTGTTTTAATTATAGTGGCATTGATTAATTTTGCCTTCTGGCTTCTGCCCTATGCACTGATTGCTTTTGCTGTTTTTTGGTTATATAAAAGACTCTTTAGTGGCAGAGGAAGTGGAAAGAATAATAGAAATAATGAGCCTTTTCAGAGAAATAACACACATAGAAGTAATACGGAGAATAGAGAAGAGCCTTCAAAAAAAGTAATAGATGTAGATTATGAAGAGGTGGATGATTAATATCCACCTCTAATAATTTATTTTTATAAAGTAAAAACCGATATTTTTATTACCCCAGCCAAGGTCAAAGGGAACCTTGAATCTATCGGTGGTGTGAGAATTTATAAGAGGATACCCCTGGCTGTCAAAGCCTGTTACTATGGCAAAGTGATCTATATCGCCACCCTTTGAATAGCATATTACATCTCCATAATTAAGCTTCGAAAAAATACTGTTTCCACTGGAGTCAATTGAGAGTAAATCCTTATATTCACCTTTTTTTATTAAGCTGCCTTTACCAGAATAGAGTAGATAATTTTTGAAGGCATCGGCATTGACCCAGGCTGGGCTTCCTTCTGATTGGCCATATTTAGTCCTTGTGCTGCTCCAGCCTCCCCAGTGCGGGAGACCTGCTCCTTCCTCCTTATCTCCAAGACACTGAGAAACATAGTTAGTGCAGTTTCCTCCGGCTCCTGTATAATTTTTATACTTTTTATTGTATCTATCCTCAAAGCTACTAGCCCAGGGAATGCCGCAATATTTATTTGCGTAGGAAACGGCTTTTTTTCTACGAAGCTCTGCTTCGTTGTCTCCCAGTTCATCTATACTTACTCTGCTTTCTAAGGGAAGAGTATAAATCCTATCTATTGGAGAATCTATATTTTTTATTTCTGCAGAAATACTCTTTAGGGCATCCTCAAAGCAGTCTGTGTACCAATCCCAATTTATTATCCATTGATAGTCTCGTTTTATTAAATCAACATTATGTATAAGACCTACACCAAAAACATTCTCTATTTCTCTATTTTCCTTATATACATAAGTAAATTTATAGTATTCATTGGCTAGAACCTTTGCCTTATCACCGCTGCCCGTTACTTTTCTAAAATGAAGCTCTGAGGAGATATCCTTAAACTCTATGCCCCTTTCATCGGCCCATTTTCGCAGGTACTTTATCCTTCTAACCTCGTGGTCTAGAGCCCAACCTCCATAGCGTGTTTGTGAGTTGAAAAACTGTGGGAGGTCAGTGATATTACCCTGAATAAACATGTTATTCCTCTCCATATAAATTAGTTCTAAGGCATTTTTTACTTGTTCTATTTCACTGTCCTCTAGGGAAAAAGCCTTTATAGAGCAGGATAGAAATATTATGGAAGTTAATATAATTATTTTAAAAGCTTTCATAGCATCACCTTTACTCTCTATTTAACATACCTTAGTATTCCTAGAAATTGGTTAGATTACACAGGGAAAAATGAGGAATAATTATTAATGTAGGATGTATTTATCCTTGTGAGATAGGAAAAATGTTGCAATTGATAATTATTATTATATAATTAGATATAAAGATTTTGATGAGGTGATATTAATGAAACTAGCTATTCAAACGGAGAGACATTCTGAGATATTAATGGAAGTAATCCCAGTTTTTGAAGGTGGAGAAGTACAGCATGTATGTAATAGCTGTGCTGCAAGGGTTCAAAGATTTGTAAAGTTTGGGACCTTTAGCGGTAAGCTTGGGACTACCTACAAATTTACTAAGGAAAAGGATTTAGGATTAATTAAGGAAGAGGTGTATGTAGGTCTCGGCAAAAAAGAAGAGCTTACACCAGAAAAAATTAGATTTGCTGTAGCTAAGGCTGTTAAAGAAGTTGTGAAGCTTCACAAGGAAAAGACAACCGTTAGATTTATAGATATTGATACTATAAGCACTGAAGAAGTTACTAAAGCTATCTTTGAGGGTGCAGTTCTAGCCTGCTATGAATTTAATTCATATAAAAAGGTATCAGAGGATCATAAGTCCATAAATGAGATAAGAATAGCTTCCGTAGCAGAAGAGAAGGTAGCTGATGCTGAGAAGGCTAAGGAAGAGGTTATAGCTCTATTAGAGGGAACTATTGCTGCTAGAGATTTGGTTAATGAGCCAGCAAATGTAATGGTCCCAGCACTTTTAGCTGAAAAAGCTAAAAAAATGGGAGAAGAAGCTGGCTTCCAGGTAGAAATAAAGGATAAAAATGAAATCGAAGCCTTAGGGATGAAGGCATTTTTAGAAGTAGCAAAGGGTTCAGTAAATGAACCAAAGCTCATTATTATGAGATACTTTGGTGATGAAGAGAATAAATCAAATATTACTGGTCTTGTGGGTAAAGGGCTTACCTTTGATACCGGTGGCTATTCCTTAAAGCCTAATGATGGAATGGTAACCATGAAGTGTGATATGGGAGGAGCAGCAGCGGTTATAGGTGCAATGCACGCCATAGCAAAGAATGAGCTAAAGGCAAATGTAGTAGCTGTAGTAGCTGCCTGTGAAAATGTCATAGCTGGAAACTCCTATAAGCCAGGAGATATCATAGGAAGTATGGCAGGAAAAACCATAGAGGTATTAAACACTGATGCAGAAGGAAGATTAACTTTAGCTGATGCTGTTTATTATGCAGTGGAAAAAGAAGGAGTTAACAGGATTGTGGACTTAGCAACTCTTACAGGAGCAGCTTTAGTTGCCCTTGGGGATGTAACCACCGCTGTAATAGGTAATGATGATAGCTTCTATCAGGAGCTGAAGGCTGCTTCAGAGCTTGCAGGAGAAAAGGTATGGCAGCTGCCTGCTTTCCCAGAATATAAGGAGCAGATTAAATCCTCTATTGCAGATCTTAAGAATACTGGAGGAAGATTTGCAGGTACTATTACTGCAGGCTTATTTGTAGGAGAATTTGTAAAGGACACCCCATGGCTTCATTTAGATATAGCTGGTACTGCTTGGGCTAATAGTGATAAAGGCTATATAACAAAAGGTGGTACTGGAAATTCCGTTAGGACCCTTTATTATTTAATTAAGAATCAAAAGTAAAGTGAATCCTTGAGGATATACTGTCTCATTAGGCTAAATATAGTAAGGAGGGAATTTTATGAATGATAATAAGCCTTCGAAGGAAGAATTGAAGAAGAAGCTGACACCAATGGAATACAAGGTAACTCAAGAAAATGCTACAGAACCACCCTTTCAAAATGAGTATTGGGACTTTTTTGGAGATGGGATATATGTTGATGTGGTAACGGGAGAGCCTCTATTTTCTTCTAAGGATAAGTTTGATTCTTCCTGTGGATGGCCTTCCTTTACTCAGCCTTTAGATAGAAAGAGTATTAAGGAAAAGGCTGACTTCAGCTATAATATGCACAGAATTGAGGTTAGAAGCAAGGAAGGAGATTCTCACTTAGGCCATGTATTTACTGATGGTCCCATAGATAAGGGGGGACTCAGGTACTGTATAAACAGTGCCTCCTTAAGATTTATTCCAGTAGATAAGCTTGAGGAAGAGGGTTATGGCATATTAAAGTCCATATTTAATACCTCAAAATAAAATAAGTAAACTAAATTAAAGGACGTCCTGCCAGCAGAGAAATAGCTGACAGGACGTCCTTAAAATTTATTATTTTTGATAGGAATCAAGCATCCAGATGTACTTATCGTATTTAGTTTTTAATGCAACCATCATATCGTTAGTAACATCATCTTCTAGCTCTTCAGTTAATTCTATAAGATTCTGTATCTGATCTGATACTATAAGGAAGTCTTCCTTTATAGAAGCTACTGATTCTAGAGTATCAATAGGTTCGCTCTTTCTTTCCTTTATAGTTGCCATATCCAAGTATTCCTTAAGGCTAGCTATAGGCTGTTCGCCCAATATAAGCACTCTCTCAGCTACTGCATCTAAATCAAGAGCTATTGCATTGTAGAACTCCTCATATTTTCCATGAAGTGAAAAGAAACCAGGTCCTTTAATGTACCAGTGATAATTGTGCACCTTAGCATACAATACATTTAGATTTGCTACTAGAGAATTCATTTCCTTTATAAAAGTATCTGTTTGTTTCTTAGCCATTTATTAATCCTCCTTAAAATTTATTGTCTGAAGCTATGAGTCCATTATAGGGAATAAATAAAAAGAAACTCTGAACTGCCCTTGAATAAAGGGTAAAAGAATTGTTAGTAAAAATATATAATAATATGTACGTAAATTAACATTTTATACAATGTAAACCTTTAAAAACATTAATTAATATAATTGACATATATTGCATGTCGTGTTAATATTAGCTTAAGTTAACAATTACGTTATTAGTGATGCTTTTTGTGCAACCGATTGCGTAATTCTTGCTTTTCAGCTGAAAACAGTTACAAGAAAAATATAAGTATAAAAGGAGAAGTGTTTATGAAGAGAAGACTTTTATCTGTTCTAATGGTAGCTATGCTTTCCGTTGGAGTTTTAGCAGGATGCCAAGGAGAATCCAAACCTAAGGATAATGGTGCTGGTACCGATGGTGAGGTTAAGGAAGTAGAGCTTAAGGTATGGGCTCCTGAAAACCAAGTTCAGAGTGGAACTATAGAATCTATGACTAAGTCCTTCCAGGAAGAGCATCCTGAATGGAAAATCACCTTTACTGTAGAAGCTGTAGGTGAGGACGTTGCTAAGGATCAGATATTAAAGGATCCTGAGGCTGCAGCGGATGTTTACTTCTTTGCTAATGACCAGTTATCTGGCCTTATCGATGCAGGTGCTATAGCCAAGCTTGGTGGAAGCACAGAGGAAATGGTTAAGAGCACCATGGATGAAACAGTAGTTAACACTGTTACTCATGATGGTTCTATTTATGGAATACCATTTACTCATAATACCTTCTTTATGTATTATGATAAGACCTTAATACCAGAGGATAGCATTGGTTCAGTAGAAAAAATTGTACAAGCTGCTACTGCTAATGATGTTTATAACTTCGTGTTCGACTCCGCTGGCGGTTGGAAACTAGGAGCTTGGTACTACGGTGCTGGACTTTCCATTTATGGTGAAGACGGTAACGATTATGCTAAGGGCTCTGATTGGAATAGTGAAAAAGGACTTGCTGTAACAAATTATTTAGTTGACCTTATTAACAATCCTAAGGTTGCTTATAATGATGACGTATCTCTTTCAGAATTAACTGCTGCTCATAGAGTTGGCGCTTGGTTTGATGGTTCCTGGAATTACAACTTATATAAAGATGCTTTAGGAGATGATTTAGGTGTTGCTGTGCTTCCTACCTTCAATCCTGATGGCACTGATTATCAGCTTAAAGCCTTCTATGGCTCTAAGGTAATTGGTGTAAATTCTAACTCTAAGAATCCTGAAGTAGCTGTTGCTTTAGCTGCCTACTTAGGAAGTGAAGAAATGCAGGTTAAGAGATATGAAGAAACCAATCAAGTACCTACTAATAAAACTGCTGGAAGCAGCGATGCTGTTAAGGCTGATGAAGTTGCAACTGCTATAATCGGTGTAGTTGAAAAGGCTTCAATAATGCAGCCAACCTCCAGTGAATTCGGTAACAAATACTGGACAAATGCTGGCGCTATAGCAACAGAAATAAGAAATGGTGAGCTTACAAAGGCTAATGCCCAAGAAAGATTGGATAAATTTGTAGATAACATGAAGGTAGAATAATACTTCAATAAACCTTACTTAAAAGTAATGATATAGGTGTTCTTGATCTTCTCAAGAACACCTTTTTAATAAAGACTATGAAAAATCTGCATAATTATATGTTTTATTTTATAAATATCAATTATTAGAGAGATAGATTTTTAGAAAAAGAGGGTGGCTGTAGTGAAGATCCAACGTAATAATATCCTTCGTAAAAAAGATGCATCCCCCAAATCAGGAGTAGGCGAGGCGCTTATTAAAGGAAGTAAAATAACCAGAGCTTCTTTATTAATTTGGGGACTAGGGAATTTATTCCATAAGCAGATAGTTAAAGGATTCATATTTTTAGCTTTAGAAATTAGCTGTCTTAGCTATATAATCCTTTTTGGAATAAATTCTTTGATAAATTTTACAACACTTGGGACAAATGTTCAGCAGGAGGTTTTTAATGAATCCAAGCAAATATATGAATATGTTGCTGGGGATAACTCTATGCTTATGTTGTTATATGGTGTAATTACTATTTTCATTTTTATTGTGACTATAATCCTTGCTGTTTCTTCTGTAAAAAGTGCTTATTCTGTTCAGAAGCAGGTAGAAAAGGGAAATACCCCTCTATCCTTCAAACAGGAGCTAAAAATGCTAATTGATGAAAGGCTCCATGTTACCTTGTTATTCTTACCTATTACGGGAATTGTTGTTTTTACAATTATACCTCTGGTATATATGATTTTAATAGCCTTCACCAATTATGACAGTAAGCATCAGCCCCCAGGCAATCTATTTGATTGGGTAGGATTTAAAAACTTTGTTAGCATGCTTTCCTTTGGAGGTAAGATTTCAAGTACCTTTTGGACGACCCTCACCTGGACAGTTATCTGGGCTTTTGCAGCTACCGTAAGCTGCTATGTTTTGGGTATGATCCTTGCCATTATTATTAATAGAAAAAAAACAAGGGCAAAGGGCTTCTGGAGATTTATATTTATACTATCTGTAGCTATGCCTCAGTTTGTTTCCTTGCTTACCATGAGAGTAATTTTTAATGCTAATGGTCCTATGAATGTTTTACTTAGAACCGTGGGAGTTTTAGAGGCTACAGAATCTATCCCTTTCTTTACCAATGCGGGAATAGCAAAGGTTATGATTATAATAATTAACATCTGGATAGGTGTACCCTTCACCATGCTCACTACCACAGGAATTCTTCAAAATATTCCTTCAGAGCTTTATGAATCAGCCAGGATTGATGGGGCTGGCAATATTGCAATCTTCTTTAAGATAACCTTGCCTTATATGCTCTTTATCACGGCACCTTATCTAATTACTCAGTTTGTAGGAAATATCAATAACTTTAATGTAATTTATCTGCTAACAGGAGGAGGACCTGAAAGCTTAGATTTATATAATGCTGGTAAAACAGACCTGCTGGTTACCTGGCTTTATAAGCTAACCATAGAAAAGAAGGATTATAATTTGGGTTCTGTTATTGGTATTATAATCTTCGTTATTATGGCCACTTCTTCACTCCTAGTTTATCGCCGAACTGGTGCCTACAAAAATGAGGAGGGATTCCAATAATGATGACACAAAGAAAAGTTAAGAAAAGAAGAATGAATATAAAAGGGCTTATATCTAATACATTTGTCCATATATTCCTAGGAGTTTTAGCCTTTATATGGGTGCTTCCTATATTCTTTACTATTTTAACCTCCTTTAGAGAAGAAGGGGGAGCCTATAAGAGCTATGTATTTCCTAAGGGGTATACTCTTAATAATTACTTAAATCTATTTGATACCTCTGGTAGCTTAAACTTTACAAGATGGTTTGGAAATACCTTTATTGTAGCTATACTTAGCTGTATAATTTCTGTATTTTTTGTTCTATCAGTTTCTTATGTTATGTCCAGGCTAAGATTTAAAATGAGGAAGAGCCTTTTGAATATAGCTCTTATTTTAGGAATGTTTCCAGGTTTTATGTCAATGATAGCAGTATATTATATAATTAAAGGGATGGGACTATTAGAAACAGGACAGTTAAAGCTCTTTGCTCTGGTCATTGTTTATTCTGCTGGAGCTGGCCTCGGTTTTTATATAGCTAAGGGCTTCTTTGACACTATAAGTAAATCCATTGACGAAGCTGCCTATATAGACGGAGCTACGAAGTGGGATGTATTTACAAAGATAACAATTCCATTATCTAAACCAATAATAGTATATACAATGCTCCAATCCTTTATTGGACCCTGGGTGGACTTTATATTTGCAAGGGTTATATTAGGTCAGGACAAGGCCTATTACACCATTGCCGTTGGATTGTGGACGATGCTTGAGGCCGAGTTTATTGAGTATTATTATACGAGGTTTTTTGCAGGCTGTGTATTGATTTCTATACCTATAGCTATATTGTTCCTAATGGTTCAGAAATATTATGCTGAAGCTGTGGGTGGTGCAGTTAAAGGTTAATATTCTATCAATTTAATATGGAGGAAGTGTTATAGATGCTGCCGAAGAAAAAGTCTCCAATAGAATGGAAGAAGCTTTTTGATTCTAAGGAGTTTGAGGATGAGTATTATTATGAAGGTGACGATTTAGGTGCTGTATACAGTCATGAAAAGACTGTATTTAAGCTCTGGGCTCCCACGGCTTCTGCTGTTACTCTTAATTTATATAGTGATGGAAATCCTGATAATAAGGAAGCTTTTTTACAGAGCTTGTCTATGGATAAAAGTAATAAGGGGGTCTGGAGCTGTGAGGTTAAGGAGGATTTAGCTGGGATATACTACACCTATTCCGTAGAGGTTATGGATGAGGTGAAGGAAACTCAGGACATATATGGAAGAGCTGCAGGAGTAAATGGAAGAAGGACCATGGTGGTTGATTTAGAGAAAACCAATCCTGAGGGCTGGGATGAGGATTGTCTTAGAAATCTACAGCACCAGAGACCGGTAATATATGAGGTGCATGTTAAGGATTTTTCCAGTGATCCTGACAGTGGAGTTACTGAGAAAAACAGAGGGAAATATAAGGCTTTTACTGAGAAAAACACCACTTTAAAGGGTGAAGGAAAAGAGCCTACCTGTTTGTCTTATATTAAGGACCTGGGTATTAATTATGTTCATTTACTGCCAGTCTTTGATTTTCAATCAATTGATGAGAGTAAAATTCATGAGGATAGCTTTAACTGGGGTTATGATCCTCAGAATTACAACCTTCCAGAAGGCTCTTATTCTTCCGATCCCTTTAATGGAGAGGTGAGAATAAAAGAGTTTAAGGAAATGGTGAAAGCCCTTCATGAGGAAGGTATAGGAGTAATAATGGATGTGGTTTATAATCACACCTTTAATACAGCTTCTGCTTTTCAAGCTACAGTACCTTATTATTATTACAGATTAAATGAGGATGGAAGTTTTTCTAATGGCTCAGGCTGTGGCAATGATACTGCTAGTGAAAGGTTGATGTTTAGAAAGTTTATCATTGACTCTGTTTGCTATTGGGCCAAGGAGTATCATATAGATGGCTTTCGCTTTGATTTAATGGGGCTTCATGATGTTGATACCATGAATGAAATAAGAAAGGCACTAGATAGCCTCCCTGGGGGAGAAAAGCTACTTATTTACGGTGAGCCCTGGCAATGCTCCCATAGTCCTATGGCAGAAGGCTGCTTACCTGCGGTTAAGGATAATATTCATCTCCTTGATGAAAGAATAGCTATTTTTAGTGATGATACAAGAGATGCTATCAAAGGCAGCGTGTTTATTGAAGAGGATCCTGGCTTTATAAATGGTGGTAAGGACCTAGAAGACAAAATAAAGAGTGCTGTATATGCTCACTGCGACAATAATAATTCATTTATACCTAAGGGGCCGGGACAGATCATATCCTATGCATCCTCCCATGATAATTTTACTTTGTGGGATAAGCTCCTTTATACCCTGAATAATGGGAAGCAGAAACTAAAATTTTATGAGTTTAGTGAAGGAGCAATAAGGCTAAATAAGCTAGCTGCAGCCATATACCTCACTTCCTTGGGAATACCTTTTTTTCAGGCAGGTGAGGAGGGGGCAAGAACAAAAAATGGCATTGGAGATAGCTATAAATCTCCAGTGAAGCTTAATCAGCTAGATTGGCAGAGAATATATGCTCATAAATCTTTAGTGGACTATTATAAAGGCCTAATTACAATAAGAAAGTCCTTTAGCGTCTTTGATAATAGGGATAGAAGTATAATAAATAATATAAGCTTTATGGATACAGGAAAAAAATCTGTGGTGGCTTATGTTTTTCAAGGAAGCAAAAACCATAAGGAGCTTTGGGAAAGGCTGCTGGTTATTTATAATGGTTCTGAGGAGGCTTTTTCCTTAAATACTGGCAAGGATAAGTATAAATTGTTGCTAGATGAAGAAGGGGCATATCCAGAAGGAAAGAGGATTATTTTAGATAATGAAATAATTGTTCCTAAGAAGTCAGCGTATATTTTAGGCCTGCCTAATTCTTAACTTCTTACAGGATTATTATAAACAGGCTTTTAAATAATTTTGCTTATAAGATGGAGGGAGCCTGCTCTCTCCATTATTCTTTTACAAAATGTTTATAGCAAAATTCTTAAATTTATTTATAATTACTTATATACAAAAGTCAAAGGAGGATATCATGAATAAACACGCTATATTACATAATACTGATGTGCCTTTTGTTTATGGAATGGATCAAGAGAATCTTAGGGTTATACTAAGAGTTGCAGCTGGAGATATGGATAGTGTTACAATATATTATAAAGATAGATATGATGGCGAAGCTCCTTATAATACAGCTCCCATGGAAAAATACATAGAAACAGAATTCTTTACTTTTTATAGGACAAACATTTCCTTAGAGTATCAAAGATATAGATATTTCTTTGAGCTAAAGGATAAGAATGGAGAGACGGGGTATTATTATGAAAGAGGCTTTACAGATAAGAAGCCAGGTGATGCTGGTGCCTTCAACTATCCATATTTAGCCTTAGGAGATTTATATGAAGAGGTAGCCTGGGCTCAAGAGGCTATTGTTTATCAGTTGTTTCCCGATAGATTTTTCAATGGAAATAAGGAAAATGATCCAGATGGCACTCTTCCTTGGGGGAAAGAGGTATCTACCACCACTATGTTCGGTGGGGATCTGCAAGGGATTATAGATAAGCTTGATTATTTAAAAAAGCTGGGAGTGGATATGATATACTTTACTCCTATTTTTGAATCAACCTCTAATCATAAATACAATACAAAGGACTATTATAAAATAGATCCTTATTTTGGAGATATAGAAACAGCTAAAAAAATGGTGGATGTGGCTCACGATAAGGGAATAAGGATAGTTTTTGATGGGGTGTTTAATCACAGTGGCTCTGACTTTTTTGCTTTTCAGGATGTTATAGAAAAAGGAGAAAAGTCTAGGTACAAGGATTGGTATTTTATAAATAGCTTTCCAATAGATCTGGAGAAACCAAACTATATAACCTTTGGCTTTGGAGAAGGATATATGCCTAAGCTCAATACAAAGAATCCTGAGGTTGTGGATTATTTCGTGGAGGTAGGAAAGTACTGGATTAAGGAAGTGGGAATTGATGGTTGGCGATTAGATGTATGTGATGAAATAGACCATAAATTCTTAAGAGCCTTTAGAGAAGGAGTAAAAAAGGTATATAAGGACGCTTTTATTATTGGTGAAATACAGCATGAGGGTGCTGCCTTTTTAAGAGGAGATCAGTTGGACAGTACTATGAACTATCCCTTCCGAGATGTATGCCTAGAGTTTTTTGCTAAAAGAAATATCACTGCAGATAAAGCCATTGACATCCTAGAGAATTATAGAAGCTTATATCATGAAAAGATAAATAAACAGCTTCTAAATCTTATCGACAGCCATGATACCCCAAGATTTATTACAGAAAGCATGGGGAGAAAGGATAGCTTGAAGCTGGCTGCAGCTCTTCAGTATACTTATATTGGTATTCCTTATATTTATTATGGAACTGAAGTGGGGATGAAAGGGACAAATGATCCTTATTCCAGAAGATGCATGGTGTGGGATGAAGCTAAACAGGACAATGATCTGCTATCCTATTATAAAAAGCTCAATAAAATAAGGAAAGAAAATAAAGCCCTTGTGCATGGTGAGTTCAAGGTGGTAGAAGCTAGAGATATGGTACTTTCCTTCATAAGAGGGTATCAAGAGGAAAGACTTCTTGTAGTTATAAATAATTCTCAAGAAGAGGAAAAGCTAGTAGTTCCATATTCCCTGGAAGAGGAGCTATTAACCAATGAAGTAATAGGTGCTGATACTAGAGAAATCTTTATGGAACCTATGACCTTCAAGATATTCAAATTAACAAAAGAATAATTAAAAAAGAGAGCTATTATAATTTAAATATAGCTCTCTTTAGTGTTTTGTGTAACATAGCCTCTGTGTTTTCATATTATATAGTAGAACTACGGAGGTGAAAGAGATGAACTTTGACATAGAGGAACTAAATGAGGTAAAGAGAGGAAATAACTGTTATTTCAATGGAGCTATTAAGGTTTTTTCTTTTTTATGGGTGAGAGATACTTTAACACCTCAGCCTGATATAAGGATATTCCTTTTTAAAGAAGGCTGTAAGAAACCTATTAGAGAAGGCAGGACAGATCGCTGTGGTGAGCTAACTTTCCAGGGACTTGAAAGAGGTATATACCATGTAGTTGCAGATGTGGACGAAAGAAATTATTTATCTCCTATATATAAACCAAGCTCTAGAGTTAGAATTTCTTCAGGAGATGTAGTAGAGGAGATCGCTGTTATTAATAGATTCAGAGAAAGAAAACCTAGGCCACAGCATCACTGCAATAATAATATAATAGATGACAACCTGCTAATTATAATTTTGTTGCTATTCTTATGCGGTTGTTGGTGGTAAAATATACAGGAAGGAGCAATCCTTCCTGTTTTTTGTGTTCATGAGTTATTTTCATGAACAGTAAAGCTACTAGGAAAGGGAGTATTAAATTGGAAAACATAAGAATTAAGTATTTTTCAGATAAGCTTGAAAGGCTCAGATACATAGATGGAAAGTCCGATTGGATCGATTTAAGAGCAGCAGAGACAGTTGTGCTTAAAAAAGGTGAATACAGGTTAATTCCTTTAGGCGTTGCCATGGTTCTCCCATCAGGCTATGAAGCACATGTGGTTCCTAGGAGCTCTACCTTTAAAAACTTTGGTATAATACAAACTAACTCTCAAGGAGTTATTGATAATTCTTATTCTGGTACCAATGATCAGTGGTATGTACCTGTATATGCTCTTAGAGATACAAAAATTGAATTTAATGATCGTATCTGTCAATTTAGAATTGTAGAAAACCAGCCTAAGCTTAACTTTGTTGAATGTGAGGAGCTTGAAGACATAGATCGAGGAGGCTTCGGCACAACAGGAAAAAAATAAAATATTATAGATAGGACATTCTTCTTTCATTAGCAGGATGTCCTATTTTTATGCAATTTAGAGGTATAAGAATATATTCATTTGAAAATATCCTAATATTATACATTTTATCATTGATCTATTAGTATATTGTATAAATACTTACTTAGCCTTAAGAAAATAGGAGGGAAGGATGATAATTGGGATTTACTTTTATAATTATTATGACATGATATACACAGCCAGAAAGCTTAAGGACATAGGCTTAAGGTGTAGAATTGATTTAGGCTTAACCAGTGAGCAGTGTGGTGATTATAATTTTATTCTTAGGCTCTTTGATAAAAATATTGGTCTTATAGAAAACAGTGACCATGAGGTAAGGATACTATATTCAGGTAAAGAATTATTAAGTTCTACTAAAGCCTTGAAAATTGTTAAGGATATTAAGAAGGATAAGGATAAGGTGCTTTTTTTTGTAGGAGATAGAAGAAGAAAACTCTCTGTTTTTGGTGGCTATTTAATTTCCTTATCCTCAAAAGGCGAAGGCTATGATTATCTGTATTTACCAGAATATTTGAGAGAAATATGGAAGAAGGAAGAGATAATACTGATTAGTAAGAAAGATGCTATATTGAATCCTCAGAGTCAGGTGATAATTTTTGATTGTCAATGCAGGAAGGATATACAGAGGTTTCTTACGGAATATGATATATCACTGAAAGATAATATTTTTGTTGGGGGCATTGATCTTATAGAGGCTTTATATACTTTTATAAAGGGAAATCCAAGGAGCTTAGGTAATTATATGATTATTTCTTCTTCTAAGAATCCAGAGGAACTCTCCCTCCTGGGGGAGATTGTACACAGTGGTAATGTAGAAAGCTACTGTTTAAATCCCTATACCCTATTAGTAAATCCAAAGGAGGAAAAGGATAGGGCAATAAGCTTTTTAACACATAAGCAGGAAAAAAAGAATATTTGTTTATCCACGGCAAATAATCCTGAGGATGTTATTAATCTTACTGAACTAGCAATAATGCTGAATATTTCTGTAGAGGAGGTTAAGCAAAGAATTGATAGGGAGCTGATTGAAACAGCCACTATCCTTGTAAATTTCTATGAAGGAATAAAAACTATAGTTTCTTTTAAGCCAGTAACTGCTTTTTCCTTGGCAAAAGCACTTGGTTTCGGGGCATTAGAGTACAATAAGGAGATAACAGCTAAATGGACATGTCTCACAGGAGAAGTAGAAGAGAGAGAAATTGACTTTTTGATTAATCTAGAAGCTGGGCAAGAGGAAACATCCCTCCATGAACTATTAACAAAGTATTATTTTATGTCGTAAATAAGTATTAATTGTTAATAATCTGTGTAGTTAATATTGTAAATATTGTAATTAATTTACTCAATGTGTATAATCAAGCTATAGGATAAAGTTTTTACTAAATCTTAAAGTAATCAATAAGAAATGCTAATTAGACAAGGGTGTTGAATTAATAATTATGTTTTTGGGAGGTTCATCATTATGTATACACAGCTTATGGAATTATCATTAAAAAGAAGATCTATTAGAAAATTTTCTGAAGAAAAGGTTAGTGAGGAAATAATCAATAAGATTCTTGATATTATAAAGCTTTCACCTACAGCTGGCAACCTTGAGGATTTTAAGGTTACTGTGATAAAGTCTAGGGAAATAAGACAAGATCTTCAGGAGATAACCTTTGTAGATAGCGCTCCTGTAGTACTAGTATTTAGTGCTTTGCCTGAGATTTCTAGTAAGTACTATGGAAAAAAAGGTGAAGAGCTATATAGTGTTCAAGATGCTACAATAGCTTGCACTTATGCAATGCTTGCTGTGGAAGCCTTAGGTTTGGTTACTACCTGGGTAGGAAACTTTGATGTGGAGGAAGTTAAGGGAATAATCGGAGGAGATTCTAAGGAAATTCCTGTGGCTATACTACCTATAGGCTATCCACCATCAAATTTTGATCCTGCTGTAAAGGAAGAAAAACTACCTGAAATTAAATATCTATAAGGATTATAAGATTCCTTAAGCTTTGATATAATATTAATATAATGAATAGAGCTTTAGGAGGATATTATGATTATAGGTACATTAGAGGTTAAGCTTATGGTTCCTTGGTCACACAGCCTTAAGGAAAAAAGAATGGTCTTAAGGAGCATCACCGAAAGAATCAAAAACAAGTTCAATGTATCCGTGGCAGAGATTGAGGATCAAGATCTTCACCAAAGCATAGTGCTGGGAATAGCCTGTGTAAGTAATGAAACCTCACATGCCAACAGTGTTCTTCAGAGGGTTCTTGATTATATTGAAGGTAATTGTGAGGCTGAAGTGATTGATAGCATAATAGAAATTATATAATAGTGCGGCGAAGCTACTGCTTCGCCGCAATTTTTTTATTCCAGGTTTTCATATAGCTCGATATATTCCTCTACAGTACCGATTTTTGCAGGCTTCATTTTGCTGATGATGTGACTGCGTACTTCTCTACTGCCGCAGATATATGCAAGGACATCGCTGATTTCTTTAGTTTTTTCTAAATGACAGGTTACTGCTGTATCTCTAAGTACATCAAGATTTACTTCTGTGGAAAGGCAAATAACAGGTGTGAGGCAGGCTGAGGCTTCAACGAGGCTTAAAGGATAGCCATCATATTCTGATAGGCTTATGGTGCAGCGAGCTCTATTATAAAAATATACCATATCCTCCTTAGGTACAATACCAGTAAATATTACCCTATCATTTAAGGAAAGCTTTGAAATAAGCGCCAGGAGCTCTTTATAATATTCGTCTTTTTTACCATCTATGGAGCCTGAGATTATAAGATTAACCTTTGGATTTCTATTAGCTACTATTTTGAATATCTTAATTAGCTCTGATAGATTTTTGCTTCTATGAATATTACCAGAGTAGTAAATGAAATCTTCAAAAATACCATACTTCTCAGCAAGGAGATCTCTGCATATACCGGGGGCAAGGGGCTTCATTTCTTTAGATAGCAGTGGATAGATTACTGCTATTTTTTCTGAAGGAATGTCTAATATTCTCATGAGCTCTTTCTGTATGAAGGGGGATACAGCAATGATCTTGTCGGATTTTTCTAAGACCCGTGGCAATGATTTATGAAACTTTTTATAATAGCTGCTGTCCACCATTTCCTTATGCTCTAGAGGATAAAGGGAGTGAATTGTTGATACATAGCTGCAAACTTTCTCCTCAGGTAAGCTAAAGCCATTATTTAGGGAATGGAAGACATTAATATTTTCTTCCCTAAGGTAAGCTTCAAGAGCTTCATAATTATTATTTATCCTATCTAAGAAGATATTGGGAGTAATACACCAGGAGCTTGGTTTAAAAGGTAAGCTTTCTCTACTGCCTTCAATTATTCCATGGATAACTGAAGGGTATTCTGTTTTAGAAAGCTGTCTGGTGAGCTCTGAGCTATAAGAAGCTATAAAGGTGCCGGGAAGATTTAATATTCCATAGGAATCTAAGCATATATTCATACAGGCCTCCTAAAGTGATTCTTCATCAGGATTAAAATATCCCATGGTCTCGGTTATATTGTCAAATTTATCGTTTAAGGTCACAGCTGCTGCATAGTGGGTGTGAATATATACTATGCCATCACTGGTTAAATAGGGGTATAGGTGTAGAGGGTATACACTTATTATGCTTGGAATTGCTTTTTTATCTAATGTGATTACTGTACTAAAGGGCAGGAGATAATTTTTTTTAATAAAGCTTCCTTCTTCACTGGTATAGCTAAGAATTAGAATCTTTTCACCATCAAGGAATAATAGCTTCTGGAAAGGAAGGTATATCTCTCTCTGAGAAGTGATGGAAAGACTTATTTCAACCTTAGCTATAGAGAGTATTCCTTCCGCATCCAACCCATGATGTATATGTTCTCTGTCATTAAAATACGATAAATTGGTAAGGGGAAGGTTAGAAAGCTCCTTTTCCTCTGATAAGCCGAGAATATCTACGGTAGTATTTTTTTTCATGGATACCTCTGATTGATTTATTTGTTAATTTATATGCTTGAATCATAGGTATATTCACTCTTAAGGAGAAATATTCTATTAGCCTTATTATTTCGTCACAAAAAAAGGGCTTATTAATATAATGCTATTAGAGATAATGTTTTAAAATCTTTTACACTAGGAGGAATATAAAGTGGGATACGAATATAAATATAAACCTTGCGGAACAGTTAAAGCTGAAACCTTACCTTTTAGTCCTGGAAGAAATATTGAGCCTAAGGGTATTTGTGGACCAGTTACTATAAAAGTGCCTGTTGTACTTGCTGAGAAGGAAGTACAGATAGATGTTGAAGCTATTATAGATATCAAGGATAAGTTTTCTGAAATTAAGAGAATTAAGAAGAATGTACAGCTAATTCAGTGCAAGCTAATCCCCAATGCAGGAGAGAAAGACTGCGATGGCAAGCCTAAATCAGGTAAGCTATTTATCAAAGGCTTTGTGGAAAAGAATATTGAATATGCTACAGTAGATGAGTGCGAATATGCCGATGTAAAGAGAGGATCCATTAAGGATGCAACAGCTAAGGTTCCTTTCCAGACAGTAACTGATGTATGGTTTGAAACTGCTCCAGAATTTAGATTCAGAAGCAGAAGCAAGGAGTTTGATTACTTCCAGAGAGAAGTAGGCTGCAAGAATGATTGCGAAGAAACATTAGGAAAGCTTCTCTGCGAGACTGGCTACGAGGAAGACATCTACTTTGTAGAAAGACCTTTCTGCGAACTAATTAGTGCAAAGATATTTGATCTTGATCAGATTAAAGAAGAGAATAAATATCCTAAAAAGAAGGATGAAGACTGCTACGACGATAAGGGCAAGGATAAGGAAGAAGAGTATTGCAAGATCATAGAAAAGATGGTAGTTCTCCTTAAGGTTAAGGTTCTTCAGAACCAACAGGTTGAAATAAAATAATTTAATAGTCTAGTAAAAATATGAGCATAGGATATGGATCCTATGCTCTTTTTAAAGGGCTATTCTGCTATGGTAAAACTATTATTAGTTATAACAAAGTTATCTTTAAGACCGGAGGTCATGTAAATATTCTTTTCCTTAGTAACAAATATTGCATCTACATCCTCAATGGTTTCTATAAATTCTATGCCTCCCTGAAGACCCTTAGAAAATACTGAGGTGGAAAGAGCATCACCATCGATAGACTCATCGCTTATAATGGTAACACCCATGAGTTCATTATCATAGGGATAGCCAGTAAAGGGGTTGAGGAGGTGGTGATATTTCTTTCCGTCCTGCTCTAAAAATCTTTCATAGATACCGGAGGTAACCACAGATTTATTTTCTATAGATACATAACCAATTATTTCGCCTCTTGTGTCCTCTGGGTTCTGAACACCGATTTTCCATGGTCTTCCTTCGGGATTCTCACCAAGGGCTAATATGTTACCACCAAGGTCAATAAGGGCATTTTCAACACCATGGGACTTCAAAAGCTCACCGATTACATCAGCGGTATAGCCTTTTGCAATGCTACCTAAGTCCAGCATCATGCCTTCCTCCTGAAGAAAAACTGTACGCTTATCTTCGTCAAGGACAACCTTATCATAGCCTATATGGCTGATAGCAGCCTTTATTTCTTCTTCTGTAGGCACCTTTGCCTCAGGGAGCCCAATGCTCCAGAGCTTCACTAAGGGGCCTATGGTTATGTCAAAGGTTCCCTCTGTTTCTTTAGAGTATTCTAACCCTTTTTTTATATTTGTAAAGGCATCCTCTGATACCTTAATAGCTTCTTTTCCTGCTGCTTCATTTATTTTATCGATTTCTGTGCCTTCTGCATTTATACT
The DNA here is from genome assembly GCF_049943125.1 of Alloiococcus sp. CFN-8. GTDB lineage: Bacteria > Bacillota > Clostridia > Clostridiales > Clostridiaceae > JAEXZL01. The sequence continues at coordinate 3,008,465 of NZ_CP188040.1, forward strand.
GAGCTCTGCTTCTATAGACTTTACTCTTTCAAAGGCTTCATCTAAAATTTTTTCATCTTTATGGTCATAAAGGCTAATAGTTATAACTGTTCCCATATAAAATTCCGTTTTCGTGAGGGGGGTATTATCCTTTTCTTCAGCCTCCTTACTTTCCTTATAGCTACAGCCAGATAGGAGCATTAAAGAAAGAAGAGAAGCAGAAATTACCTTTATGAAAGTGCTTTTTTTGAACATGATATCCTCCTGTCAAATCATTAGTATGTAGGTATTATATTACAAAAGCTTTTTCTTTACCATAAGGAGGTAATAAAACTTTAAAAAAAGACTTCAGGATATCCTAAAGTCTTTTTATATTTATTATTCAGCTGGTAATTCTACAACTAAAGTAGTAGTGTCACCCTTAGCTATTTTTTCTGATATAAGCTTAGTAGCTAAAGCTTTGAAATCGTTAGATGAGGAAGTAGCTCCTGTAACAGTGTCAACCTTGGAAGGATCCTGAGAGTCAACTAAAGCCTTCTCAAGTACTGGAGTAAATTCCTCTGGATTAGTTCCAGAAACCTTCTTCATGCTTTCATTGTATTCAGCACTTTCAGATTTCATTTCGCCTTTATCATTTACGTAGTCGAAATTAACTTCAGCGATTTTTCCATCTTTTACAGTGATTTCAGTGAAAGCCTTCCAGCTGTGGCTATCAAACTTATCGTATTCTGCTTTGTAGGTACCATCAGTTAATTTAACTTCTTCTGCTGGAGAAGGTTGAGCAATTACTAAAGTTGTTTCGTCACCCTTTTTGATCTTCTCATCTACAAGCTTAGCAACCATTTCTTTGAAGCCATCAACAGAATGAGTAGCTCCAGTGATGTTATCTATCTTAGAAGCGTCCTGCTTGTCCACTAAAGCCTTTTCAAGCTCAGGTAAGTATGCTTCAGGGTTTGTTCCTGCAACTTCCTTCATCTTTGTGTTGTATGCTTCATTTTCTGACTTTCTTTCTTCCTTGTCGTTAAGATAGTCATAATCTACCTCAGCGATTTTTCCATCCTTAACGGTAAGCTCAACGAAAGCCTTCCAACCGTTCTTATCAATTTGATCATACTCTGCCCTGTATTTTCCATCTTTATAATCTGATGCTGGAGCAGCGTCCTTATCGTTGCTTCCACATCCAGCTAGTATTGTTAAAGCTAAAACAGATGCAGCAGCTAAACTCATTATTTTGTTTCTTTTCATTTTTTGTATCCCCCTTTTGATATATAGTCGTTTTCACTAACTACATATCAAATTATACAACGAGTTTCTATTATCTGCATATTCAAATTACTAATGCAATATTAGATAAACTTATCACAATTTACAGTATCTTTGTATAATTTTTAACTTAACAAACTAGTGTTTTCAAGGGCTCTGGTCAAATCTTTATATTGAAAAAATGTTAATTTAAGGTTATAAATAATTATAGACAATATTTAACTTTCTATATATATTTAATATGGTAGTTTACTTGTTCTATTATAGGTATGATAAAAATTAAGGAGTGATTTAGTTGGATAACAAACACATCGTTATATTGGGGGCAGGCTATGCAGGTGTCCATGCGGCGAAAAAGCTAGCTAAGAAATACAAAAAAAATGATAGTGTTGAAATTACACTTATTGATAAAAATCCCTTCCATACACTGATGACTGAGCTTCATGAGGTAGCTGGAGGAAGAGTTCACCCTGAGTCTGTTCAGGTAGAGCTTTCAAAGATTTTTCACAGAACCAAGGTTAAGGTTGTAGTAGATTATATTACAAAGGTAGATATCGAAACACAAACAGTTAAAACTAAAAATGATAGCTTCAAATATGACTATCTATTAATTGGTACAGGTTCTGAACCAGCTTTCTTCGGTGTTCCTGGTGTTAAGGAAAATGGATTTACCCTTTGGTCCTTCGAGGACGCTTTAAAAATCAGAAAGCATATCCAGAATACCTTTGATAAGGCTTCCAGAGAGTTAGATCCTAAAAAGAGAAGGGACATGCTGTCCTTTGTGGTTGCTGGCTCAGGTTTTACAGGTATTGAAATGGCTGGAGAGCTTTTAGAGTGGAAGAATAAGCTCGCTAAGGATTATGGAATAGATAAGGATGAGGTTTCCTTATATGTAGTAGAAGCTTTAGGTACCATATTAAATATGCTAGATAGAAAGCAGGCAGATAAAGCTGAAAACTATATGCTTAAGCATGGGGTGAAGGTATTAAAGAATTCACCGATAGTTGAAGTTAATCCTAAGGGAATAGTACTTAAAAGCGGAGAGAAGATTGCTACTGAAACATTAATATGGACATGCGGTATACAGGCTAACGGTCAGGTTGGTGAGTATGGCTTAGATAGAGCTAGGGCTGGTAGATTGCAGACCAATGAATTTATGCAGGTAATTGGACATGATAATGTATTTGCAGTAGGTGATTTAGCTTATTATGAAGAGGAGCCTGGCAAGGGTACACCTCAGATAGTAGAAGCTGCAGAACAGACAGCAATGACAGCTGTAAATACTATTGTTGCTGACATCAATAGCACTGAAAAGAAGGAATTCAAATCTAATTATCATGGCTTTATGGTTTCTGTTGGAGGAAAATACGGTGTAGCTGATCTTTCAGGAATAAAGCTTTCTGGATTCTTTGCTCTATTAATGAAGCATTTAATAAATATGTATTACCTATTTGGAGTTAATGGGGTACATGCTGTATATCATTATCTTCAGCATGAATTCTTTACTATTGAAGATAAGAGATCGATTATGCGAGGACATTTATCCTCAAAGGGAAATAGATTATGGCTTGTTCCTCTCAGAATATATATAGGTGTTCTTTGGTTCTTAGAAGGTTTTGAAAAGCTTGTAGGAACTGCAAATTGGGAAGCTGCCAAGGGACTTAAGAAATTCACAGCAGGTATAGGTGAGGATAGCTGGATGCGTATGGGCAATGTAAAGATGCCATTTTCTTGGTTAACAGCTGATGGAGCCTCAGGAGCATCTGATGCTACTACTAGTGCATCTCAGACTGCAGAAGCTGCTACAGAATGGGCAACTCCAATTATATCTAAAATGCCTAAGCTTTATGAAGGTATAATGGAAATTATGATACCTACTCCAGAAATGGCTGTATGGTTCCAGAGAATGGTGGTTATTCTTGAAATAGGTATGGGACTTGCTCTCATAGCAGGCTTATTTACCTTCTTAGCTAGTGCTGCTTCAGCCTTTATGGTTGTTAACTTTATTCTTTCTGCCATGGCCGGATGGGACATATTATGGTATTTCTTTGGCTCTATAGCTCTTATGTGTGGAGCAGGTAGAACCTTTGGACTTGATTATTTTGTAATGCCATGGATTAATGATAAGGTTCGGGGCTTCTGGTATGGTGATAGAGTAGCTCCATACAATCAGAAGTAAAAATGGTAGTAATAACTAGACTAATGATTAAATATCCAGTATTCTATAAGTATGCTTAATTAAATAAAAACAAAGGTGGAATTTACTGCATGAAGAAATTGGATATAATAATTATAGCTGTGCTTCTTATAATTTCCTTTATTCCTGAAGTTTTATTCGGAATAAAATATTCAGTAGAAGCTAGTGAAACCTATGCAGAAATTACAATCGGCGGAAAGCTCTATAAAACTGTTTCTCTCTCAGAAAATGGGGGAGAGGACAGTTTTATTGTTCACACGGACCAGGGCTTTAACGAGATTGAAATAAAGGATAATTCCATAGCAATAATAGATGCAAATTGCAATGATAAGCTTTGCTTAGAAATCGGACATATAACTGATCCAGGAGAATCTATAATATGTCTGCCTCATAAGCTTATGATAGAAGTAAAGGGTACAACAGATGACAGCTCTCCGCTAGATTCCGTTGCTTATTGAGGTGATAACTAATGAAAAATACAATTAAAATGGTTTATATAGCTCTATTGGTTGCTCAGGCCTTAGTTCTTCACCTTTTTGAGTCAATGATTCCAGTACCTTTTATTACCCCAGGTGCTAAGCTTGGGCTATCTAATCTTATTACGGTAATTGCATTATATACATTAGAGAGAAAGAGGGATGCATTTTTAGTGGTTACCCTCAGAATAATTTTATCCACCATGTTTGGTGGAAGTCTATCAACCCTAATGTATAGCATGGCTGGTGGTATTTTGAGCTTTGTTGCTATGGTTATAATTAAGGAAATATTCAAGGATAAGGTGAGTATTATTGGAGTCAGCGCTAGCGGTGCTGTATTCCATAATGTTGGACAGCTGCTGGTAGCTGCAGGAATTCTTCATAATATATGGGTTACGCTATATCTACCAATCTTATCAATTGCTGGTATAGGAACGGGTATATTTGTGGGTATAGCGGCTAATTATCTTACTAAGCACCTGCAGAAAATACCTTACTTTTCTAAAATAAAAAGATAGAGGTTGATTCAATGGATAAAATGTGGCTTCAATATCCTGAGCTTAGAGGCGAGATAGAAGCTGTGCAAAACATTATGAAGAAGAGTATCAGATGTAGAGACAAAAGAATAGAAGGCTCATTAATAGAGCTTTTAAATTCTAGTGGTAAGATGCTAAGACCAGCTTTTACCTTAATTTCCTCTCATTTTGGTAACTATAGTGAGGATAAGGCAAGATCGTTGGCTGCAGTAATGGAGCTTTTACATATGGCTACCTTGGTTCATGATGATATAGTAGATGATTCTAAGCTCCGGAGAGGGCAGGAAACAGTTCAATCAAAATATGGCAAGGACTATGCTGTTTACATAGGTGATTTTCTTTTTTGTGTTTGTTTTAAGCTTCTAGCTGAGAATTCTTCATTGGAAGCTATTAAGATAGATGGGAAATCAATGTCTAGGATATGCATAGGAGAAGTAGAACAGCTTAATTCAAGGTTTAATCATAAGACCACAGTAAAAGAGTATTTGGCGAGGATATCCGGTAAGACAGCAGAGCTTTTTTCCTTGAGTTTATATATAGGAGCTGCTGAATCTGGCTGTTCTTATAGAGACAGTAGAATCTTTTGGAATATAGGACATAATATCGGAATGGCCTTCCAAATAATTGATGATATACTGGATTATTCAGGAAGTGACGAAGCAATAGGTAAGCCTGCAGCAAATGATTTAAGCCAGGGGATATTTACCTTGCCTTTAATATATGCATTAAGAAATGATGACGGTAAGCTTCTGAAGCTGGTGAAGCAGGATAGCTTCAATAAAGAGGATATCCACAGGATTATCTCTTTAGTCCAGGAAAAGGGTGGGGTTAAAAAGGCTCAGGAGCTGGCAGTTAGGTATACTGAAAAGGCTTTTACACTTATTGAAAAGCTTCCGAATAACCCTTATAAGATAATTTTGAAAGACATTGCAAATAAGCTTCTAATAAGAGAGTATTAATAAGGAGAAGGACCTTTGGGTCCTTCTCCTTAAATTATATTATATATTTTTTTGCATTCCCTTTTTACATAATCAATAAACGGTCTCATAAGTCTATAATTATTAGGTGTATATAAGAGGTATATAGAGTAGTCTAAGGAGATATTCTTTAAGGTAATCTCTTTTAGTGTACCTTTTATTAAGTCATCCATGATACATACTCTTGGCAATATTGATAGTCCATAGCCCTTTAATACGGAGCTTCTTGCCATATCTATAGTATTAACCGTAAAGAGAATATTTAAAGGTAAGTGTTCCCTATAATCCTCTTGAGCAAGCTGCAGTCGTCTTTTAATATTAAACTGATCTTGAAGGAGAATAAAGGGGTATTTACTAAGGTCTTGTCCAGTAATTGAATCTGGACCGTTGAAATTGCTTGGACCAACTAAAACTAAGGTGTCATCAAGAAGCTTTGTGTACATCAGGCTGTTATCCTCAGGTTCCTTAAAGGATAAGGCGAGATCAGAAATATTGCTGGATATATTAGTTTCAATATTATCGATGGCAGTGTTATTAAGTCTAATATCAAGAGTAGGAAAATGTTTTTTGGAGTTATATAAAACAATTGGGATAGAAGAATTTGACAGATTGTAGTAGGAGTCAATTATCACTATACTCTTAGCCATTTTAAAGCTCTCAATATCCTCCAGCATCCTATCATAGGACTGAAGCATTGTTTCTACGTGTTTCAATATAGTTCTACCTTCTGAAGTAAGCTCAACCCCTTTGTTGCTTCTCTCGAAAAGCTTTACGCCAAATCGACTTTCCATGTTGCTAAGCTGTTGGCTTAGAGCAGATTGCGAAATATGGGAAAGACCTGCAGCCTTCGAAATGCTTTTATAGGTAGCGACGTCATAGAAGGACCTAAAGGTATCAATATTCATTAATAATCATCCTTATTTGAATTAACATAATAAATTATTTTACATTATATTTGATATATTTACAAGTGTAGGGGGTAATAATCTGAAGAAAGGATTATTAACAAATTTATAAAGCTTTGTTTCTCTATATTTTATATATTAATGCTATTATTAGATAAATATAATAATATGACAAAGGAGGGTTATAATGCAGGAATATATACTGGTTTTTGATGAATACTCCCAGGTCATAGGCTTTAATAGCAAAGGAGAAGCAGAAGCTTATGCTCTTCAATGGATGGATAAAAGCAAGGAAGAGTTTGCTGCCTCTCGTGAAATGGAGGTAGGCAATGCTTTTGATGACTATGAGGGGCTCAAGGCTGCAGGAATAAGGAACGGAAGCTTGCATGCTTATAAGGTAGAAGAAGTTATTAAAGCAATTGATAAATCAGAAGCTCTAGAAAAGGAAGCTTTAAAAGGACTTTTGGAGGAGGAACAGATTCATTTTGAAAGGGATCAGTACTCTGAGATTAATTTAGCTCTAGAGCTAACTCCGGAGATACAGCTGTTTAACGACTTTGATGGAGAGGTTAATTATCCTGGGCAGTAGTAAAGAATAATTATTATGGAGATGAAGAAATGGACTATAAAAATATACTAAAAACCTTTAAAGAGCAGAGAAATAAGAAATGGGATAAAAAGGCGGAGAAGTATTATAGTGATCCTGAGTCCACTGATACATTATTAAATAAGGCGGAAGATAAGGCTTCAAAAAAAGAAAAGGGACCAATAAAGGAGATTTGGGATAAGGTTAAGCTTCTTATAGCCTTAGCTAGAGATTGGTCAAAGGGAAATTATCGTGAGGTTTCAAAGGGAAATATGATATTAATATTGGCAGGAATAATATATTTTGTATCCCCCTTAGATATAGTCCCAGATTTTATAGTAGGCTTAGGCTTTCTAGATGACGCCGCTATTTTGACCTTTGTGGTAAACCGATTAGACAAGGAGCTGGAAAAATACCGTGGATGGAAGAATAATTCCTTTCAGGGTTCATAATAAATAAAGTGAGGAGAGACTATAAAACTCCTCACTTTATTATTTTGCTGTTATATACCTCTAGGGTCTTAAGGGCAGTATTATTCCAAGAAAATAACTGACTTCTCTCTAAACCCAGCCTGCTAAGAGTAAGACTGAGATCAGGGTTGTTTATAACCTTTATTAAAGCCTCTGATAGCTCATCTTCTCTGCTGGGATTTACTAGTATTCCTGCATCTGCTACCACCTCAGGTATAGAGGTGGTGTTAGAGGTGATTACAGGAGCACCACAGCTCATAGCCTCTAAGGGTGGAAGGCCAAAGCCTTCATAAAAGGAAGGGTAGATAAATGCGCTACAGCTATTATATAGATAGGGCAGAAGCTTCTCCTCTAAATAGCCAAGAAACTTTATTTTGTCCCCAAAGGCTGTTTTCATTACCTCGTTATATAAGGCTTCCCCCTCATCTTTTAAGGCTCCTCCTATAACAAGATAATGCTCTTCCTTAAGGCTATTATATATTTTCTTAAAGCTATTAATTACACCTCTTACATTCTTTCTAGGACTAAAGCCACCCAAATATAATATAAACGGTTTGTCTATTTTGAACAGATCATAGAGCTTGCTGCTGCAGATTTTCTTATCTAAAGGTTTAAATATTTCTTTAGCAGCTAAGGGGATTACGTGTATATCTTCTTCTGGATACCAGGGAAAAAATCTCATAATATCCTCTTTAGAATAGTTAGATACAGTTATCAAGCTATTGGATTTTTCAATAACCTGAGGCATTTTTTTAAGAAAGTTTTTAAGGTATCCCTTTCCTACGGTTTCTGGCATCAAGTAAGGTATTAAGTCGTGGATGGTACAGATACATCTCTGTCCTAAGGAATGCTCAATGCCTAAACCGTTTTGAGGAACATGATAGATATCTATATTTTTTTTATGATTATATTCGGGAAAGTAATTAGCTTCAAAGAAGCGCTGATGCTTTTTTGAGGTTAAAACTATTTCTGAATTATGCTTTTCGTAAGCTTTGTATTCACTGCCACACCAGAAAAGAATATACTGATTTTTACTGTCCACCTCTAAAAGATTTTTTATTAGGGCTTGAGTATAAGTTCCTATGCCAGTACCTTTATAAAGGGTTACTCCTCTTGCATCAATTGCTATTTTCATAAGGTTACTCCTAAAAATATCTATATATTAATAATATTATTCTTATATCCCCTTGGTGAATAATTATCACAGCATATATTTATGCTTCATATACTAAAAAAAGAAGCAGTGAACGGAGGAATTTGTATATTTTGGATAGGGTTACAGAGCTTTTAGAAGCTAACTATAGGCTTAGGATATATTCTGCTATAAAGGAAAAAAACATTTATAAGGTTTATTCTGAGGAAGGCTGTTACTGCTTTAAGCTTATTAGATATAAGTATTCTCACTTTAAATTTATAATTTCTGCAATAGAGCACCTAGAAAGAAGAGGGTTTAAGGAGCTGGTGCCTATTATTCCTACAGTAAAGGGTGAAAGGTATATAGCTTTTGGAGAAGGCTACGGCTATCTATCTCCATGGCTCAGGGCTCGGGAATGTAATTATGATAATCCCTATGACCTTTTAGAGGCAGCGAGGGCACTTGCCAGACTTCACAATTACAGTGAAGGCTTTATGATTAAAGGCGATATGTCTCCAAGAATTGGATGGTTTAGCTGGATTCAAACCTTTGAAACAAGAATAAATGAAATATTAGATTTTAGAAAAAGAATCAGTCAGAAGGCTAAGAAGTCGGGCTTTGATTGTATATATCTAGAAATGATGGAGAAAGAGCTTATTATAGCGGAGAGTGCTATAGCAAATCTTAAGAAAGCAGGCTATAGAGAGATAATGATGAAGGATATATTTAAAGGAGGCTTCTGTCATCATGATTTTGCTCACCATAATATATTGATTGGAGATAAAGGAAAGGTTAATATTATTGATTTTGACTACTGTATTTTGGATAGTAATTTGCATGATCTTTCAAGTCTTCTTCTAAGAGCCATGAAAAATGGCAGGTGGGAATTAGAGAAGAGTGAGCTTATTCTAAATGGTTATAGAGAAGAGAAGATTATAAGGCAGGAACAGATTCCGGTAATAGCTGCTTTTATGGAATTTCCACAGGATTATTGGCAGATAGGCTTGCAGTACTATTGGGAACAGCAGAGCTACGGAGAAGAGTTTTTTGTAAATAGGCTAAAAAAGATAAAGGAAGATATCCTCGATAAACAGGAGTTTATTGAAACCTTTAGGCTACACAAATTACACGGAGGTAAAGGATGAGTATAAGGCTGACAGATGAATTTAACAAATATCTAGAGAGCAAAGGCATAGAATTAGACATCAGCCCAGTGAAGGATAAGGAATTGGTGGATAGAATAACCCTTGAGGAAGCAGCAGAAAAGCTTGAGATTTTAGCGGAGCTTCATAAAAGACTTATGGGATATGAAGGACATATTGGTAATCATCTGACCAGCTCAATAGGAGAGCTTATGGAAAATAATAAGGCTAATCTACGGCGGCTAAAAAGAGATGTAAGCTATTTAAAGGATTTAAAACCAGCCAATGTTTTTGAGGAAACTCTTAAACGGTATGCGCAAAAAATAATAACTAGAGGTGAAAGGGCTTTAGCTCTTGCTTCTTCCTCTGATTATACGAAGAAAGTATATAGGAGTATGAATAATAATGAGATCTGCCTTGGAAATGCTGATATAGATAGCTTCTATAGAAGAGATGGAGTTATATATATAAAGTCCTTGAACAAATGCACCTATAATCTCATAGAATGTGATGTAATTGATTTTATTAATCGATTAAAGAAACAGAGGGAGCAGCTACCTTATGATGAACTTATAAAAAAATATATAGAAGCTTCTTCTTTAGAGGGAAGTAGCTATGATTTTATAAGGGGGATGGTCAACTATCCTTATGAGTGTGTTAAGGTCTGTACAAGATATAGAAGGATGAAAAAACCATGGACGCCGGAAAAGTATGCCTACAGCTTAAATACAGCCATGGTAAAAGATGGTGAAGAAATCTAGAAGGAGAGGAAATAGTTTGGAATCTAGATATGGGGAAGATAAGTATTTAACTAGCTATTGCCTTAATAGCAGGATATTTGATGAATACGATGTAGAAGTAACTGATGTTGTACCTTTAAGGAATGTATATGTAATCTTTACCAATAAAGGCACTAAGATTTTTAAAAAGCTGTCTTACGGTAAAGAAAGATTTTATTTTATAGAAAAGGCTATAGAATATATTAAAAGGAAATATCCATATACCATAGAATTTGAAAAAAGCTCTTCAGGAGACTTTTTTGCTTATCATGAAGAAGCTATATATGTGCTTATTAATGGCATCGAGGGGAGGGAGTGTGAGGTTTATAATCCTGTGGATGTTGTAGGAGCGGCCAGTGCCCTAGGAAAACTTCATTTAGCTTCTCTAGGTATCGCAGAGGAGCTTCCCAGTGAGTTTTTATGCAGAGAAGAAAATATATCTTTAGGAAGGCTTAAGCTTACAATAAAGAATGATATAAAATTAATAACAGAGCTTCAGGGAAGGCTTTTGCAATTTGAAAGGCATAATGAGTTTGATAATCTTTTTGCTTCCTCAGGAGAGGAGATAAAGAAGGCGCTGTATAAGTGCATGGAGCTTTTAGAAAATAGCGCCTACCAGGAGCTAATAAGCAGTAGAGAAGCAGTAGTATTGTGTCACGGTGATTTAGCACATCATAACATAATAATAAAAGGAGAGGATGTTTGGTTCCTGGACTTCGATTATTGCACAATTGATCTAAGAGTCAAGGATTTAGCTGATTTTATAGATAAATCCATTAAAGGCAGTGGCTATGATATGGATAAATGTAGAGATATTATGATGAATTATGAGAATATAACTCCTCTTACCTTTCAGGAAAAGAAGCTTTTATATATATATCTCATGTATCCCAGGGATATAATTAGCATCTTAAGGAGCTATTATAATAAAGAAAAGAATTGGGAGTATAGGGTGTTTTTAGATAGATTTGATAAGAAGCTTCGAGGCAGGGAGGAAAAGGAATTATTTTTAGAAGAGTTTTTTGCAGAATATTTAATATCAAAATAAAAAGATAGGTGTCCGCTCCTGGGCACCTATTTTTTTATATACTGTTGTAAGCTTTTAAGGTATTCGTGGCTGTCTTATACCAGCTGAAGGTGGCTGCTCTTTTAAGTCCCATTTCTATAAGTGTACTTCGATATTTTTTATCCTCTGAGAGGCTATAAATGGCTTCTCCTAAGGTGTCTATATCTTGGGGGTTAATTAATACAGCGCTTTCCTCAAGAATTTCCGGTATAGAAGTGGTGTTGGAGGCTATTACGGGTGTACCGCAGGCCATGGCTTCTAAGGGAGGCAGGCCAAAGCCTTCATAATGGGAAGGGTATACTAAAAAGAGTGCGCAGTTATAAAATATAGGCATATGCTCTAAGGGGATAAAACCAGGAAAAATTACACTGTCAGAAAGTGCAAGCTCTTGGGCTCTTTCCTTATACATTTCAAAGGATTTACCCTTCTTGCCAACTATCACAAGTTTTATTTCCTTTCCTTTTTTGGCTACCAGCTTTGAATAGGCTTCTATTAAGCCTAATATATTTTTTCTTGGTGAGAAGCCACCCACATAGAGAATAAAGGGAGAATCTATGGAATAAGTCTCTCTGAGTATTTTTTTGCAGTAATCCTTGTTTATAGGTCTATATATTTCTTCTGCTGCTAAGTGAGTAACAAAAATCTTATCCATTGGATAATTGAACTCCTTAGAAATATCCTTCTTTGAAAAGTTTGAAACAGTTACTATTCCGTCGCAGGATTCTATAATAGAGCTCATCTCTTCTTGAAAAATTCTAAGATATTTCTCTCCTACAGTTTCTGGCATACGGATGGGAATTATGTCGTGGAGAGTAATTATTTTTTTGCTTGATATATTTAATGGGAGCCCCACGCCATTTTGTGGTACATGATATAGCTCTGGAAGTTTAAAGTTGCTCGCGGATAAAGTGCTTACACTATCCCAGAATTCTGCCTTAGGTTCCTTGGCGATTTTCAATAAATTAAAGTTTGGCTTATAAGCTATAATGTCCTGAGCGTCCATGGGTGAAAGTATCGAATAATTATTTAAATAATCTATTTCATTTAAACCCTTAAGCAGCTGATAGGTATAGGTTCCTATCCCTGTGCCACGATACCAATAGGCGGCTCTGCCATCTATTCCTATATTCATACAGAAATCCTTTCTAAATGGTTCCATAGTTTATTATATTAATCCCTATAAATATTGTTAATAAATGTACCAGGGTCTTCATATAAATTATATAGGAGGTGGGCGTTATGATGAGAGAATTTGAGATAGAAAGACAATTTAATATTAAAATTGAATCACTTAAACCTAATAAAGGCGTTTATTATCTTAAGACAAATAAAGGTGAAAAATGCCTAAAAAAAATAAACTACGGAGCTCAGAAGCTGTTATTTGTTTATGGAGCAAAGGAGCACCTCATTAAAAATGGTTATGATAGAATAGACCGGTACGACCTTAACGTTGATGGAGAGCCTTATGCTATAGTTAATGAAGATATATATACTCTTTCAGAGTGGATCCAGGGAAGAGAGTGTGATTTTTATAATTCAGAAGAGGTGATAAAGGCCTCAAGAAACTTAGCTATGCTACATATAGCCTCAAAGGGCTATGAGCCTCCAGAAAATAGCAAGCTTAAAACGGACCTGGGCAGATGGACACACCTGATGGATAAGAGGGTAAAGGCTCTGGATAAGATGAAGGACATGGTAAGAAAGAAGCACTCTAAGAGCGACTTTGACTTAAGCTATATAAAAGCCATGGAATTTTATAAGGATAAGGGAGCTCTTGCCTTGCAGATTTTAATGAGTTCTAATTATAAAGAGCTTTGTGCTCTAGCTGAGGAGGAGAAAAGCTTCTGTCACCATGACTATACCTATCATAATATTATTATTGATTCTAATGATAGGATAAATGTTATAGATTTTGATTATTCAAAGCGTGAAATTAGGATCTTTGATTTAAGTAATTTTATGATTAAGGTGCTGAAGCGAAATCATTGGGATATTAAGATAGCCCTAGCTATATTAGAGGCTTATAATGAAATAAGTCCTATCATAGACAAGGAGTATAAGGTGTTATATGCCTTTTTGCTATTCCCTCAGCGTTTTTGGAGACTCGCCAATCGCTATTATTATAATGAAGTTAATTGGGGACAGAATACTTTTGTTAGAAAGCTGGAGGGACTTATCGATGAGCAGCTGGAGTATGTAGAATTTTTAAAGAATTATAAAGAGATTTATAATATATCCTAGTCCATTGAACTTAATATCGTTAGTTGAATATACTATTACTAAACCATTTGTAGGAGCATTAAAGTGAATATAGGTGATATAGTTGTAAGAAAATCCTATGAGAAGGACATAGCCTTTAAAATAATTGATGTTAGGGAAACAGAAAAGGGAAATATTTTTATTTTGAAGGGAATAAATATAAGGATTATTGCTGACTCTGTGGAAGAAGATCTGGAAGGAGTTAATGAGGGATATATTGGTGAAAAGGATAAGGTGTTTAATTCTCGTGTAAATGAGAATATTAAAAAGGTAATTGAAAGTCGTATGGATATAAAGAGGTATAAGCGGAGCCCAAAAATTATACCAACAAAAGATCTGGTCTTCGGAAGACCAGGAAAGATACTTCATATTGATGGGGATGAGAATTATCTGGAAGCCTGTTTAAAGGCCTATAAGCAACTGTCCTTAAGTGCATCGGGATATGTTATACCAGAGAGGGAGCAGTCTCAAAGAGTTCTTGAGCTGGTGAAGGAAGTAAAGCCAGATATCATTGTTTTAACAGGTCATGATGGTATGCAGAAGGATACGAGAGAATTCCTTGATATAAACAATTATAGAAATTCCAAGTACTTCATTGAATCAGTAAATGTACTTAGAAACTATAATTCTAGCTATGATGAGCTGGTGATTTTTGCGGGTGCATGTCAGTCCTGCTATGAAAGAATATTAGATGCAGGTGCTAACTTTGCTAGCTCGCCCAATAGGGTGTTAATCCACTGCTTAGATCCTGTCTTTATTTGTGAAAAGATAGCCTACACCAATATTGATAAGATAGTAGATATTGCTGAGGCTTTAGAGAATACTATTACAGGTATTAAGGGGATAGGAGGGCTACAAACCCGTGGTAAATACAGAGAGGGGTACCCCAAGTCATCATATATATAATATCTTAAAAAAAGAAGTCGGATATGCCGATTTCTTTTTTTAAGTCTTTAAATTAAAGTATTAGTTTATTATTGAGGTATAAGAAGAAAACAAAAGGTTAATAATAGAAAAAGATGAATGTGAACAATGTTAACAAAACATTAACATTGACAATGAGATATATAAGTGCTAAAATGAAAAGTTTATTTGACATAATTTAATAAACGTTGTATAATATATTATGTAGAAAGAGGGTGTTAGCATGGAAAAAGGCAAAACTATAACCGCCATTAAGAAAGATATAGCTACACATATAGGTGAGAAAGTTATTTTAAAAGCTAATGGTGGAAGAAGAAAGGTATACGTTAATGAAGGTGTACTTGAAAGCGTTTATCCCAGCATATTTGTCATTAGATTAGATAACGACACCCAAAGGACAGTGACATATAGTTATTCAGATGTGCTAACTAATACAGTTCAAATATCATTTGGTAGTATATAAGCTCCTGAAAACAAAACCGCATCGGATTATGATGCGGTTTTGTTTATATATAAATAAACTTATACAGTGATCATATAGATTATAGTAAAAAAAAGAAAGATGGCGGGTTTCCATCTTTCAACTATGGTATAAAAGGGTATTGAGAATTTATGAGAGGTTATATGGTCAATAACCATTTATTATATTACGACATTTATTGAGGTTTGTCAACAGTGAAATTATTTTTTTTCAACCCTTATCCTACATATTGTAACATTTTAATAATTTGTTCATAATTCTAATAAATTTTACCAGTAATAAAATTCTATATATATAAATATATATAATAGTAGGTATTTTATAGGAGGGTTAATATGCCGGATGTGAATTTCGTTAATGAGTCCATAGAACTTGAACAGCTTTTAAGCGAAATCAATAGGGAAACTATGGTAAAGGGAGAATATTTAATACCCGATACTCATCCTGATGTGGTTAGAATACTAATGATCCATGCTAAACCTGTAATTATTAATGCGGAGGTTATGCAGGATAAGATTTATTTAGAGGGACAGGTAGAATATAATCTACTTTACTTTTCTAAAGAGGAAGAGAAAACTGTGCTTAACAGTGTAACCTATAATGATAAATTCAACAGTCAAATAGAAGCCCCTGGAGCTGAACATAGAATGTTATGTGAAGCAGACTGTGATGTAGAACATATAAATGTAAATATTATAAACGAAAGGAAAATCTCTATAGATGGTATATTTAATATCAATTGCAGCCTCTATAAGATAGATTCCTTAGCTATGATAAAGGATATCGAGTCCTCGGAAAATATCCAGATGCAGAAAACCAATATATCTATTGATAAGGTTATGGGAGCTATAAAACAAGAAGTGATTGGTAAAGGAAATATTACAATCGCCCAGGATAAGCCAGAAGTATATAAAATAATAAAGGTTTTTGCTCTTCTCCATAAAAAAGATGTGAGGGTGATGGAGGGCAGGATTCAGTGTGGGGCCTTCTGTAAAGTGAATATTATCTATAAGGGGGAGCAAGGAGGGGATATTTATCTTCTAGAAGATGATATGTATATCAGTGAAGAGATTGAAATGGAAAAAGCCCTTCCAAACATGTCTGTATTCTGTGACTATACTCTATTAGGTCCTGAATATTCTGTTAGAGAGGACGAGAATGGTGAAAGAAGGATAATTGACCTGGAAGCCCCAGTAATAGCAATGCTTAAGGTTGTGTCCAATGAGAACTTAAGTGTAATAAAGGATGCTTATTCTCCTAATTTAAATATGGAACTAGAAAAGGAAAGCTTCCCATTGGTTTCTCTTCTTGGCCAAAATACTTCTGAAGTTATAGTTAAGGATAATATATACCTGGAGCCTCAGGATCCTTTACCTGTGCAAATATTAGGATCTATAGGACGAGTTGCTCTGACAGATAAGAAGCTTTTAGAAAATAAGCTCATCCTTGAGGGCATAATAAAAGCAGATATAATTTATAAGACTAATGATGAAAATAATAGTGTTAATTTAATTTCTGGAGACATACCCTTTACTTCAACTCTAGAAATACCTGGGCTTAAGATTGATATGACAACGAGAGTTAGGGTGAATCTGGAGAGTATAGAGAGTGATATTGAAGCAAATACCCTTGCCCTCAAAGCTGTTATAAATATAAATGTAAGAAGCTATTATAAGAGCAACAAGGATTTTCTTGTTTCTGTAAAATGCAGTGATGAACCGATAAGTAAGAAGAAAAGCAGTATTACCATATATATGGTTCAGCCTGGAGATACTCTTTGGGAGATAGCTAAAAAGTACTATACAACTGAGGAGGAGCTCTTACATTTAAATGAGATAGATAGTGAAAGTGAGCTTTTACCAGGAAAGATGTGCTTGATTCCTGGCAGAGCAATAATTTAATTAAGAGTAAAACTCTATGATTTATCATAGGGTTTTTTATTTTGGATAAAATAAGTAAGGCTTACAGTAAAAATGAATAATACGGTAAACAGTGGTTAAAATAAAAAAATGTTATGCTAGGGAGTGATGTTTACAGTGAGGAACAATAGAACCTTAATTATCATTGGAGGCGCCGAGGATAAGAAGGGGAACAAGGAAATCCTTAAGGAGGTCTGTGCTTCAATTAACAAGGAAAATGATAAGCTATTAATAGCCACCTTAGCCACAGAATCTCCTGAAGAAGTAGGTAGCATTTATAAAGAAATATTTTCTTCAATGGGTGTCAAGAATATTAAGTTTCTTAATATTACAAGTAGGCCAGAGGCTTTTGAACAAGAAAACATTAATTTAATTAATGAATCTAAATTGATGTTTTTTACAGGGGGAGATCAGCTGAAAATTACCAGCTTGATAGGAGGTTCCCCTGTTGGTGATGCCTTAAGGGAGAACTATAAGGCTGGCTGTGTTTATGTAGGTACTTCTGCTGGAGCTTCAGTTGTAAGCAATAATATGATTATATCCGGAGACGATGAAGAGTCTCCTAAAAAATTCACTTTGAAGATTTCGCCAGGCCTCGGGCTTATAGAAAATGTGATTATAGATCAACATTTTGCTCAGAGAGGTAGGATAGGAAGAATTCTGGCTGGCATTGCTCAAAATCCATTCATTTTAGGTATTGGCATTGATGAAGATACTGCAATGATTGTAAATAATAATTCTAGCCTTAAGGTTATAGGATCAGGGGCTATATACATTATTGATGGTAGAGAAATTACTTACACAAATGTATCAGAACAGCATCAGGAGGAGGTTTTATCCATTTTTAATGTTAAGATGCACATTTTAAAGAGAGGCAATGCTTTTGACCTTATAAGAAGAGAACCCATAGAGGAGGAAGAAATTTAATGAAAATTCTAGATTATAAGTTTTATGAGGGAAGAAATATATATTCTCATAAAAAATGTGTGAAGCTCATTGTAAATCTAGAGGGATACAAGGATATACCAAGTGTAGAGATAGATAATTTTAATTTTAACCTATTAAGCATACTTCCTGAGCTAAAGGAACATCGCTGTGGCATTGATGAGGACGGTGGCTTTGTAACCAGGCTCACTGAAGGGACCTATCTTGCTCATATCTGTGAGCATTCTATAATTGCAATTCACAATAGGCTTGGGATAGATGTTTGTTATGGAAAGGCAAGAGTGATCAAAGATGATATCTATTACATTATATTTAGTTATCGATATAAAAAGACGGCCTTAGCCATTGCGAATCTAGCAGTGGAGTTAATGAACTCGTTAATAAAGAATATTCCGCTGAATATATCAGATAAGCTTAATTATATAAAAGGTATTGTTAGAGAGGAAATGATGGGATCCACCACGGAGGCTATATGCAATGCTGCAATTAAGAGAGGACTTCCAATAATTCCTATTGGGAATAGCGGTTTTTTTCAGATAGGCTACGGTAAATACGGTAGAATTGTTGAAGCTTCTATATCAACGGATACCTCTTGTGTAGCTGTGGATATATCCTGTGACAAAAGTCTTACTAAATTATTACTCCGCCAGCAGTGGATACCAGTTCCTGAGGGAGAGGTGATCAAGGATTCTATTCAGCTTCTTGCTTTAGCTGAAGAGATAGGGTATCCGGTGGTTTTAAAGCCTCAATATGGAAGTAAAGGTAAAGGTGTTCATCTCAATATAAAGAACGATATAGAGTTACTAAAAAGCTATAGCTCCATAAAAGAAGATTTTTCTGAGTTTATACTGGAAAAGTATTATCAAGGTAAGGATTTTAGGGTATGTGTTATTGATTATAAGGTTGTAGCCGTAGCTTTAAGGCTTCCTCCCTTTGTCACGGGAGATGGACAGCATACAATAAGAGAGCTTATAGACTTATTGAATGAGGATTACAGAAGAGGTGAAGACCATGAAAAACCTCTAACAGTTGTTAAAATAGATAGCACACTTATACAGTGTATCTTTCATAAGGGTTATGTATTAGACAATATATTAGAAAATGGAACGATTTTGTATTTGAGAGAAAATGGAAATCTTTCTACTGGTGGTGTAGCTATCGATTATACAGATAAAATAGCTCCTCAAAATATAGAGCTATGTGTTAGAGCTGCTAAAACACTGGGATTAGATATCTGTGGAATTGACATCTGCTGTGAGGATATATCTATTCCTTTAGAAGAACAGGATGGGGTGATTCTAGAGGTTAATTCAGCGCCAGGGCTTAGGATGCATCACTATCCCTATATAGGGGAAGCAAGGGATGCGGCGGGTGCTGTTATTGATATGCTATTTAAGGAAGGGCTGAGAAATATACCTGTCATAGCTATAACTGGTACTAATGGTAAGACCACTACAACTCGTCTTATAGGGCATACCATTAGTGTAATGGGATATAATGTAGGGATTACCACTACTGATGGTATATATATAAATAAAAAATGCATAGCTAAGGGAGATACTACTGGCTATGAGAGTGCTAAAACGATTCTTCTAAATAAAGATGTTGAGGTTGCTGTTTTAGAAACAGCAAGAGGAGGTATAATTCATAAAGGTCTAGCCTATGATCTTGCTGATGTTGCGGTGCTGACCAATATTAGTGATGATCACTTGGGAATAGATGATGTTAATACCTTAGATGAGTTATCCAGTGTTAAATCCTTGGTGTTGGAAGCTGTTAAGCCGGAGGGGTATGCGGTGATTAATGGGGATGATCCTTGGAGTGTGAGGCTTCTATCAAAGCTAAATAGCAATATTATAATAACAGCAAGGGACAGAAATAATTCTTATCTCGTGGCTAATCTTAATAAAGGTGGTTATGGTGTATATATTGACCATGGTAATATATGTGTAGAAAAAGAAAATAAGGTTTTTAGAGTATGCAGTATAAAGGATATACCTATAACCTATAACGGCCTTCTGAGCTATAACATTGAAAATTCTATGGCCGCTACGGCGGCTCTTGTAGGTGCAGGCGTTGATTATTGTGTGATTAAAAAAGGTCTGTGTACTTTTATGGGTGATGAGGTAGATAACCCAGGAAGGTTCAATATCCATGATTTCGGTAAGTATAAAATAGTCTTGGATTACGGTCATAATGTAGAGGGGTATAAAGCTGTGTTGGGTTCTCTAGCTAAACTGCCTCACAATAAATTGATAGGTGTCATTGGAGTGCCTGGTGACAGGTTAGATTCCAATGTAGAGCTTATAGGGAAGATTAGTAGTGATGCCCTTGATTATATTATTATAAAAGAGGATATGGATAAAAGGGGAAGGGCTGTGGGTGAAGTGGCTGCCCTCATAGAAAAAGGGCTTAAGGAAAATAATTTTAAGGATTATGAAATTTACTTAGATGAGATTGATGCTCTAAGCAGAGCTTGCTCTATTGCTGAAGAGGGAGATGTAATTGTTATTTTCTTCGAGGAATACAGTCGAGTTAAAGATTATGTTGCTAACCATAAGGTTTTTACTGAAGATAAAAAAGAAAATATAATATGATATAATAAAATATAAGACATTATCTTGTAATAAGATAATGTCTTATATAATATTAATTAATATAAATGCTCCCACAGCTTTTGTATTAATAAAGTTAACCTAGGAATAAAAATTGAGCGGAGGAAGTAACATATGATAGCAAGGGCATATGCAAAGATTAATATTTCTTTGGACGTAATAGGGAAAAGGGAGGATGGTTATCATCTTCTTCAAATGATTATGCAGCAGATAGATCTATACGATAATATCTCTGTGGAAAAGGCTGATAATGGAATCGTCCTTAAAACTAATAGAAGCTATCTGCCTGTGGATAAAAGCAATCTCGCTTATAAGGCTGCGGAGTTGTTTATGAACAATTATAATATCGGTAGCGGTTTAACTATAGAAATAGAAAAAAATATACCTGTATCTGCGGGATTGGCAGGAGGTAGTACCGATGCAGCAGCAATATTAATGCTTCTTAACAGGCTGTTTGAGGTTAATGCCCCTCAAGAGGAATTAATGGAGCTTTCCTTGGGACTTGGTGCGGATGTTCCTTTTTGTATTAAAGGTGGTACTGCTCTTTGCGAAAATATTGGAGAGTTAATTACACCCCTTGAGCCCTTTAAGAATCATTTGCTAGTGCTGGTAAAGCCACCCTTTGGAGTATCAACCAAGGAAGTGTATAAGGGTATAAAGCTTGAAAAAATTCATAAGCATCCTGATACTGAGAGGCTGATTGAAGCGGTGGAGAATCAGGATTTAAGCTTTGTATCCCATAACATGAAAAATGTTCTGGAAAATGTGACCTTAAGAAAGCATAATAAGATAAGAACTATCAAAAAGAAGCTCATGGATAATGGGGCTCTTGGAGCTATGATGAGTGGAAGTGGACCTTCAGTTTTTGGTTTTTTTGATGATATTCTTACGGCACAAAAGTGTTATGATGCCATGAAAAAAGAATACAAAGAAGTATTTTTAACTAGAACAATATAATAATTTTATATTTTATGTATAAACCTCTGTTAACTTGTCCATAATTCCTAATAACAGGGGTTGATAATATGAAAAAAAATTTAGTGCTAATAATTTGTACAAGCGCTATATTCCTTTCCCTACTATTAGGGGGATGTGTCATTGGGGAAAAATCAGATTCTGATGAAGGAGAATTAGCAGAAAATTTAAGTGGAAAGCTCATAAGGTTCCATGTTCTTGCTAATAGCGATAGTCAGGAGGATCAAGAGCTTAAGCAAAGGGTTAAAGATAAGATTATTGAATATTTATTGCCTAAGCTTGAAGAAGCTGAATCTATTGAAGAGAGTCGAGAAATACTCATAAGAGAAAATGCTGCTGTTATAGAATTAGCAGAGGAGTTTATAAGGTCTTCAGGATATTCCTACACTGCTAAGGGAGAGCTTGTTTTAGATAATTTTCCTGCTAAGAGATATGGGGCTGTAGAGCTACCTCAAGGAGAATATGAAGCTTATAAGATTGTTATCGGTAGTGGTAATGGGCAGAACTGGTGGTGTGTCATGTTTCCACCCTTATGCTTTGTAGATATCACCATGGGAGAGGTAGAGGAAGAGAAGACTCTGAAGACCATGGAGGAGTATTTAACTCCAGAGGAATATGAAGGGATAAAAAAGGCTGCCTCCTCAGGGGGAGCTAAGAAGGAAGAAGCAACCTATAGATTTATCCTTGTAGATCTTTTGAAAGATATTTTTAAGTAATTATAAATTTTTCTTGATTATTTATATAAAAATAAATAAACTATAAGATGGTAATTGCTTTAGGGAATATAATAGATTTTTTGCTTCAAGTACCATTAAATTTGAAGTGAGTTTAGTTATTTGTAAATAGAAGGGATGTTTAAATGAAAAAGAAAGCAATAATTTCTATATCCAGTAATCAAGAAATTGATAAGGAAGATATGATAGAGGTGGTGACCCCTGGAGATTTTTATAGTGAGGGTAACGGTTATCACGTAGCTTATGAGGAAACTGAAATCTCTGGCATGGAGGGTACTAAAACAAAGCTGTTTATCACAAAGGATAAATTTATGCTAGAAAGAGAAGGAACTACCTCAACTAGAATGGAGTTTCAGAAGAATAATGAGTCTACGAGTCTTTATAATACACCTTATGGTATGTTTGAGCTTAAGGTACATACCAGGGATTTAAGTATAAATGTTGATGATAACGGTGGGGAAGTTTTTATTAACTACAACCTCTTTATAAGTGGCCAAAAGCCTCAAAATACAGAATTAAGAGTTAAGATAAAAGCTTAAGGTTAAAAGCGGCGATAAAATCGCCGCTTTTTTGATTATTATTTATAGGTGTGTAGAATTGATGCATAAAGTTGTATTGAATTGATGTATAAAGGTGCATTGAATTGATGTATAAAGGTGCATAATTTATATAGCTTAGTTTTTGTATAAAAAGGTTTAGTTATATATAAGCAGGCAATAATTATAATAAGTATAGCTTTAGGAGGGTAGCTTATGATAGAGGATAAGGAACTCAGGTACATCAGAATCCTTGATAACCTTTGCTCGTATAGTAAATTGACCAAGGAAGATTTGATTAGACTCATGGAGGATAAGGATAGCAAGCATTTATTATTCCTATTTCTTAAGAATCATGGTTATACAGATCAAGAAATAATTTCTCGGCTTTTTAATATAAAAAGCAAAAGCTCTATAAAAAGTAATTTCAAAAAAGCAGAAGAAAGATTTTTTGTAAATAGCACTTTTAGAGAAAAATATTTTGAAATAGAAGATAAAGTAAAGAAAATAATATAGCCATAAGGTGAAAACCTTATGGCTAATAAATTTTTATAAATCACAAATAAACCACTAGACTTTATTAATAAAAGTGTGGTAATATAAACGATATGTTAAATAGACACAAAAACCCCATATTAATTTATAGGGTAATTGTTATTATAATATTTCTAATAGAGTTTGTCAAAGGTTTTTTTTTGTTAATTTTATAAAGGAGGCGTTTTATGGCTACTAAATTTATATTTGTTACAGGAGGCGTTGTTTCATCCCTTGGTAAAGGTATTACTGCTGCTTCCCTTGGAAGATTACTAAAAAATAGAGGTCTTAAGGTTTCTATTCAAAAATTTGATCCATATTTAAATGTTGATCCTGGAACCATGAGTCCTTACCAGCATGGAGAGGTTTTTGTTACTGAGGATGGTGCTGAAACGGATTTGGACCTGGGACATTATGAGAGGTTTATAGATGAAAATTTAAGCAAAAACAGCAATGTTACCACGGGTAAAATATATTGGTCTGTTATCAGTAAGGAGAGAAGAGGGGAATATTTAGGGGGAACTGTACAGGTTATTCCTCATATTACAAACGAGATTAAGAGTAAGGTATATAGCGTGGCTGAGGAGCAGGAAGTGGATGTGGTCATCACTGAAATAGGAGGAACTGTAGGTGATATAGAATCTCTGCCCTTTCTTGAAGCTATAAGACAGGTTAAATATGAGGTTGGGATGGAGAATGTGTGCTTTATCCATGTAACACTTGTTCCTTATCTTAATAAATCTGGAGAGCTGAAGACAAAGCCTACGCAGCACTCTGTAAAAGAGCTCAGAAGTATTGGTATACAGCCTGACATAATTGTTTGTCGTTCTGAGAAGGGATTATCTGAGGATATGAAGGATAAGATTGGTCTCTTCTGCAATGTGGATAAGGGTGCTGTAATTGAAAATCTTGATGCAGACAATCTTTATGAGGTTCCTCTTATGCTTCATGAGCAGGGTCTTGATAATATAGTTTGTAAAAAGCTGAATTTAAGCTGCGGTGAGGTTGATAATACGCAATGGGAAGCCATGGTTCAGAGGATTAAACATCCTGAGGATACTGTTACCATAGCTTTAGTTGGAAAATATGTTGAGCTTCATGATGCGTACATATCAGTGGTAGAAGCGCTTTCTCATGGAGGCTTTGCTAATAAAGCTTCCGTTAAGATAAAGTGGGTTGATGCCACAAGCCTAAACAAGGATAATTCTCATGAAATTTTTCAGGGTGTTCAAGGTATTTTGGTACCAGGAGGCTTTGGAGATAGAGGGGTGGAAGGAAAGATTGAAGCTGTAAGCTATGCTAGAGAAAATAACCTTCCTTTTCTGGGAATATGCTTGGGAATGCAGTGTGCTGTGATTGAATTTGCTAGAAATGTATTAGGTCTAGCTGATGCTAATACGTCAGAGATCAATCCTGTCACTAAGTATCCTGTGATAGATTTGATGGATGAGCAAAAGGGTATTGAAGATTTGGGTGGTACTATGAGGCTAGGGAAGTTCCTATGCCTTCTGAAGGAAGGTAGTAAGGCTTATGAAGCTTATGGTGAGGTTTCTATTTATGAGAGGCACAGGCATAGATATGAGTTTAATAATAAGTACAGAAGGATGATGGAGGAAAATGGCTTGGTTCTCTCAGGGATAAATCCTACGAAGGATTTAGTAGAGATAGTGGAACTTCGTGATCATCCTTGGTTTGTTGCTGTTCAGTTCCATCCTGAGTTAAAATCTAGGCCTAATAGACCACATCCTCTCTTTGCTGGTTTTATTGAGGCTTCTCTAAAAAATAAATAATGTATTCAGCCTCTTGGATTAATATATACAAGGAGGCTTTTTCTTTAATTAAGTATAATTATTAGATAATTTTTGTTTAAAAATGATTATTTTATCCCTAAAAAAGGTAAAAATATAAATAATCTATATATTAATAGATAAAAATATTGTTTTAGAGTAAAATTTCGATTATTATAAGTTTAAGCAGGTATTAGAAGTTATAACTACTGAAAATTAGTAGATGGTTATTAATGAAAGCACCCACCTTGTTTTTTCTTGATATAATCCCAGTAAGCTTGTAAATGTAAAATTGGTCTTAGTAATTTAAAATAAAGATATATAGGCTTTAGCTTATATTTCTTTAATTTGATTTATAGTAAGAAGAACTAGATTGGATAAAATATATATTTTTTAGTGCTCACAACTTTGGAGGTGTGATTTTGGAATTAGATAAAATAGAACAGATGACTTTGGTAGAATTAAGAGAAGTTGCCAAGGAATTAGGAATTAAGAATATATCAAGGCTAAAGAAGAATGAACTTAAAGAAGAGATAAAAGGGAGTAGTCCTAAAGCTATTGAGGTTAAGGGTGTTAAGTTAGTAGAAAAAATAGCACCTAAGAACACTTCAGTGGATAATGCTCCCAAGGAGTATGAAGATAAGATAGGTGAAGTCGAAAAAACAGTGGAAGCTCCATTAGCCCAAAATGGGGTAAGGGATAGTCAGCATAGAGAGCAGCAAGCTCTCCCTGAAAGAAGAGAAACGCTTAAGGAAATCATAAATGATTCTGAGAAGGCTAAAGGTGTTCTTGAGATTCAGGAAAATAACAATTTTGGATTTTTAAGATGTCAGAATTATTTAAGTGGAGACAATGATGTTTATGTATCCCCTTCTCAGATAAGAAGATTTAACCTTCATACTGGTGATGAGGTTGAAGGTAAGATAAGGCACCCTAAGGAGGGGGAAAAGTTTAAAGCCCTCTTATACGTAGAAGCGGTAAATGGAGAAAGACCAGAAAAAGCTATAGGTAGAAAATCCTTTGAATATTTAACCCCTATATTTCCTAAGGAAAGACTTAGATTAGAGACAGGAAATGAGAAGGATCTCTCCTCAAGGCTAATGGA
The DNA here is from genome assembly GCF_049943125.1 of Alloiococcus sp. CFN-8. Classification (GTDB taxonomy): domain Bacteria; phylum Bacillota; class Clostridia; order Clostridiales; family Clostridiaceae; genus JAEXZL01. Next base: position 3,034,790 of record NZ_CP188040.1, read on the forward strand.
TATAATCTGTCCTATAGGAAAGGGACAGAGAGGTATTATAGTAGCACCACCTAAGGCTGGTAAGACTACTCTTCTAAAGAAGGTTGCGCAAAATATCTCAGCTAATTATCCAGAGGTTAAGCTCATTGTGTTACTTATAGATGAAAGACCTGAAGAGGTTACGGATATGAAGAGATCTATAAATGGTGAGGTTATTTATTCTACCTTTGATGAAGAGCCTCAAAACCATACCAAGGTAGCCTCCATGGTTCTTGAACGTGCTAAGCGAATGGTAGAAATGGGTAAGGATGTGGTTATATTACTAGATAGTATAACTAGATTATCTAGAGCTTATAACCTTACTATAACTCCTACAGGACGAACTTTATCTGGTGGATTAGATCCAGGAGCTCTGATCATGCCTAAAAAATTCTTTGGGGCAGCAAGAAATATTGAGGAAGGTGGAAGCCTCACTATTTTAGCCACAGCACTAGTGGAAACAGGAAGTAGAATGGATGATATGATATTTGAAGAGTTCAAGGGAACTGGTAACATGGAGGTTCACTTGGATAGAAAGCTTCAAGAAAGAAGAATTTTCCCTGCCGTAGATATTTATAAATCTGGTACTAGAAGAGAAGATCTTCTCTTTAGTGAGGAAGAAAAAGAGGTTGCATATAACTTAAGGAGAACCATGTACAGAGATGGTAACGTAGAAAATGTTACGGAGAGCCTTATAAATATGCTATCAAAGACAAAAAATAATAAAGAGTTCATAAATGTTTTTCAAAAGAATAACCTATAAAAAATAAAACAAGCCAAAGGCTTGTTTTATTTTTTATAGGAAGAAATTAAAGCTTCTGTTAAATTCACGATTCCATTGGTTGAATGAAATTTTGACAAATCTTCTATGTTATCCTTCATGGTATTTAGGATAGCTGGGTTATTTATAATAGTATCAATAATTTCGTTTAGCTTTGTGATATTGGGTTCGTATATTGCACAGCCTCTTTCTGCTAAAAACTCTGCATTTTCCGCTTCTTGCCCTGGGATTGTAAAGGGAAAAATCATCGGTAGTTTTTTTATTAAAGCTTCAGAAATGGTAAGTCCTCCGGGCTTTGAGATAATGACATCAGACAGCTCCATCAATGAAGGTATGATATTGGTAAAACCAAATACATGGACCTTTTTGGTTATTTGAGCTGTAGTTATAGATTTTTTGTATTCTTCATAACGGTTTTCTAGGCTTTTTTTAAGTACTCGGTTGTTTCCGCAGACCACGGTAATTCGAAGCCTATGAGTATTTTTTAAAAGCTCAGTGAGTACGTGGGTTATATTGTTTACACCCATGCTGCCACCCATTAATAGTATATTGAAAAAATCTTCTGCAGGGGTACTCTCTAGCAGTTCTCTTTTTAGGTTGGTTTTTGTGAAGAATTCTTCCTTTATAGGTATGCCTAAGGGATAAACCCTAGTATGTGGCACTATTTCATTATCAATGGTGTCTTTTGTATCCTCACAAGCAGTGATATAAGCATCTACATAAGGACTTAAATATGCATAATGAGCTTTAAAATCTGTTACGATAGAAATAAAAGGAAGATTTATATCCTTGTTCTTTTTAAGAGAAGCGATTATATTTACGCTGAAAGGATGAGTTCCAATGATAGCTGATGGCTTAAAGCTCTTTATGAAGCTATAAATTTTATATTGCGAATGTATAAAGGCTGGTCTTAATCCAAGATTGATTTTAGAAAAGTTGGTTATATTATAAATACCTCCATAGACCTTAGGGGATTTAGCTACTAAAAGCTCGTAACCGCCTACGACAAACTTATTTAGGAGTTTGTTGTTGTCTTTTAAGATATCGTATTTCTCTACTTGAAAACCTTGCTTTTGGAAGGAATGTTTTAAAGAATCTGCAGCTTGATTATGACCTTCACCGGTAGAAGCTGTTAATATCAATACCTTATTCAATTTCTTATAACACCCCCTATAGGAAAAATACTGTAATAAATTTATATTATATACAGTTTAGCATTATAAGGAAATATGTAAAGATAATACAGCTATTATTAAGAATAAGTTAAGAAATTATGGAAAAATTTAATGGGAAAGACCGAAGTCTTTCCCATTAGCAGTGATTATTTTTCACTATTAAGATTAAATTTCTTGTTGAATTTCTCAACTCTTCCACCAACGTCCATAATCTTTTGCTTTCCAGTGAAGAAAGGATGGCATTTGGAGCATATTTCAACTTTTAATTCATTTTTAATAGAACCAGTTGTAAAAGTATTACCACAAGCACATTTAACTGATGCATCGTGATTATAATTTGGGTGTATGCCTTCTCTCATTTATTTCACCTCTTTCAAGATAAAAATCCTACTTTATAACTTCATTAGTATATCACGACTTAACAAAAACAGTCAATAGATTGAGGTGAGAATATGCAAGATTTTATCCTTTTTATAAGTATTTATTAATGCTATAATCATTATAGTATATTTTCAGGTCGAAAGGATGTATTATTACATGGGGAAACTATATTTTAGATATGGGGCAATGAATTCAGGAAAATCAACCAGCCTTATGCAGGTAGCTCATAATTATGAGGAAAGAGGTATGAAGGTTGTTATTATAAAGCCGGGCACAGATAAAAAAGGAGGAAACACTTTAGTATCCAGGCTTGGAGTTGTACGAAAGGTAGATTTCATGATTGACTCCCAGGATAATATTTTTCAGTGTGTTAAAGAATGTATAAATAAAGGCAGGAAGATTGATTGTATATTAGCAGATGAGGTTCAATTCTTTAAGAAGCATCATATTGATGAGCTGTTTAAAATAGCTGTAATTTTAGATATACCGGTAATATGCTATGGCTTAAGAACAGATTTTATGATGAATGGTTTTGAGGGAAGTGAGAGACTTCTGCTCCTTGCTCATAGCGTTGAAGAGATGAAGACTATATGTACCTGTGGAAGAAAAGCTATTTTAAATGGTCGTAAGATAAATGGGAAATATGTATTTCATGGGGAACAGGTAGCTATTGATCATGTAGATAATGTTGAATATCAGTCTTTATGTGGTCAGTGTTACTATAAGCTTTTAGAAAAGGATAACGAAAATGCTTAATGTACATAATTATTATATAAAGGATGGAGTAAAATGAGAAAAACTCAGGTTGGGGGGCAAGCTGTCATGGAAGGGGTCATGATGAGAGGCGAAAGTGGCACTGCAACAGCTGTTAGGACTCCTAAGGGAAAAATATCTATAAAATTTGATAAGAGAACTCCGGTGAATAAGAGGCATAAGCTCTTATCTCTACCAATAATAAGAGGTTTTGTTTCATTGATTGATTCACTGTCCATAGGAATAAGCTCATTGAATTTCTCAGCTTCCTTTTTTGAGGAGGAAGTAGAACCTACAAAGCTGGAAAAATGGTTTAAAGCGAAGCTTGGGGATAAATGGGATAATGTAGTACTGGGATTAACCCTATGTCTGTCCCTGGGACTGTCCGTTGGATTGTTCTTTTTACTTCCTACAGCGATAACCTCCTTGTTCAAGTCTATTGGTTTAGGAGTGATTTGGCTTAATATAATAGAAGCGGCTATAAGAATAGGGTTATTTTTAGGCTATATTCATATCATAGGGAGAATGGAGGATATAAAAAGATTGTTCCAGTATCATGGTGCAGAGCATAAAACTATCTTCTGCTATGAAAATGAACAAGAGCTTACTGTAGAAAATGTAAAGAAATTTCCAAGGCTTCATCCTAGATGTGGAACTAGCTTTGTTTTCCTAGTGATGATTGTTAGTATAATAGTTTTTTCCTTTACAGGCTATGAATCTCTTTGGCAGAGGTTTATGTGGAGGATACTTCTTCTGCCCTTAGTTTCTGGGATAACCTTTGAGCTCATTAAGTGGATGGGAAGGAGCAACAATGTCTGCTCCAGGATTTTTGCCTTTCCAGGACTACAGCTACAGCTTTTAACCACCAGAGAACCAGAGGATGATCAGATTGAGGTAGCTATTGCTTCTTTGAGAGCTGCAGAGGGTATAAAAGAAACAATTGGTAGTCTAATTGATAAGGGAAGCAAGAGGCTTAAGGAAGCTCAGATTGACAGCTATTTGCTGGATGCTCAGCTGCTCCTAGGCAAGGTTATCAATAAAGATAAGCTCTATATCATGACTCATAAAGAGGAAGAGGTTAGCTTTAAGGAAGAAGAAAAGTATTATACTTATATTAAGCTTAGAGAAGAAAAAATGCCTATAAAATACATTCTTCAGGAATGTGAATTTATGGGGCTTGAGCTCTTTGTTAAGGAAGGGGTATTAATACCGCGAGGAGATACAGAAATTCTAGTGGAAAAGGTTATAGAAAAGGCAAAAGAAATAGAAAAGCCATATATCTGTGATGTCTGTACAGGCAGTGGCGCCATAGCAGTGGCTTTAGCATCCTTTATTCCAGAGGCAAAGGTTGATTCCATAGATATATCTGATAAAGCAAAGGAGGTCACTCTTCGAAATGTTAGAAAGCATAAGCTGAGCAGCAGGGTAACCTTCTATCACAGCGACCTTCTAGAGCTTCCTATAAAGGAAGGGAAGCAATATGACATGGTTGTATCTAATCCGCCTTATATAGAGACAGAAGAAATAAACAATCTCATGGAGGATGTGAAGAGGTATGAACCGACTCTTGCCTTAGATGGAGGAGCAGATGGCTTAGACTTTTACAGAAGGCTAACAAATGAAGCTTTAGAGGTGCTAAGACCCGGTGGAATAATAGCCTTTGAAATAGGATATAATCAAAAAATAGAGGTCATGAACCTTTTAATAGAAGCTGGATATGAAGCTGTAGAGAGCTATCAGGATTTGGCTTCTAAGGATAGGGTGGTAATGGGTATTAAACCTTATTGATAATATAATAAATAAATGATATAATAGTAAACTATGAGAAAAATATAACGGAGTGATAAAATGATACTTGATAGACTTACCTTTATTGAAAATAAGTATGAAGAGTTATCAGTTAAAATCAGTGATCCTTCAGTAATGGCCAATCAAAAAGAATGGCAGAGGCTATGTAAGGAGCATGCGGAGTTAGAACCGATAGTTAATGAGTACAAAAATTATAAAACTATATTAGAAGAGCTGCAGGACAGCAAAGAGCTTTACAATGAAGAAACAGACAAGGATATGAAGGATATGATACAGGAAGAGATTAAGGAGCTTTCAGCTCAGCAGACAGAGCTGGAAGATAAGCTTCAAATACTTCTACTTCCAAAGGACCCTAATGACGATAAGAACGTATTTGTTGAAATTAGAGGTGGTGCTGGTGGAGAAGAGGCAGCGCTCTTTGCCTATAATCTCTTTAGAATGTATACTAGATACGCAGAAAACCAACGCTGGAAGGTTGAGCTCATGAATTCCAATGAAACTGATATTGGAGGCCTTAAGGAAGTTGTATTTATGATTAAGGGTAATGGAGCTTACAGCAAGCTTAAATATGAAAGTGGAGTTCACAGGGTGCAGAGAGTGCCTGATACGGAATCCAGTGGTAGAATTCACACCTCTACAGCTACCGTTGCAGTACTTCCTGAGGTGGAAGATGTGGACATAGAAATAAACGAAAAAGACTTAAGAATTGATGTTTATAGATCTTCAGGTCATGGTGGTCAGAGCGTTAATACAACAGATTCTGCTGTTAGAATAACCCATTTACCATCAGGAATGGTTGTATCCTGCCAGGATGAAAAGTCACAGCTTAAAAATAAAGAAAAGGCTATGAAGGTTCTTATGGCTAGGTTGTATGAAAAGGCTGAAGCAGAGAGAAGTGCTGGTATTGCAGAGGATAGAAAGAGTCAGGTAGGTACAGGAGACAGAAGTGAAAGAATCAGAACCTACAATTATCCTCAGGGAAGAGTTACAGATCATAGAATAGGACTTACTCTATATAAGCTAGAAAGCTTTTTAGAAGGTGATTTAGATGAAATGATCAATGCTCTTATTACCTATGATCAGGCAGAAAAACTTAAGCTAATGGGTAACAGTGATGAAGTATAATCTTTAAGCCTTACATTTTGTAGGGCTTTTTATTTATATATCTATGAATAAGAGGTGTGGGGATGGATGTTTTTAAAGCCTATGAGAGGCAAAGAAGGTATATGAAAAGATTTAACTTTTTAATGATTTTTTTATTTTTCTTACTTCCTGCAGTGGTCTACTATACAGGTAAAACACAGGTATTCTTTCTGGTATATTTAGGAATTTTAGAAGTGATGATAGTAGCTACTGTAATTGTTACAAAGCATAAGGACTTTTTAGATTTTGACATAGCAAGGGGCAAGGTAGTATTGAAGCTTGGTATCCTTAAAAAGAAGCACGCTTTGATACTAGAGAAGATAATGCTTGTACATACCGAAGGGGAAAATTACGATATAAGACTATTTATTATAACTACTCAAAGGGGAAGAGATAGAATTTTTAAACCTGTGACAGAAGATAGTATAAAAAAATATCCTCTTCTCCATAAGGAATACATAAGGCTAAAAAGATTAAATCCTGAATTTGATTATTATGCAGTTGCTATAAATAATGGAGGTTTTTATAAATATGAGCTCCTTAATACCATATATAAGAATACTTCCAATGCAGTTTTTACTGATTATAGTATAGATAATATCAAAAAGATAAGATATGTTTAATAAGTAAGTTAAATAGTGAGATTTTGTAATAATCCTTCTTAAGAAGCAATAGTATTTAAATGTCAAATTATTTAAATGCTTTTAGCACTTAAGGGGGATTATTATGTTTAATTATATATATATTGTTTTGTTATCCATGGGGATTTCATTGCTGGGAACTATGGTAGGGGCATCCCTAGGCATGGTTATAAGAAAACCTGATAAAAGGTTTCTCTCCGTTATTATGGGCCTTGCTGGTGGTTTAATGCTTTCTGTTATAGTCTTTGAGCTTATACCAGAAGGAGTGGAAAAAATTGGAATGATATCCACTGTGCTTTTCTATGCCTTGGGAATAGTAATAGTTTTGTTTATTGAAATATTTATAAGCAAGGATAAGAATCAGGATAGCTACAGTCAAATGGCATTTGTAACAGCCTTAGGGCTCATGCTTCATAATCTTCCAGAAGGAATTATTATGGGCAGTGGTTTTTTATTAGATAAAACCTTAGGAATAGGTATGAGCCTCATAATAGCCATCCATGATGTTCCTGAAGGACTTGCCGTCACTGCACCTCTAATGGCAAAGGGAGTAAGAATTTCAAAAATCATGTTTTATGCTTTTGTAACAGCCCTCCCCACTGCTCTAGGGGCAGCTATAGGTGTGTCCTTAGGAAATGTTTCAGATTATTATCTTGGAGCTTGTCTATCCCTGGCTTCAGGTATAATGATGTATGTGGTCTTTGCTGAGCTTATACCGGAATCAAATAAGCTCTGGTCTGGATTCATCACAGGGTTAAGTGCGATTATTGGGTTGACATTAGGGTTTGTAATGATAAATTTGATATAGAAAGAACTGTGAAGTTAGTCGATTTTGTAACAGTCTAGAACATATTTAATATAATGATAGTGGTGATGGTATTAATAATTGTATTAAAACTATAGGATAAAGATTTATTAAAATCAGGAAGTGAAAAGCAATGGAAACTATAAATCAATTTTTAAGCAGGATAAAAGAAATATATGGAGCTGGGATGCCCAAGGGTGTGCAGAGGTTTACCTGTATAAAGGATATGGCAATACTCTGTGGAATGGTAGCTACTTCTGCTGAAATAGGCGCAATTGGTATAGGAAATATATCTCCTAAAAATTATTTAGTAACTCTAGGGGGGACAGAGATTACTAATAAAACTGAAGCTCTAGGAGTGGTGGAGGATTTAAGGTCGGCGTTTGGCCTTAGCAATGAATACCTTATGAAATCATTGAAAGCAATAACTGAAAATATCCCTAAGAGATCAACTATATTTATGTATGGCTATTCCTTAGGTGGTATGGTAATGCAGCAGGTTATGGCGGATAAAAATATAAAAAATAACTATACTATTAAGGCAGTTGCCATTGGAAGTCCAATCACTGCTATAAACAGACAGAGGATAACAATCATTGAAGATACTTCTGATATAGTACCAAAACTATCTTTCATATCTGTATTCCTTAAAAAGCTACTAGGAAGCTATGATACTCATATAATAAGAAATGGAGGCTATAAAACCACTATAGGAGCTCATGCTCTATCCTATGTGGATTCTCCTGTATGGGATGATGTAGACGTCTTTGGAAAAGTTGGCGGACAAGGCTTCGTAGAAATAGATATGAATAATTTCGTAAATTACTATGCTTAATAGCTAAAAAATGTTAAAAAATAAAGGCGACTAGTATAAGCTAGCTGCCTTTTCTGTTAGCTTATTCATATTCAATTTTGATTTTATAAGAAAAAGGTATATTAATTAATAAGGTTTCTATATTAGTGGTATGAGTATATGGCTTTTAGAATGGATAACTTGTAAATGAAATAAAACAAAGGTAATATATTAGGTAAGGAATTTTTACTATAGGAAGAGGGAATTGTTTTGGATACAAAAGTAGCCTTTATAGATAAAAGTGTTATTGATAATATAGCTATAAAAGAAGCGGCAGAGGTTATTAAAAAGGGTGGACTTGTTGCCTTCCCCACGGAAACGGTGTATGGGCTAGGAGCAAATGCCTTAGATGCTGCTGCCGTGGAAAAGATATTTTTAGCAAAAGGAAGACCACAGGATAATCCTCTTATTATCCATGTGGCTGATAAGGATATCTCTCCTTATGTGAAAAAGGTACCAACTTTAGCAAAAGAGCTTATGGATGCTTTTTGGCCTGGGCCTTTAACTATTATTCTGGAGAAGTCTTCTTTGGTTCCAGACAAAACCAGTGCAAACCTTGATACTGTAGGAATACGCATGCCCAGCTCTCCTATAGCTCTTAAGCTCATTGCTGAAAGTGGCCTCCCTATAGCAGCTCCTTCTGCTAATATCAGCGGAAGACCAAGTCCTACAGACATGGAGAGGTGTGTAGAGGATTTAAAGGGAAGGGTAGATTACATACTCGGAGGAGAAATCAGTGCTGTGGGGGTGGAGTCTACAATAATTGATTGTTCTGTAGAACCACCGTGCATTTTAAGACCAGGGGCAGTAACCTTAGAGATGCTTCAGGAGATTAGAAAGGATATATATATAGATCCTTCATTACTAGAAAAGCCTAATGAGAATCTTAAGCCAAAGGCCCCGGGTATGAAGTATAAGCACTATGCTCCTAAGGCTAAGGTTATAATAATAGAGGGAGATTTAGAAAAAACTATTGAAAAAATTAACGAAATGGTGTTAAATTATATAGAGCAAAAATTAATGGTAGGTATATTGGCTACGGAAGAATCAAAGGATAAATATCCTAAGGGTGAGGTTATGGTTTTAGGGACAAGGGCTAAGCCTGAGACCGCAGCGCATAACTTGTTTGAAACTCTTAGAGCCTGTGATGATAAAGGTTTGGATATCGTGTTATCTGAAGCCTTCCCAAGAGAAGGGATAGGGACAGCCATAATGAATAGACTTACCAAAGCAGCAGGGTACCATATAATAAAGGTTTAATGAGGAGGCAGTATGAAGGTTTTATTCGTTTGTACAGGAAATACATGTAGAAGCCCTTTGGCAGAAGTTATTTTCAATAGCAAAAAGAATAAAGAGGATATGAAGGCTTATTCTGCTGGCATATCTATTGTGCCAGGAAGTACTGCATCTAATAATTCATCCTATATTGCTCTAGAAGCCTTAGAAGCTGACATAAAAGGGAGAAAAGCTGTTCAATTAACTGACAGCATTTTAGGTGATATGGATCTTGTTTTAACCATGTCGGCTTATATTAAGGAAGCTATTATAAATAGATTTCCTGAGCTTAAAAATAAAGTATTCTCATTAAAGGAATATGTCGGCGTTAAAGGTGATGTTATGGACCCTTACGGTGGCTCTATTAATACTTACAGAGAAACCTATAAGGAGCTTGAAAATTTAATAGTTAAGTTATTGGTAAAAATAGAAGGAGATAGTAATTAATAGGCTTACTATCTCTTTTTTTACAAATATATAAGTACTAGATAATTGATTAGTATTTTAAGGAGGAAGTAAGATGAAAATTGCAATTGGCAGTGACCATGGCGGCTTTTCACTTAAGAGTCAAGTTATTGAACATTTGAAGAGTAGAGGAATTGGCTATAAGGATTTTGGAACTCACACTGAGACTTCCTGTGATTACCCAGATATAGCAATAGAGGTTTCAGAAGCAGTGGTTTCAAAAGAATATGACCTAGGAATATTAATCTGCGGTACAGGAATTGGTATAGGTATAGCTGCTAATAAGGTTAAGGGAATAAGAGCAGCTCTCTGTCACGACACCTTCAGTGCTCATGCTGCAAGAGAGCACAATAATGCCAATGTGCTCACCATGGGAGAGAGGGTAATTGGACCAGGGCTTGCCTTAGAAATAGTAGATACCTTTTTAAATAGTGAATTCGAAGGAGATAGACATTTGAGAAGAGTAAATAAAATTACCGAAATTGAAAATAATAAGTTATAGTTTAAAAATTAATTAATAATAATTAAGTTGTTTAGGGGGAATATCAAATGAGTAAAGTAACACAAATAACACATCCATTAATTCAGCACAAAATGGCTTTTATAAGAGATAAGAACACCGGTTCCAAGGACTTTAGAGAGCTAGTAGAAGAGGTATCAATGCTCCTTGCTTACGAAGTGACAAGAGACCTTCAGACAGAAGAGGTGGAAATAGAAACACCTATCTGTAAAACTAAATGCCAGATGCTATCTGGAAAGAAAACAGCAATAGTACCAATATTAAGAGCTGGCCTTGGAATGGTAGATGGAATGCTTAAGCTGATACCTGCTGCTAAGGTTGGCCATATAGGACTTTATAGGGATGAGGAAACTCTTCAGCCAGTAGAATATTTCTGCAAGCTTCCTCAGGACATAGAAGAAAGAGATGTAATAGTTGTGGATCCAATGCTGGCTACAGGAGGTTCTGCATCAGATGCTATCACTCTTCTAAAGAAGAGAGGAGCTAAAAATATAAGGCTTGTATGCTTAATCAGTGCTCCAGAGGGAATAAAATTAGTTCAGAATGCTCATCCTGATGTGGATATTTATGTAGGTTCTATAGACGAAAAATTAAATGATCATGGATACATAGTTCCAGGCCTTGGGGATGCAGGGGATAGACTCTTTGGTACAAAGTAGATTATAGCAGCATAATAATGCTGCTTTTCCACTTGTTAATAGTATTTTATTTAACAATATCTGTTAACTAAAATGCAAATATTTGATTAAATTAAAGGTTATAGTAAATACTAATGTAAAAAAAGCTTTTAAATAGCCTTTTTCCTAAGATAAATTATAGAAAAAGTAGATTAAATAAATAATTCAGAATAGTTATTATAGTTAAAAAAATAACAATATATTGGTAGCTAATCAAGAAATATGAGCTTATTTGAGCAGTAAGATTATTTTCAATATATTTTAAATGGTGATATAATTGTTATATGTCAAAATGGATTTAATATTTAGGAGGTTTAAAAATGAAAGATGTAGTGATAGTAAGTGCAGTCAGGACTGCAGTAGGTTCCTTTGGTGGAAGCTTAAAGGATGTATCAGCAGCAGATTTAGGTGCTTTAGTTATTAAGGAAGCTGTTAATAGAGCTGGAATAAAACCTGAACAGGTAAATGAAGTTCTCATGGGAAATGTAATACAAGCTGGGCTTGGTCAAAATGTTGCAAGACAAGCTGCAGTAAAAGCTGGTCTTCCAGTAGAAATCCCTGCAATGACAATAAATATGGTATGTGGATCTGGTCTTAGAACAGTTTCCTTAGCAGCACAGCTCATCAAGCTAGGAGATGCTGATATAGTTGTAGCTGGAGGAACTGAAAATATGTCACAGGCTCCTTATGTACTTAAAAATGCTAGATGGGGACAAAGAATGGGCGATGGTAAGATGGTTGACTCAATGATTAATGATGCATTGACTGATGCCTTTAACAATATCCACATGGGTATAACTGCAGAAAACATAGCTGAGCAGTGGGGAATCACAAGAGAGGATCAAGATACCTTTGCTGTAAGCTCTCAAAATAAAGCTGAAGCAGCAATAAAAGCTGGAAGATTTAAGGATGAAATTGTTAAGGTAGAGATTCCTCAAAGAAAAGGTGATCCTATCGTATTTGACACTGATGAATTCCCAAGATTCGGAGCTACTATGGCTGGACTATCTAAGCTAAGACCTGCCTTCAAAAAAGATGGAACAGTTACAGCAGGAAATGCATCAGGGATAAATGATGGTGCTGCTGCAATAGTGTTAATGAGTGCTGATAAAGCTGAGGAGCTTGGACTTAAGCCTATGGCAAAAATAGTTTCCTATGGCTCAAAGGGTTTAGAACCTACAATTATGGGTTATGGTCCTTTCCATGCTACTAAGCTTGCTCTGGAAAATGCTAATATAGCAGTAGAAGACTTAGATCTTATTGAATCTAATGAAGCCTTTGCAGCTCAAAGTATTGCCGTTGCTCGTGATTTACATTTTGATATGGATAAGGTTAATGTAAATGGAGGAGCTATAGCTATTGGACATCCTGTTGGTGCTTCCGGTGCTAGAATTCTTGTTACTCTTCTCCATGAAATGGAAAAGAGAGATGCAAAGAAGGGTTTAGCTACCCTGTGTATTGGTGGCGGAATGGGAACTGCTCTGGTAGTTGAAAGATAATTAAATTAGGACAAGCTTTTATCTCTAAAGAAATAATTTTTATTATTTCTTTAGAGATTTTTTATTGCAATTTATAAGTAAAAAAATCACCATTTTTTCTCTCTGCTATATATTAGTAATATATATTTGGTATATATGTAAATAAAATGAATAGGTTTTTATGTTGTTGTCCATAATTATACTGTATAGGGGGTATAATCATGAACAAAATTTTTTTGGGTATAATTACATCATTTTTAATTTTTAATATATTTCTTTTTCCTGATAAGGGTGTGACTACAGAGAACAGTACGTTTTATGCCATTATTGAGGCAGCAGCTGGAGAAATAATAGAAACCTCTTTTAAAGCTGTTTATTATGTGGAGCAGTCCTCAGAAGAGGAAATAAGAAAAATTGCTGAGTATTTTCAGGGAAACGAAATCTTACTTAAAAAAGATGAAAATAATATCCATCTTCTAAATATCATAAAGGATGAAATCCTCATAGAAATAAAAGGTGTTGATTTAAAGGACAAGTCGCAAATAACTATTAAGGCTGTTGTTTATGGCCATGGTAATAAGTTAGAGGAACTAGAACAATATATTCAAGATTATACAAAAAATAAAGAGGTTGAAGCTAAATATTATAAATATATGAAGGGGAAACTAAGGCATGAGAGAGCTCCTGAAGCATTAGACTCTGTTAATAGTGCTTTAGAGAAGAAAGGTTTTCATTCAATAGAAAACTTAGAAATAGATAATGGATATACATCTATTGCTATTTTAAATAATCATTTGTTTAAGAATGAAATAAAGATAAATTACTCCCTTTGTAGCTACGAAACAAGTACTTATATATTTATTGGTACACCAATAATAGATGAAATTTATTAATAAAGCTGGAGGAAAATATGGAGAAAATAATAATAAATGGAGACACTACCTTAAAGGGAGAGGTAGCCATAAGCTCAGCAAAAAATTCAGTTCTGCCTATAATTGCTGCCTGTATATTATGCGCAGAAGAATGCGTTATTGAAGGAGCACCAATGCTGGAGGATGTTTTTGTTATATGCTCAGTACTTCAAGATTTAGGGTGCATCGTAGAAATAAATAATGTTAATAACACAATATCTATTAATTCTAAAAATATTATTAACAAGGAGCCTAATATAGAGCTTGTTAGAAAAATGAGAGCTTCATTTTTGATAATGGGACCAATGCTTGCTAGATTCGGAAGCTTCAAGCTATCCATGCCTGGAGGCTGTAATATTGGCAATAGACCTATTGATCTTCACTTAAAGGGCTTAAAGGCCCTGGGTGCAAAGGTGGATACAGAACATGGATTTGTTCTTGTAGAAGGAAATAAGCTCACAGGATGCAAAATTAATTTGGATTTTCCTTCTGTTGGTGCTACAGAAAATATAATGATGGCTGCGGTTTTTGCTGAAGGAACTACTATAATACAAAATGCAGCAGAGGAACCGGAAATTATTGATTTAGCTAATTTTTTAAGCTCCATGGGTGCAAAAATCTTCGGTGCTGGAACGGGTTCTATTACTATTCATGGTGTGACAACTCTTCATAAGAGTGTATATAAGCCTATTTTTGATAGGATAGAAGCAGGAACCTATATGGCTTGTGCGGGCATAACTAAAAGTAAATTTAAGCTTATAGGGGTAAATGAAGAGCATTTAAGACCAATTATTTCAAAGCTGACTGAATGTGGAATGATAATAGAAAGTAATGGAGAAGAAATGATTGTGGATGGTCGAGAGTGCTATAAGCCTGTGGATATCAAAACACTACCATATCCAGGTTTTCCAACAGATATGCAGGCACAGATGATGAGCCTTCTTTCTATGTCTCACGGGACCAGTGTCATTACTGAAACTGTATTTGAAAATAGATTCATGCAGGTGCCAGAGCTTACGAGAATGGGAGCAAATATTAAGATTGACGGACGAGTTGCTATTATAGATGGAGTAAAAAAGCTTACAGGCTGTGAGGTAAAGGCCACGGACTTAAGAGCTGGAGCAGCCCTTGTGATTGCTGGACTGGCGGCAACGGGAATCACAACTATTAATGATGTATACCATATCGATAGAGGATATATGAATATAGAAAAAAAACTTAAGGCTTTAGGGGCTGACATTAAAAGGATAAAAATATAATAGTAATAAAATTCACCTTTCCAATATAAATTAATATGGGAAGGTGAATTTTATGTTCAATAATCAATATTATAAAAAAAGAAGAAACAATATCAATCACAAAGAACTGCTTAAGCTTGTAGGGATGATAGCTGTATTGCTCCTTGTATGGATTACCATTGTTAACCCAGAGGATAAGGCTTTAAAGGAGGAAGAGGCTGTAAAGGTCTTTACCTTAAAGGAAGTAGTCTCTAGAGCTTACAGCGACAAGATAAATGTATATTTAACTAAAGAAAATAAAACTATAGAGATAAAAATAGAAGAGTATCTTGCTGGTGTATTAAGCAGTGAAATGCCTGTTTCTTTTGAGTTGGAAGCACTGAAAGCACAAGCGGTAGCCGCTAGAACTTTTGCTCTTGGAAGGACTCTGAATAATTGCTCTAAAGGTAATGGGGCGGATATATGTGATACTATCCACTGTCAGGTGTATAAAACAAAGGAGATGATTCTTAAGGACTGGCCTAAGGGTAAAGGAGAGGAATATTATGAGAAAATACTCAAGGCAGTGGAAGAAACTAAGGGACAAGTTCTCAGCTACAATAATGATTTGGTTACGAACGCTCAGTATTTTTCTACTAGCTGGGGCTTCACTGAAGATAGTAAAGAGGTTTTTGGAAAGGAAATTCCTTATCTTAAATCTGTACCCAGCAGTGGTGAAGAAATTTCAAATAGATATAAAAATAATAATACCTTTACTAAGAATGATTTTGTAAAGAAAATAAATAGCGCCCTTCCGAAAGCTCAATTAAAAGAAGGCACACTTTCTAAGGATATAGAAATAATTTCAAGAAATCAAAGCGGTTCTGTAAAGGAAATTAGATTGGGAAATGCCACGGTCAGTGGAGTGAAGCTCAGAAGTATTTTAGGTCTTTATTCAGCAAATTTTACTATAGATATTGGTAGCGAGGTTCATGTAAATTCTCTAGGCTATGGCCATGGGGTTGGAATGAGTCAATGGGGGGCTAATGTTATGGGGAAGGCAGGAAAGAGCTATAGAGATATATTGCTCCATTATTATACCGGTGTGTCTATTGAAACTATAAAGTTTAAATAGAAGATAATAGATAATTTAATACTCCTTAAAACGAGCTAACTCTCATAATTGCATGAGAGTTTTTTATTTTTTAAAACAATGGATGATAGCTTTAAAGGTATATATGTCATAATAATTGGATATTTTACAATAAAGTTGTAAAAATATCTTTGTATATTGTAAAATAACTTCTAAAAATGTTGGAAAAAGATAGTAATAAAATTAGTATAATATGTATTTTTTTATTTATAAAGGACAGACTTAATGATGGAGGTGTTCATATGGACAAAAATTTTTTCAAAAAGTCTTCCAACTTTATAAAGAAGGAGGGATTTTATGTAGTCTTATTCCTATGTCTTTGTATTGTAGCTAGTATAGCAGCAATTACCAGCAGAAATTCTAAGATTAATTCTGATAAAACTCCAAAAACTCAAGTGGAGGAGACAGCAGATAATAACACTGAGGAAACAACCAGTCAAATTCCAAATGCTGAGGTTGTTACCGAGGATAAGGATGAAGCAAAGGTAGAAGACAAGGAAGCATCAAAATCCCAAAATTCACAGCCTGTAGCTAGCACTACTAATCAATTCATCAATCCTGTTCAGGGAGAAATCGTGAGAGGGTATTCTGGTATAAATCCTGTTTGGGTAGATACCATGGATCATTGGAGAACTGTTAAGGGAATTGATATAGCAAGTGCTGTTGGCGCAGATGTAAAAGCTGTAGCCGATGGGGTTGTAGAAAATGTATTAAATGACAAAACTGTCTTAGGACAATATGTTCAAATTAAGCATGCCAATGGCTTAGTAACTATATACTCTAATCTTGATGAAAAAGTTTCCGTTAAAATTGGAGATACAGTTAAGCAAGGTCAGGTAATTGGAAAAGTTGGAAAGACTGCGACAACCTTTATTGAGGAAAAATATGGAGATCATCTTAATTTCCAAGTGATTAATACCACTAAGAATGAACAGGTTGATCCAACAGGATATTTGTCCTTGAAGGTAGCCGATAAGAGCAAATAATTAAAGGAACAGCCATTTTTCAAAATCAGCGAAAAATGGCTGATTCTAAAAGTAATCGACAAGTATGATAATGCATATTAATAATTATAGAAATTAAGGAGGTAGCAATTTGAAGGACTACATCGAAGAAAGAGTTCTTGAAGTGGCTAATTACATCATAGATTCAAAAGCTACAATCAGAAAAACAGCAAAGGTTTTTGGAGTAAGTAAAAGCACTATTCACAAGGATATGACAGAAAGACTTCCTAAGCTTAATCCTGCCATCGCACAAGAGGCCAAGCTAATTTTAGATTTAAATAAAGCTGAAAGGCATATAAGAGGCGGAAAAGCAACAAAATTAAAGTATAAAGCTATTGAAGGTTAAAAATATTAAATGTATAATTATAATGGAAGAAATAGGCGTGTAGCTTAAGGGTATACTAATTATGATGGTTTAGGAGTGACTTTTTATGTGGTTTTTGAGAATGAGTACAGATATGGGTATAGATCTTGGTACAGCAACTGTGCTTGTATATTTAAAGGGAAAAGGTGTTATTTTAAAGGAGCCTTCAGTGGTAGCAATAGACAAAAATACCAATAGAATTCTTGCTGTAGGTGAAGAAGCAAGAAAAATGATAGGCAGAACGCCAGGCAACATCGTGGCAGTTAGACCTTTAAAGGATGGAGTTATATCTGATTATGATATAACTGAAAGAATGTTGAAATACTTTATCAGAAAGGCTTGTGGTAAGAGAAGAATTTCTGCTCCCAAAATAATGGTATGTGTACCTTCTCAGGCTACAGAAGTAGAGAAAAGAGCAGTTATTGATGCTGCTAAAAATGCAGGAGCTAAGAGGGTCTTTCTTATTGAGGAGCCTTTAGCAGCAGCCGTAGGAGCTGGCATAGATATTTCAAAGCCTAATGGAAATATGGTTGTAGATATTGGTGGTGGAACTACTGATATAGCTGTAATATCCTTAGGTGGAGTAGTGGTAAGATCCTCAATAAAGATAGCAGGAGATAAATTTGACGAAGCTATTGTTAGGTACATAAGAAATAAGCATAAGCTTTTAATTGGAGATAGAACTGCTGAGGAACTTAAAATAAATGTAGGCGCAGCTTGCTCTGGTATAAGAAATGAATCTATGAATATAAAAGGCCGAAACCTTGTAACGGGACTTCCAGACAATGTTCTGGTAAATACAGAAGAAATGGTAGAGGCTTTAGAGGATACAGTAAAGCTTATTGCTGATACTGTTCATTCTGTTCTAGAAATCACTCCACCGGAATTAGTATCTGATATTATTGAAAATGGCATTGTGCTAACAGGAGGCGGCGGTTTACTTTATGGCTTAGATGTTCTCATTGAAAAGAGAACCGGTGTAAATGTAAACTTTGCTGAAGATTCAGTATCTTGTGTCGCCATGGGAACGGGCATGGTGCTTTCCTATCTGGATAAATTAGAAGTAGCAATTTCAGATAGTCAAGTTTCTATGATTGAATAAAAATAGTGAAAAAGGCTCGAATAGAGCCTTTTTGTTTTATAGTAGATGTTTTCGTTATTATGAGAGATAGCTAATTATTTTGTATAAGAGCTAAATAGTATCCGTGGATTAGACCGTCAGTTATAATTCTAGCCATGTTCATGATTAAGCTTAATCGAATGGTTCGGGAAGCAAAGAATTCTGCTTTATCACAGGAATCTACTATACCTATAATAGAGGCCTCTCCTACGTCTGGAAGCTTCTTTCCCACACCCTTACCAGGGTGTATAGAAAAATCCCTGCAATGAATCTCACCTATAGCTTCTTCATCACCTAAGGAGGCATCAATTGCTATTATGGAAGCGTTGGGATGAAGGTTTTTAATTTCCTTTAGATTTTTATCCAAGTTTAAAGCATGAATTGGTATATCTATGGTTCCGTATACAGGTAATGGAAAGTTTTTATCCTTCAGCATTGTTCCTACTAGAGGGCCTAAGGAATCACCTATACATTTATCTGTTCCTATGCAAATGATTACAGTTTCTGAGTTTATATATTTTTTTATATAGTAGGCAATTTCGTAATATGCCAGAGAAGACTTATAATGAGTTTTTATTTTATCCAATGATTCTCCACCTCCATAATCATTTATATGTTCATAGACTGCTAAATATTAGAATAAAAATGGACATAATTGGAAGAATATATAATAGAAAGATTATTTTATTTAGGAGTGTGGAGATATGAGAAAAATAGTTATGTCTTTGTTTATCATCCTGATTACTGCAGTGACCTGTTTTTATTTAATAAATGATTATAATACCTATAGAGATAAGCAATTAGATAAGGCGATAGCCTATAGTAAATTGCCTCCTAGAGAGCAATTGGATACTCCTCCTGAAGAGGATAATAATGCTTCTCATAGTAATTCTGAAGAAGAACTGGAGGAAGAGGTGGATTATGCTGAGAAAGAAAATCAGGAGAATATAGATATAGATGATGATACAGATAATAAGGATAGAAGTGTATATGAGGATGCGGATGATTCAGACCCAGTGGAGAATATTATATTAGAGGAGGAAACAGCAGCGGTTTTTAAAATTAATAAGGAGACTATACCACAGAAGATTTCTCTTAAGGATAAGGCTAAGCTTGTTAAAATCGTTGGTAAGCTGTCGGTGATGGATTACGGAAACATAGTAGAAATTATGAATGGCTACGATGAAATGGGTGGAGCGACAGAAATATTTAATATCCTCAAAAAGCGATTGTCAGAGAAGGATTATCAGGAGGTTAAGGATATATTATATCCTTATATGTATTTGGAAAATATAGAAGAAAATATGCACGATAGTAATGTAAATTACTGATTTTAAGAGGAAAAAACACTGAGGAGTAACATTAGTTGAAAAAAAGTTAACAAATATGGATTTTGGCCATATTTAAAGGAATATGAAGAAAAATGGAGTCTTAGAGGGCTAAAATGTGTATATTGGTTAATATGCACACTTGAACAATAGTTAAGTTCTATGTATACTAGATTTTGTTGACCGGCACGAACGGTTAACAAACGGAGGAGTTCCCGAGCGGCCAAAGGGGGCAGACTGTAAATCTGTTGTCAGTGACTTCAGTGGTTCGAATCCACTCTCCTCCACCAAATATGGGAGCATAGCTCAGCTGGGAGAGCATCTGCCTTACAAGCAGAGGGTCACAGGTTCGATCCCTGTTGTTCCCACCATATTGGTTAAATTTTTAATCATTAATTAAATAAATGCTGGCATGGCTCAACGGTAGAGCAGCTGACTTGTAATCAGCAGGTTGTAGGTTCGATTCCTATTGCCAGCTCCAAATTGAGGAGGAGTTCCCGAGTGGCCAAAGGGGGCAGACTGTAAATCTGTTGCAAGTTGCTTCAGTGGTTCGAATCCACTCTCCTCCACCATTTTAAAAAAATATCATCATGCTGGCATGGCTCAACGGTAGAGCAGCTGACTTGTAATCAGCAGGTTGTAGGTTCGATTCCTATTGCCAGCTCCAAATTGAGGAGGAGTTCCCGAGTGGCCAAAGGGGGCAGACTGTAAATCTGTTGCAAGTTGCTTCAGTGGTTCGAATCCACTCTCCTCCACCAAATGAGACATCTATAAGATGTCTTTTGCTTTTCAAACTTAATAAAATGCTCTTATCAAGAGAGGTGGAGGGAAAGGGCCCTATGAAACCCGGCAACCGGTGCGCAGCACTAAGGTGCCAATTCCTGCAGCTATGGCTGCGAGATAAGAGGAGTTGCCTATCAAGCCTCTTCTTTGAAGAGGCTTTTTATTATATAAAAAGTAGAGAAGACTTTTATAATACTATAAAGGAGCGTGAAAATGTCTTTATCCTTTGATAGAGACTAATACTATGAGAAGACTATTTACTTCAGAGTCAGTTACAGAAGGACATCCAGATAAAATCTGTGATCAGATTTCTGATGCAGTATTGGATGCAATATTAGAGCAGGACCCAAAAGCTAGAGTAGCCTGCGAGACAGCAGTTACTACTGGTATGGTATTAGTTATGGGTGAGATTACTACTAGCTGTTACGTAGATATACCTAGGCTGGTTAGAGAAACAATAAGAGAGATTGGTTATGATAGAGCAAAATATGGCTTTGATTGTGATACTTGTTCGGTGATTACGTCAATAGACGAGCAATCTGGTGATATTGCCATGGGTGTAGATGAAGCTTTGGAATCCAGAGAAGGGGAAATAGAAAAAGAAGATGCTATTGGAGCTGGAGACCAAGGTATGATGTTTGGTTTTGCTACCAATGAAACCTCAGAATTTATGCCTCTACCCATTGCTATGGCCCATAGACTTTCTAGAAAGCTTACAGAAGTAAGAAAGCAAGGGGTATTAGGATATTTAAGACCGGACGGTAAAACACAGGTTACTGTAGAATATGAGGACAACAAGCCTGTAAGAATTGATGCCATTGTAATATCTACTCAGCACGGTCCAGAGGTTTCTCAGGAGGAGCTTAAAAAGGATATAATGGATAAGGTTATTAATGCCGTAGTGCCTTCAGAGCTTATAGATGAAGATACTAAGTACTATATTAATCCTACAGGAAGATTTGTTATCGGAGGACCTCAGGGAGACTCTGGTTTAACAGGAAGAAAGATTATTGTTGATACCTATGGAGGCTATGGAAGACATGGTGGTGGTGCTTTTTCTGGAAAGGATCCAACTAAGGTAGATAGATCTGGTGCCTATGCTGCAAGATGGGTTGCTAAAAATTTAGTAGCTGCAGGATTAGCTGATAAGCTAGAAATAGAAATCGCTTATGCAATAGGTGTTGCTAAGCCAGTATCCATTGAAGTAGACACCTTCGGAACAGGGAAAATCTCAGAGGATAAGATCATAGATATAATAGACAAGGTCTTTGATTTACGTCCTGCTGCAATTATCAGAGAGCTCGACTTAAGAAGACCTATATTTAAGCAGACTGCTGCCTACGGTCACTTTGGTAGAACTGATTTAGACCTGCCTTGGGAAAAGCTAAACAAAGTAGAAGAGATAAAAGCATATATTAAATAAAAACTAAAACATATTGTAAATAATAAAGCAGCAGCCTTATGGGCTGCTGTTTTTGCTATAGTATATATTTGGTAGGGGCTTTATTTGTTAAATATTTCCTTCCCTCCAATGATAACTCTATTAATATTTATATCTTCATCAAAGAGTATTACATCTGCATCGTAGCCTTCTTGAAGCTTACCTTTTCTATCCTCAACTTTGCAGTGGCGTGCAGCGTTATAGGTAGCCATTTTTACTATTTCATGAAGCTTATAGGAGGAATTGTCCTTTACATTTTTTACTGCCTTATCTAAGGTAAGTATTGAACCAGCAAGGGCTCCGTTTTCAAGTCTTGCAGCGCCATTTTTAACAATAACCTTTTGACCACCCAGGCTGTATTCTCCTTCGGGCATGGAGCATGCCATCATAGCATCTGATACTAATAGTACCTTATCAAGGGTTTTTTGTTTATATGCCACTCTAAGAGATGGGTAGGAAATGTGTATGCCATCAGAAATTGTTTCTGTAGTAATATTACTATCGAATATTGCTCCAACTACCCCAGGGTCTCTATGATGAAGAGGAGTCATGGCGTTGTAAAGATGAGTTGCATGACAAACTCCACATTTAATTCCTTCCATGGCTTCTGAATAGGTTGCCTTAGTATGACCCATAGAAGCTACAATATCCTTTTCTTTTAAGTATTTAATAAGCTCCTTGGCTCCTGGAACCTCGGGAGCTAGAGTAACGCTTACCACTGCATCCTCATGATCCCCAGCCATATATTTAAAAGCTTCTATAGAAGGAGCTGCTAGATATTTAGGATTCTGTGCACCAATCATCTCACCGTTAATAAAAGGTCCTTCCATATGAGCTCCTAAAACGTTAGCTCCATCAGTACCAACAGACTTAGCTTCAGCTATAGCCGCTATAGCTTTCTTTACCTCATCTCTATCTACTGTCATAGTAGTAGGAGTGAAGGAAGTTGTTCCATGCTCAGCAATAGATTTTGCTATGGTGTTTATAGCATCGAGGCTACCTTCCATGGTGTCTCTACCGCCTGCACCATGGATGTGAACGTCAATAAATCCAGGAGATAAATAAAGGCCTTCGGCATCAATAACCACGTCATCCTCTAAAACCTCTGGATTTATTTTTGAGATTTTTCCATTCTCGATTTTTATGCTTCCCTCTTCAATTTTGTCCAAATATATTAATTTAGCATTTTTAATAATCACTTGACCACCTCTTAAATATGTATATTTTTATGAATAGAGAAATTATCTGTATTATCTTTATTATGATATAAGTCTGGAAAAATGTAAATAGTCCTGAGCTGTTGTATTACTTATAGTAATGTGGGATAGTATTGATATATACAGTGATTTATTTGAAGTGAAGCAATGTGTTATAATAATGTTAATTTGTATAATTTACTCTGTTAGGTCAATAGTTAATATCTTTATTTAGGAGAGAGTTCATGGAAGAAATTAAAGGAATTGTTGAAGACATTATTTATAAAAATGAAGATAATGGCTATACTATCGCAAAGCTTGATGTTTCTAAGGATACCATTACAGTGGTGGGATATATACCCTATATTTCAGAGGGGAATAATCTAAAGCTTACAGGAGAATGGGTTAACCATCCTCAGTTTGGTACTCAGTTTAAAATCAGTACCTGTGAGGAAATAAGACCGAATACCTTGATTGGGATAGAAAAATATTTATCCTCAGGGTTAATTCTGGGGATTGGACCTGTGACAGCCAAAAAGATAGTAAATAAATTTGGAGAAGATACCTTAAAGGTATTAGATGAGAGTATAAATAGATTAAAAGAAATAGAGGGTATAGGAGAGAAGAAGATAGAGGTAATCAAGGAGTCCTATCAGAAGCAGCGAGAGGTGCAGAATATAATGATATTTCTCCAGAGCTATGGAGTTTCAGCGAATCAATGTATGAAGATATACAAAAGGTTTGGTGGTGCCTCTATTGAGAAGGTGAAGAATAATCCTTATATATTGACAGAGGAAATTTCAGGAATTGGGTTTATAACTGCAGATAAGATAGCTAAAAATTTAGGTATAGAAATTGACTCACCCTTCAGAATCCATAGTGGGATTAAATATGCAATAAATGAATTTTGTGCTGAAGGAAATACTTATATGCCTTATGAGAAGCTATTAGAAGAAGCCTGCAAGCTTCTGACGCTAAAAAGTGAGCAGGTAGAGGAAGGTATTATATCCTGCGCTGCTGAAAGTAAGATTATTCTAGAGGTTGTAGATGGAGAAAGGGCAGTATTTAATTTACCCTATTATTATTGTGAGCTGGGAATAACAAAAAATCTCCTAAGTCTTGCTTTAATCAAGTACGATGACATGGATATTGATATAGATTATGAAATTAAGGCTTTTGAAAAGGAAAATAAGGTAACCTTTGCCCCATCTCAAAAGGAAGCTATTAGAGGTGCCATAGAATGGGGGGTGGAGGTAATAACCGGAGGTCCTGGAACAGGAAAGACTACCATCATAAAAGCCATAGTGCATATATTTGAAAAAAGTGCTATGAAGGTGGTAATGGGTGCTCCTACGGGAAGGGCTGCTAAGAGAATGAGTGAATCTACTGGCAGGGAGGCTAAAACAATCCATAGGCTCCTGGAGATGGGGGTCAGTCAGGAAGAGCTTTCTGTCTTTTCTAAGGATGAAGACTCTCCTTTAGACTGTGAGGTTATAATAATAGATGAAGCATCAATGATTGATGTGCTCCTGATGAATAATCTTTTAAAGGCTATAAAGCCAGGAACAAGAATAGTTATAGTTGGAGATGTGGATCAGCTGCCTTCCGTGGGCCCGGGAAATGTATTAAAGGACATAATAAATAGTCGCTGTGCTCCTGTAGTAAGCCTTAAAGAGATATTTAGACAATCAAAGGATAGCTTAATTACCTTAAATGCTCATAAAATAAATCAAGGAACGATGCCTATATTAAATGGTAAGGACAAGGATTTCTTCTTTATAAATGAAGAAAACCCATCTATGATGATGAATACCCTTCTAGATTTAGTTGATAGAAGGCTTCCTAAATACAATGAAAGCTGGAATAAATTAAAGGATATTCAAGTGTTATCTCCGATGAAAAAGGGTGCTTTAGGAGTAACTAATCTAAATATAAGACTTCAGGAAATGCTTAATCCCTACAAGGAAAATAAACCGGAAAAAGAATATAGGAACACCATATTCAGGGTAGGAGATAAGGTTATGCAGATTAAAAATAACTATTCTCTTAAGTGGACTAGGATAGCTGGAACGGGAGATAATGAAGGTGTAGGGGTTTTTAATGGAGATATAGGGGTAATTGAGTATATTGATGAGGACAAAGGTATAATTTCTGTTATATTTGATGAGGAACGAAGGGTTAATTATGAAACCATGTATTTAGATGAACTGGAGCTTGCTTATGCAATCACAATACATAAAAGTCAGGGAAGTGAATTTCCAGTAGTTATAATACCAGCCTTCATGGGATCACCCTTTCTTATGAACAGAAATCTTCTATACACAGCAATTACCAGGGCAAGAAGCTTTGTTGTAATAGTTGGTTCTATTAAAGCCTTGAAATTTATGGTGGAGAATAACAGAAGCTATGAGAGATATTCTTCTCTTCAGTGGAGGATAGCTCAGGTAATTAACAGTGGAATTGTATCAAATAGTTGATGGAGGTCAATAATTGAGCTATGAGAGATATTGTGGAAATGGATCTGATGGATTATTCCAGTGAAGCTATAAGCAGTTGGTATTCAAAGGGAGAGCTTCCTGTGCTTAATGTAATTGCCACACCCTATAATACTCCAGTTATTTTTGGGGAGCTAATTGGCGAGGTGATTAAAAAGAATAAAAAGATACTTTATATAACAAATGTAGAGGAAGAGGATAATCAGCTTATTAAATATATAAAATCAAGGCTGAATTGTAGAAGCTATAGCTATATTAGGAAGGGTAAGGAAAAGACTTCTGCTAATATATTGTTTATTAATCATGAGGCTGCCATGGATTATAAGGATGATGTGGAGCTTGTTATATATGATGATTTAAATGGATATTCCACTTATTCACGGTTAGAAATTCAAATACTTTTGGATCATCTTTACAAGTATACTAGAAGTCTAATAACCTATTCTACTGAAAGGATATTCTGTAATTCTCCAGTTTTTGAGGCTCCTACCATAGGAGGAAGCTATCCTATCCGTGAGCCTAGGGTTCTTACTACTAGGATAGATTTAAGCAGAGATATTCCTTATATTATGTATGATTATCTTTCATGGTTTACTAAGATAAACAGAAAGGTTATAATATACACCCCTAATAGAAGTGCTACCTACAAGGTATACAATTATCTAGTCTCTCTCAAGGATAAGCTTAAGGCTGTAGTGCATAAGCTTGAGGATGAAAGAAAGGATAAGAATATCGAATATCTAATGAAGGCAAAGGATCTTTCCTTGATTGTTATAACCAACTGTTATGAGGACAATTATAAGGATATGAGGGATATTGATGTTATAGTCTTTAATGCAGATCATAGAACCTTCGATAATAAAAAGCTTTTATTTTTTTGTGGAAAGGTAGGCTTGTACAATAAAGGCGGACAGGGAGAAGTTATTTTGTTGGCTAATGAAACTACAGATGAAATGGACGTTGCTAAAAATACTGCCAGGAGGTTTAATAAGGTCGCATGGGAAAGAGGCTTTTTCAGCTGCTGATTAACGGACTTAAATATTTGAGCGAGGTTATATTTCCCTTTGATGAAAAATGTATATGCTGTGAGGAGTATAGTGAAGAGCTGTTATGCAGAAGCTGTAGGGGAAGAATCAAGAAGCTTTCTAGTAGCTATTCTATTAAAAAAGAAGGAACAATGCTTCGGGCTTATAGCATTGCATACTATGCAGATTCAATGAAAAAAATAATATTATCCTACAAATATAAGAATAACTTTCGGGCTCTAGAGGTCTTTGAAGAGCTGGCAATTGAATTTATTGACACAAGAGGACTTTCCTTTGATCTGATAACATATGTACCTCTAAGCAAAAAGGCATACAAAAAAAGAGGCTTTAACCAGAGTAAGCTATTGGCTGAAAGGATAGCCTCTGTGTATAATAAGGAATGTAGGGATTTATTGAAGAAGGAAGGAAGCAATCTAGAACAAAAAAAGCTATCCTTAGAGGATAGATGGGGAAATCTTGAGGGAGCCTATTCCCTTAAGGAATCTAATTGCTATCATGGGAAAAGAATTCTTCTTGTAGATGATGTTATTACCTCTGGAGCTACGGCTTATTATTGCGCAAGGGAGCTTAAGAAGATTACCGATAAGGAGGTATTAATACTGTCCTTAGCTAAAGGTAGTTTTTAAATATTGCCTATATTAGACATTGAATAAAGTATTATCATAGAGTATAATATTAATGCTAGGTCTGTGGTTGAAAGTCGATGCCAGTCGCAGGCAAAACGATCCACGTAAGTTAAACAAAGTTTTAATGAGCATGGTGCGGCTTAGAAGTAAGTCCTGCCGAGAAAATCGAGAGGGTTAGTAGTGAGAGGATAATACCGGGTAGCGAAAGCTCCAGCAGGCGAGTGTGGGGTCAAAGATCAGGTCAGCTAGCATAAAAGGCAAAGGGCAACCTATTATTAATAGTGATGCTCTCTGCCTTTTTATTTATATCCATCTATAATTATAACCTAAAATAGCAAATTTTACAAAGGACATTTATTATAGACTCCTAGAATAAAAAGGAGAAATTAAAAGCATATAAAGAGTAAATAGTTTAAATAATCTGCAAATTACTTCGGAGGTTCTTGTTATAAGAGCATATTAAGTGTATTATAAATATATATATATCATCAACTTTGAAGCAGCAGAGATTCCTTTAAAGTTTGAAAGGAGCGAATTTTAATGAGAGTGACAGTAATAGCTAAGAATATTCAATTAACTAATGCACTGAAGGAGGTTGTAGAGAAAAAGATATCAAAGCTTTCTAAGTATTTTAATACCGATGTAGAAGCCAAAGCGACCTTGAGTGTTCAAAAGAATAGACAGATTATAGAAGTTGTAATTCCTTTCAATGGAGTGATCTTAAGAGGAGAAGAAGCAACAGACGATATGTATAAATCCATTGATCTGGTAGAAGAGAAATTAGAAAGACAGATCAGAAAGCAAAAGACTAAGCTAGAGAGAAGACATGGCGGGGATTCTTTAAGATTTTCTGCTATTGAAGCTTTAGATGGTTCAGATCTAGAGGAGCAGGAAGAGGCTAAGATAGTTAAAACTAAGAGGTTTGCTATTAAGCCAATGAATGAAGATGAAGCAGTACTTCAAATGGAGCTTTTAGGACATAACTTTTATGTATTTTCCAATGCTGATACAGGAGAAGTAAATGTAGTATATAAGAGAAAAGATGGAAACTTTGGCTTGATAGAGCCAGAATATTAAAAGCAATCACTCCCCTATCTTACGATAGGGGTTATTAATTTTTAAGAGATAATATTAATAGTTAAAAATTTTTAAAATAATTGAAGTATGGAGAGTATAGTTTTATTGCGTACTTTAATTAAATAGGGTATATTATAAAAGGAAGGCTATATTCATGACCTTCTTTATTTACAGTACAGGACTTATAAATTGCTTGTATTTATAAGTCTATGAGTTTACAAAATTTTAAACAGTTTGCGAGGAATATAGTATGGGATTATTTAGTAAGATATTCGGTACCTACAGTGAAAGGGAAGTAAAAAGGACCTTTTCCATTGTAGATAAAATTGAGGCCTTAGAAGAAAAGATGCAGTCCTTGAGTGATGAGGATTTAAGGAATAAAACCGCAGAATTTAAAGAAAGGGTGTCTAATGGAGAGAGCTTAGATAGCATCCTTCCAGAAGCGTTTGCCGTGGTTAGAGAGGCGGCCTTTAGAACCTTAGGCATAAAACATTATAGAGAACAGCTTATAGGTGGTATAGTACTTCATCAGGGAAGAATTGCAGAAATGAAGACTGGTGAAGGAAAAACTCTAGTAGCAACTCTTCCAGCATATCTTAATGCCCTCACAGGAAAGGGTGTTCATGTAGTAACAGTTAATGACTACCTGGCTAACAGAGATAGGGAGTGGATGGGCCAGATATATGAATTCCTAGGTCTCACTACGGGAGTAATTCTTCATTCTCTTAATAATGACGAGAGAAGAGCTGCTTATGGAGCAGACATAACCTATGGAACAAATAATGAATTTGGCTTTGATTATCTTAGAGATAACATGGTTATATATAAGAAGGAAATGGTTCAGAGAGAGCTGAATTTTGCCATAGTGGATGAGGTTGACTCAATTCTTATTGACGAAGCAAGAACACCACTTATAATCTCTGGAGCCGGTGAAAAGTCAACAGATTTTTATAGAATAGCTGATATGTTTGTAAAGAGGCTTACTAAGGAAAAGGATTTTACCATCGATGAGAAGGCTAGTGCTGTAATGCTCACTGAAGATGGTATGAAGGAAGCAGAAAAAGCCTTTAACATAGAAAATTATGCCGATGGAGCAAATATGGAGCTTCAGCATTATGTTACTCAAGCTCTTAAAGCAAACTACTCTATGAAGGCTGATAAGGACTATATGGTGAAGGATGGAGAAGTTATCATCGTTGATGAATTCACCGGAAGACTTATGGAAGGTAGAAGATACTCCGATGGTCTCCACCAAGCGATAGAAGCTAAGGAAGGAGTTAAGGTGGCTAGAGAGTCTAAAACCCTTGCTACAATAACCTTCCAGAATTATTTCAGAATGTACGAAAAGCTCTCCGGTATGACCGGTACAGCACAAACAGAAGAACTGGAATTCAGAGAAATATATGGCTTAGACGTTGTAGTTATACCTACCCATCTCCCTGTGAAGAGAGAAGACCATCCCGACATGGTTTATAAGAGTGTTAAAGGAAAATATAATGCTCTTATAGATGAAATAGTGGAAACTAATAAGACAGGGCAGCCTGTACTTGTTGGTACCACCAGTATTGAAAAATCAGAGCTTATTTCTTCATTATTAAAGAAGAGAGGGGTTCCTCATCAGGTGCTCAACGCTAGATATCATGAGAAGGAAGCTGAGATAGTATCCCATGCTGGTGAAAAGGGCATGGTAACTATAGCTACAAATATGGCTGGTAGAGGTACTGATATTAAGCTAGGAGAAGGTGTTGTTGAGGTTGGTGGTCTTAAGATTATCGGTACAGAAAGACATGAATCCAGACGTATAGATAATCAGCTTAGAGGCCGTTCTGGTCGTCAAGGAGATCCAGGAGCTTCAAGATTCTATATCTCCTTAGAGGATGACCTTATGAGAATATTCGGTTCTGAAAAGCTTCAGGGAATCGTTAATACTCTAGGACTTGAAGAAGATGAAGCAATAGAGAGCAAGATGGTTTCTAAGGCCATAGAAAATGCTCAAAAGAAG
Source organism: Alloiococcus sp. CFN-8 (assembly GCF_049943125.1). GTDB lineage: Bacteria > Bacillota > Clostridia > Clostridiales > Clostridiaceae > JAEXZL01. The sequence continues at coordinate 3,065,327 of NZ_CP188040.1, forward strand.
GTTGAAGGTAACAACTTTAATATAAGAAAGACCTTGCTTGGCTATGATGATGTTATGAATATGCAGAGAGAGATTATTTACAAGCAGAGAGCACAGGTTCTCGATGGTGAAAATCTCAAGGATCAGATTCAGGATATGGTTCAGGAGGTTATTGAGTCCGCTGTTGATTCACATCTTTCAGGAGTTGTAGAAAGCTTAGAGGATGATCTTCATAAGCTCATAGTTTATATGGAGGAGTTATTCCTGCCTCATGGAAGATATTCAGTTGAGGATTTCAAGGGACTAACTAATGTAGAGATAAAGGAAAAGCTTTTAGCAGAGGCGCAAGCTATTTATGCTCAGAAGGAAGCAGAGTTTACTGAAGAGCAGATGAGAGAGGTAGAAAGAGTTGTTCTTCTAAGAGTGGTTGATACTAAGTGGATGGATCATATCGATAATATGGATCATCTGAAGCAGGGTATGGGACTTAGAGCTTATAAGCAGCAGGATCCTGTTCAGGCTTATCAGTTTGAAGGAAGCGCTATGTTTGATGAGATGATTTATAACATCAAAATTGACACGGTGAAATTCCTCTTCCATGTAAAGCTTGAAAGAGCTCCAGAGAGGGAAAAGGTAGTTAAAGAAACCTATACCAATGAAAGTGATAATTCTGTTAAGAAGCAGCCGGTAAAGAAGACAGAGAAGGCTGGTAGAAATGACCTTTGTCCTTGCGGCAGTGGTAAAAAGTACAAGAATTGTTGTGGTAGAACAGCAGTATAATATAATGAGATAGATTTGTACTATTAAGTGCAAATCTATCTTGCTTTATAATAAACTATTTGAGGTGAAGAAGATGCTATTGGAAATTGAAAAGATACAAGCAAGGCTCAAGGAGATGGAAGAAGTATTAAGTGAAATAAGGGGGTCTCTTTGACAAGGAGGGACTTAAGAGAAAGCTTTCAGAGCTAGAGCATAAGATGCAGGAGCCTGGCTTCTGGGATAATTCTCAGAAGGCTTTAGAGGTTACCCAGGAGGCCAAAAGAATAAAAGATAAGCTAGATGGTTATTCCTCTTTAAAGACAAGGGTGGAAGATTGCCAGATACTTATAGAGCTAATAGAGGATGATGATAACACGCTTTTAGAGCTTAAGAATGAATTAAGCTCTCTTGATAAGGATATAGAAAGCTTCAGAATAGAAAATCTCCTTTCCGGTGAATATGATAAGAATAATGCCATTTTAACTCTTCATGCTGGAGTTGGTGGAACTGATGCTCAGGACTGGACAGAGATGCTTTTGAGATTGTATACCAGATATTGTGAAAGAAAAGGATATTCTCTAGAGACTCTAGAGCTTTTAACTGCTGATGAAGCAGGAATAAAGGGTGTGACTATAAGGGTTAAGGGAGAATATGCCTATGGCTATTTAAAGTGTGAGAAAGGAATCCATAGACTAGTTAGGATATCCCCTTTTAATGCTAATGGTAAAAGACAGACCTCCTTTGCTTCTGTTGAAGTGATGCCAGAGCTTACAGAGAGTCAGGATATTGAGATAAATCCTTCCGATTTAAAGATTGATACCTTCAGAGCTGGAGGAGCTGGTGGTCAGCATGTTAACAAAACTGAATCGGCTATAAGAATAACACACCTACCTACGGGGATAGTTGTCCAGTGCCAGAGTGAAAGAAGTCAGTTCAACAATAAGGACACGGCTATGTCCATGCTTAAAGCAAAGCTTACAGAGCTCAAGGAAAGAGCCCACAAGGAAAAGATTGAAGATCTAGCTGGAGATCTTAAGGACATGGGCTGGGGAAGCCAGATTAGATCCTATGTGTTTCATCCCTATACCCTAGTTAAGGATCACAGAACCGGGGCTGAGTCCGGCAACGTAGATGCAGTAATGAACGGCGAAATTGATAATTTCATCAGTGAATACCTAAAGCAAAACAGCAAAGGCACTCTTCAGGAGTAAGTATAATAATTTTATCAAAGTATAAATAAGAAGAGGAGCGAAAGCAAGTGATGCTTTCGCTCTTTTTATTATTGAATATCATATTAGGATCTTCTGTTTATATAAATTAATGAAATAGCTATGGCTGCAAAAATTGAAAAAATTAGTCCAGGGACATTATAGAAAATAAGTAGATTTTCACGGTAGTTTTTTTCTATAAGCTCCTCTGAAACGGTTTTAAAGGCCTCTTTAATGGATTCTTCACTGATATAGGAAACAGTATCCTCGGGGGTATGAATTCTATCCATGTCCTCATGAATTAAGGTGACTGCACTTATTCCTACCTTTCTAAAATACTCATGGTCACTAGAGTCTTCAAAGCTTAGCTTATAGTCTATGTTACGCCTATCAAAATTGCTAATTATAGAAGCCACCTGCTCAGTGGAGGGATTATCATTCTTGCCTCCCATTATAGTTAAGTCAAGCTCCTTATCGCTGCCAATCATATCAAAATTATATACTGTGGCTTTCTTAATTTGATCATAATATTGTTCAGCAAAGGCTTTAGACCCGAGACAGCCAAATTCCTCAGCATTAAAGGCTGCAAATATCATAGGACCGTCGCTTGCACCTAAGTTTTTAAAATACCGAGCTAGCTCAAGAACAAAGGCGGTACCGGAGGCGTTGTCCAGGGCTCCAGGATATATGGTTCCGGAATAATCACTTCCTAAATGATCAAAATGTGAGGATATTATTAAAGGAGGCTTATCTTTATTCATTCCAGGAAGAAGGCTGTGAAGGTTATCTACATTTGTCTCTTTTACCTCATAGGGCACTTTTAAATGAATGGTGTAGCCTTCTCTCAGTTCTAATAGAAGTTCTTCAAAGCAGCTATCGCTTATGGAGATGTATAAGCTATAGGGAGCATCGGAAATATAGGAGCTTCTAAAGGAAAACTCCTCTGGAGCTGTGGCCACTAATAATATAATATGATTATCTTTTTTTATTTGTATATACTTATCGGAATAGCTTGCATTGGTCTTATCAAAATAGATCTCAACGGTGTCAAAGTTAAGAAGGTCTTCTTTATAATCTACCCCATATTCATATACCTTTGAGATTCCTTGAGGACCTACAGCTTCTAAAACAGGGGTCTCAGAGGTAAGTGCGGGATATTTTACCCTGAAGCTTTGATAATAGCTCTCTGAAAAAGGACGAAGTCCATATTTTATAAAAGTATTTTGGATATAATCTCCAGCTATTTTGTTTTCAAAGGTTCCTGTGAGTCTGCCCTCTAAATTATCAGAGGATAGAAATTCTATATGCTCCATTACCTTCTCTGTATCAAAAGCCTTTAATTTTATATGATATATGTAGAAGAAGCAAAAGGATATAAGAAAAAGTGTTATTAAAAACTGTGCAAGTTTTCTTACCATAGTGTTAATCATAAACTAAGCTCACCTTCATAGTAATTATTTTTATATAAATATCTATGTTATTAAGCCTTTCATTATTACTGCGTGTTTTTAATCTCATTGCAGTAGAAATACAAAAACTGTTATAATAATTGATGTATCGGAAGGATGGTGTACAGATGAATAATATCGAAAGATTATTATCAGAGGAATTAAATATCAGCTTAAGCCAGGTGAAAAGTGTAATAGAGCTCCTGGATGAGGGGAATACAGTACCTTTTATAGCTAGATATAGAAAGGAAAAGACTGGAGGACTCTCCGATGAAATTTTAAGAAGGTTCAGTGAACGTTTAGAATATTTAAGGAACTTAAATCAGAGAAGAGAAGATGTTGAAAGGCTCATAGAAGAGCAGGGGAAGCTTACAGAGGAGATAAGAGGAAAGCTCGTAAAAGCTTCAACCCTTACAGAAATTGAGGATATATATAGACCCTTTAAGCCTAAAAAAAGAACTAGGGCTACTATTGCACAGGAAAAGGGACTTAAGCCTCTGGCAGAGCTCATTTATAGTGGAAGCCTTAAGGGAAGCCTTGAGGAGAAGGCGGCAGAGTTTATAAATGAGGAGAAAGGTGTTACTTCCATAGAAGAGGCCTTAGCTGGTGCTCAGGATATAATCAGCGAGATGATATCCGATGACGCTGAAATAAGAAAGTGGATTAGAGAATTAATCAAAAAAGAAGGCTATATCGAAACCAAGGCTTCCATAGAAGAAAGCAGTCCTTATGAAATGTATTATGACTATAAGGAGCCTGTAAAAGCAATACCACCTCATAGAATTTTAGCTATAAATAGAGGAGAAAAGGAAAAGATACTCTCTGTAAAGGTAACTGCTCCTGAGGAGAAGATTCTTGATTATATTGGTCGCAGAGTTTTAAAGGGGAATAAAATAACTGATGAATATATAGAAAAGGCTATTAAGGATTCCTTGAAGAGGCTTATTTATCCTTCCGTGGAAAGAGAAATAAGAAATGAGCTTACGGATAAAGGAGAAGAAGGAGCTATAACAATATTTAAAGCCAATTTAAAGGCGCTTCTCCTTCAGGCACCTATAAAAGGAAAAACAATAATGGGATATGACCCAGGCTTTAGAACAGGATGTAAAATAGCGGTTTTAGACGATACTGGAAGGTATTTAGACAAGGCAACGGTCTATCCTACGGTTCCGAGAAAGGATGTTAGAGGAACCATTGATACCCTAAAGAAGCTGATTAAGAAATATGATGTGGATATCATTTCTTTAGGTAATGGTACTGCTAGCAGAGAGTCTGAAGAGGTATTGGCAGAGCTTATTAACGAGGTTAAAAAGGAAATGGGTAAGGATATTTATTATGTGATTGTATCAGAAGCAGGAGCTTCTGTGTATTCAGCTTCAGAGCTTGCTCAAAAGGAATATCCAGATCTCGATGTAACTGTAAGGGGAGCCATATCCATTGGAAGAAGACTGCAGGATCCTATGGCAGAGCTGGTTAAGATAGATCCAAAGTCCATTGGAGTAGGTCAGTATCAGCACGATGTTACAGCAAAAAAGCTCGATGAGTCCTTAAAGGGAGTGGTGGAGGATTGTGTAAATTCTGTGGGGGTAGACTTAAATATAGCCACTCCATCATTACTTAGCTATATAGCAGGTATTAGTGCTTCAGTTGCTCAAAATATAGTGAGCTATAGAGATGAAAATGGAAGGTTTAAATCGAGAAAAGAGCTTTTAAAGGTTAAGAGATTAGGACAGAAGGTTTTTGAGCAGTGCGCAGGCTTCCTAAGGGTTCCTGAAAGTAAGGAGCCTTTAGATAATACCTCAGTGCATCCAGAGTCCTATGATAAGGCCAGGGAGCTCATTGAGCTATTAGGCTATGAAGAGAGTGATTTGAAGAAGAATAATCTTACAGATATAGATATGAGGGTTAAGGATAAATCCATCAAAGCCTTAGCGGAGCAGCTGGAGATTGGCGTACCGACCCTTACAGATATTATCAAAGAAATTAAAAAGCCAGGAAGAGATCCTAGAGAGGAGCTTCCGAAGCCAATCTTCAAGAGCGGTGTTATGGATATAACTCAGCTAAAGCCAGGGATGGAGCTCACAGGAACCGTTAGAAATGTTTCTGACTTTGGAGCCTTTGTAGATATTGGAGTGCATCAGGATGGACTGGTACACAAGAGTCAGCTCTCTGATAGATATGTTAAGCATCCTTTGGATATAGTTAAGGTAGGAGACATAGTAGAGGTTACTGTTCTAGAGATAGATGAAAAAAGAAAAAGAATTGCCCTCACTATGAAAAAAAGCCAAAAAAAGGGTTGATAAATAATAAGAATTGTCATATAATATAAGTGAATTAAATAACAATTATCTTCAGGGCAGGGTTAAATTCCCTACCGGCGGTATAGCCCGCGAGCCATTTTGGCATGATTCGGTGTAACTCCGAAGCCGACAGTATAGTCTGGATGAAAGAAGGTAGAATGAATTTGAATTTCTAGCGCCCTGATATATTCATTATATCAGGGCTTTATTATGTAAATTCAAAACTATTCTCCATGAAGGTATGAGTTACAACTATCTTTTAGGAGGTTATTTTTATGAACAGATCAAAAGCTATTAATTTTATGGTGAAATGTGCAATGCTTGCTGCCATTGCCGTGGTGCTCATGCAGTTTGAGATTCCAGTAATCCCTGCATTTCCTTTTTTAAAGCTTGATTTTAGTGATGTACCTGCTCTTTTAGGAGGCTTTGCCTTAGGCCCTATCGCAGGTGTAGTTATAGAAGCCTTTAAGGTGTTTTTGGATATGATAGTAAGTGGAACGGTAACCGCTGGAGTAGGAGAGGTAGCAAACTTTTTAATCGGTGCTTCCTTTGTTTATCCTGCTGCTCTTATATATCATAAAAGAAAAAGCTTTTCCTTTGCTCTTATATCCATGCTGATAGCGACAGCTTCCATGGTGATTTTCGGTGTGCTAGCTAATTACTTCATTTTAGCTCCCCTATACGGAATGGCACCAGAAGCAATCCCTGCTTATATTGTAGGAGGAGCTCTTCCTATAAATCTTATCAAAGGAGCGGCTATATCCTTAGTAACATTAGTTAGCTACAAAAAGCTTTCTCCTATTATCAAAAAGGAAAATATTATGATTAGAAAAAAAGTAGCATAAAATATAAGCTGTTCTCCCTGTGAGAACAGCTTTAAATTTTATCCTTAATTGAAATATCTCCACATTATAACGGCATCTTCATGGTTATCCTCATAGTATGCCTTTCTGATACCTTCCTCTTTAAAGCCATATTTTTTATAAAGACATTGAGCGGGGTAATTTGAAGCTCTTACCTCAAGGGTCATGGCAGTAACCCTCTGGCTGATGCACTGGCTTATCATAGAGGTTAGTATTCTATCTCCAAGGCCTATACCTCTATATTCAGGGTGCACAGCTATATTTGTTATATGGGCTTCATCGATAATTATCCACATGCCACCATAACCAATTACCTTATTATCTATTATAGCCACGAGATATTTTGCAAAGATATTCCTTAGCTCCTTTTGAAAGGAGGCTTGACTCCAGGGTATGGGAAAGCTCAGCTTGCTGATATGGAGCACCTCTGGAAGATGCTCCTCAGTCATTTCCATGATTTCAATATTATTCATTTTTCTCACTCATCTTCTTATCATATTCTCTTTCTGCTTGAGGTCTCCTGAGATAAATGGGGGCAAGGGTGTTAAGATTGTCTTCCTTCCCTTCTATAAGTAGCTTTAAGCCTAATTCTCCAAGGCTAGAGGCTGTGGGATGATTCAGGTGCAGGGGAGCAAAGGCGGGGCCTTCTAAGGAGGCCTCAAGAGCTGCTCTGTGTATGGTAGCTCCATCTCCTACAAAATAAAGCTTTTCCTTATAGCTCTTTAATTCTTCTATCAGCTCCTCTAGTGAGCAGGTGTGTATATCTCTTACGGCTTTTAAGCTTCCTGACTCTATCTTGTATATACAGTAGTATACGTTGCCCCTTAAGGCATCCATCAAGGAGCATATAAGTCCTTCCTCTGTATAGATATTATATGCAAGGGCGTCTAAAGATGAAACGGAAATTACGGGCTTTTGGCTGCCTAGGGCTAGACCTTTTACTGTAGCCATACCAATCCTGAGCCCCGTAAAGGAACCAGGTCCCTTTGAGACAACAAAGCCATCAATTTCACCAATGGTGAGGGCTGTTTCTTTTAATAGCTGCTCAATCATGGGCATTAATAGCACTGAGTGCTGCATTTTGTAATTAAGATTGATTTCTCCTAGTATTCCTTTTTCTGAAACTATAGAAACAGAAGCCGTACTTCCTGAGGCTTCTACAGATAATACCTTCATATTTCCAACTCCTTTAAATAACTATATCTATCATCCTTATAGCTTATATTGATTTCTCTATAAGCCTCTCCTATTTCTGGAGATTTTTTTATATGTATATAGCAGGCTTCCTCTGGTATCAGTTCTTCTATGTAGTCTGCCCATTCAATAATAGAGACTCCTTCAGAAAATATGTACTCATCAAAGCCTATAGCATATATTTCGTCTGGATCATTAACTCTATAAACATCAAAATGATTTAATTTTAATCTACCGGAATCATATTCATTCACTATAGTGAAGGTTGGGCTTGTGATGTTATCATCAATTCCAAGGCCTTTTGCTATTCCCTTGGTAAGGTGAGTCTTACCAGCACCTACTTCACCAATTAAGCAGAATATATCTCCACCTCGGCATGCTTTTCCTATTTCTATACCTATATTAATGGTTTCATTTAAATTATTAACCTTAAGCTTCATAGTTAATCTCCTTTCAAGGTAGAAAGTACCTATACTATTTTACCTAATATGGTGAAAAAATAAAAGAATTTACTATTATTTATTATAGACCATATATGAAAATTGTGACCATAGATAAGTTTAAATATTAGTTTTTTAATTTTCTCTTGAAATTTTGTCGTATATGATATAAAATAATCATTGTTCACGAAAAGTAGTCCATTGCACAATATTCATTATATAGGGGATTAGTTAAACGGTATAACAGTGGTCTCCAAAACCATCATTGTGGGTTCGATTCCTACATCCCCTGCCAAAAAAAGTCTCGTTCTTCGGAATGAGACTTTTTGCATTGGTTAAATTTATTGTTATTGAAGGAGCTCGAGAGTATAATTCTATTATAGGGATATTATGTAGGAGGTTATATTGTGAGCTTTAAAAAAACTAGAATTATTGTATTATCTATGAGTTTAACTATATTTACTGTAGTCCTTGTGTCTATGTTTTTTATTATTAAGGCGAAGTTCCATGAAATTGAGTTTCTCACCGATGCTTCTTGGGTACGCTATGATGATAATATAGGGGAAAACATAAATATATCCTTTCATGAAAACGGTGAATATTTCTATAACTGTGACTGTGGAGAACCCGTGGGTGATTCAGATATATACGATAGCTATTCCTATGAGCCTGAAAATTATATTATAACCCTCTCGGGACCGGATGGTGAAACCTCCAAAATAGAAGTGCTTTACTATGATGACAATTACCTGTGTCTCTTATTTGAAGAGGGAACTGTTACCTTCAAAAATGAAAAAGCTTCAATTGATGATGAGATATTAAGCTCTGCCAGGGAGTATGTTGGAGAAGAGGGCAAGCCTTTCTTAAGTGTCCTAGGTTTTGAAAATGGCATGGTAACCCTTGCACCTCATAATTACGACAAGGATGCTGCTGATAGCTTTGCTGAGCATATATTTGAGGTTAAAGGAAGTGAGGATATATCCTTCTCTTCTGTGAGCATAACCATAGAAGGAGACAAGGAAGCTATTGAGTTTATAAAGCTTACAGAGGATGACTATACTAATATTGGTGAGTTTTATAATGTGGGCTATATTGAATTTAATAATAAGGGAGAGGTTGGCTCAGTAGTGTTTTATGGCACAACGGAGATAAACCGATGAGATTTGGATTATTTTCAGAATTGTTTTACTTTGCTTCTAAGGCGAAAAAAATCCCTATGAGACTTTACAAGGGTGCAGTGTATGTGCTATATTAATTGAGTAAGCTAAATAGAGGGGATTAATTTAATGGTAAAATGACGGTCTCCAAAACCGTTCTTACGAGTTCGACTCTTGTATCCCCTGCCAGTAAAAACCTGTAGATAATTAATCTACAGGTTTTTTTCTTGTTCATCTACAAGTAAAAATAGTGGAAAAAATGTCTTCTATATGAATGTATAAAACTGTTAAAATACTATTAATTGTATTCTTCATAATTTAAAGGAGGTGTTTAGTTAATGCTTATAAAAACTGAACTTAATGATGTAATTCTTAATCTTCTCAGAGAGGATTATATTATGAATCTTAATATATTTGGATGTCTTGAAAATATTCCTTCTGCAGAAATATATGTAGATAATCCTGATAAGCCTACGGGGGTTTTGGTGAAGAAGGATGAATACATGCATTTTCTCTATACTAAAAATGATAGCTTCATTGAAGATGTAGTTGAAAAATATATGAATACAGGTTACTATGGTTTTTCCGGTGTTGAGAATTCAATAGTTGAAAAGATTAATGAAAAGCTTAAAGGCAGAGGTGTTTTAGAATGGAAAAATCCCTGTGTAGTTTATTATATGCCTAAGGAAAATGTAGATTTATCCTTGATAAAAAATAAGGTAAGCTCCATAGATATCAAGGATGCTCAAGTGGTAGATAAATATTATACCTATAGGTCCGAGGACAGCCTTGAGGATATAAAAAAGGATATTTTATATAGACCATCCTCAGCCATATATGTAGATGGGGAAATTGTCTGTTGGGTTATTGTCCATAGTGATAATTCTATGGGGATACTTTATACTAAGGAGGAATATAGGAGAAAGGGGTATGCTATTGATGTGACTATTGACCTAGCCTCAAAGCTTATTTCAAAAGGTAGGGTTCCTTATATTCAAATAGTGGAAGATAATCAGATGTCCCCAGGGGTGGCAAGCTTATGCGGCTTTGTACAATGTGGTAGAGCAACCTGGTTTGGAGTTAAAATTGGAGACCCAGATTAAGAACCATAGCTATTAATATATGAAATATTAATACTTATATAATAAAAAGAACCCTTGAGATACCTTAATTATCTCAAGGATTCTTTTTATTTAGCAGAATTAATTTTCTATACAGATAATTTATCTGGGGAAACCTCTTCCACAGAAAAATGATCCTCACTAATTTCTTTAAGTGTAAAATAAATCTTTGGAGGGTTTCCTAGTTTGTCTTTAATAGTAGCGAAATATTTTCCTCCATCCTTTGGAATGGCACCTTCCATGGGCATGGCGCTACCGATTACTATATGAGAAAATCCTGTCATCACCGTGGTGCTGCCCAGGAGCTCATAATCATTAAATATCTCTTTAATTTTATCAAATATCTTATCTCCTTCAATGTTATGTAGTCGTCCTATATTTTCAACAACATCCTCTAAGCTTTTCATAGCTGCCTCCTTAATTTCTTTGTAGATAATCAATCACTGATAGTTTGCCCTGAGCTTAAAGATTAATTCTTTGTCCTTATTATGATTTAATAATGGTAGGTGAGATAATATTGTGAATATATTGAAAATAATGGCTATCTTTTGTATAATTATTAAATGGCAACAAAAATGGTAAATAATTTATAATTTTATATATGTTATTTAAATAATTATCTGTTTAGCTTTATAGAAGACTGAGATTTAATAAATACTTGACATGAGAGGAGAAGCTATGAGAGGAATAATAAGGCTTTTAAAGCCCTATAGACTTCAGCTGGCCATTATAAGTGGACTATACATTATATCCACAGTGTGCAGCTTGTTGATGCCCTATACCATGAGCCAGATTGTAAATAACGGCGTGGCAGAGGGAGATATGCACTATATTATAACCAGAGGTCAGATAATGATAGCACTGGCAGTGGCTTCACTGATTTCTGCTTTAATTACCGTTAAGATAAATTCACAGGTTTCCACGTCCTTTGCCACTGGACTTCAAAAGACTGTGTTCAATAAAATTAATAGCTTGACCTTTGAGGAGTATTCCTCCATTGGTACCTCAAGCTTATTAACCAGGGCTACAGAGGATATTTTTATCCTACAGGAGGTAGCAAACAGTGTTACTTATGCCATAATAACAGTTCCTATTATGTTTATAGGTGGTGTAGTACTTACCTGGACAAAGGACTGGCTATTAGCATTAATAATGCTCATATTATCACCTCTTATCTTGTTTATCGTAAGATTTCTCACCAGGCAGATGGGTGAGCTCTGGGAGAATGCGGATAAATATATAGATGTTCAAAATAAGGTTATGAGGGAAAGGCTATCTGGGCTCAGGGTAATTAGAGCCTTTGACAAGGAGAACCACGAGCATAATAAGATTACCAGAGCTACCGAAGCTATGGCTAAAAATATAATCAAGTCTAACGTTTTAGGTGGAGTTATAAATCCTTTAACCATGGGGCTATTAAATTTAGGCTTGGTTGTTATGCTGTATATAGGTTCCCTTAGAATACAAACAGATTCTCTGCTAACAGCAGGAGATATAATAGCCTGTGTTCAATATGTTGCCTTGATAATGAATGGAATACTCCTGTTATCCTGGACAATGGCATGGCTGCCTCATGTTAAGGTAAGTATAAGAAGAGTTAACGAGGTACTAGCTTTAAAAAGTGATAGAAGAGAGAAAAATTCAAAAGAGCTATTAAAAGGAGATGTAGAACTCCAAAATGTACATTTTAGCTATGGTGATGGAGAAGAAGAGGTATTAAAGGATATAAACATTTCCATAAGCGAAGGTGAGATCGTAGGAATCATAGGTGGTACAGGCAGTGGAAAGAGCACTGTAGCTAAGCTTCTCATGGATTTTTATGCTCCCAAAAAAGGAACAATCACCCTGGGAGGGAGGAATTATGAAGCCCTAACCAGAGAAGTAATAAGAGATAATATATCCATTGCCATACAAAAAAGCATGGTTTTTAAAGGTACTATAGAGGAAAACTTAAAAATGGGAAGAGAGAGCGCCAGAGAAGAAGGGCTGATAGAAGCGGCAGAAATAGCACAGATTCACGACTTCATAGTTAGCCAAGCTGAGGGCTTTAATTACTCCCTAGCACAAGGAGGAGCTAACTTAAGTGGAGGGCAGAAGCAGAGGATAAATATAGCTAGGGCTATAATAAAAAAAGCAGCTGTTTATATCTTTGATGATAGCTTTTCAGCACTGGACTACCTTACAGAAAGTAAATTAAGAAAGGGTCTAAATCAATATCTAAAAGGTAAGACACAAATTATTATTACTCAGAGGGCAGCTACAGCAATGCGCTGTGATAAGGTTTATGTTATGGAAAGAGGAGAAATTGTAGGAAGTGGGAGCCATAGCGAGCTCTTAGAAAGCTGTTCAATTTATAAAGAGATTTATGACTCACAGCTAGGAGGGACTCTATGAAGAAGGATAGAAAAAAGTCTTTAGCTACCCTAATAAGAATTATCAAAAGTACTGGTGTTATAAAAGGGTGGCTTGTTATAAGCTCTCTGGTAAGTATAATATCCGTTACTATAGCTCTCGTTGCTCCTCAAATTCTAGGAATAATAACTGAGGAAATTTATGACTTCTGGGCTGAAGGCATAGAGATAGATATGTCCCGTATAGTTTATCTATCCTTTGCTTTAGGAGGAATATATATTTTATCCTCCTTATGTGATCTTGGGGTTATGTATATAATGAATAATGTAGTTTCAAGGCAGTTTACTGCAAATCTAAGAATATCCATTAGTGAAAAAATAAAAAGGCTGCCTGTGGAGTTTGTTGATAAAACCCCTGTAGGAGAAGTTATCTCCAGGATGATGAATGACGTCTCAACCTTAGGTAATACAGTGCATAACTTTTTAAATATATTAATAAGTGGTGTTATTAAGCTCACAGGGATTACCGTTTTAATCTTTATAATAAATCCCTATATGGCTGCTGCTATTGTTATCTTTATACCCTTATCACTACTGTTGTCCTCATGGCTTGCATCCTTAAGTGAGAAGCATTTTAACTCTGCTAGAAAGATAAATGGTGATATATACTCTTTAATGGAAGAGGATTTTACAGGCTTTGATACTATAAAGGCCTTTAATCTAGAAGAGAGTCAGAAGATAAAGCAGGAAGAGCTCTGTGATAAATTAAGGGAGAAGCAAGAAAGAGGATATTTTTTAGCAGGGGTAGTACAGCCTATAATTGCTTTAACTAATAATATAGCTTATATAGCAATCTGCATAATTGGAGGCTATCTTGCCCTAGAGGGAAGAACCACCGTGGGAGATATAGTGGTTTTGATAGTATATTCAAAGCAATTTGCTGGTCCCCTCGAAAGCATTGCTAATGGCTTAAGCATGATGCAGAATACCATAGCTTCAGCCAATAGAGTGTACAATCTCTTAGATAGAGAGGAAATGACCGAAGAAATAACTAGAAAGCTACCGGATGCCAATGGGGAGATAGTTTTTGAGGATGTAGCCTTCTCTTATGATAAGGATAAGCCCCTTATAAAAAATCTTAATTTTACCGTAAAGCCAGGGCAGAAGGTTGCAATTGTTGGACCTACTGGTGGAGGTAAAACTACCATAGTAAATCTCCTAATGCGCTTCTATGAAATAGATGGAGGCAGGATATTAATTGATGGGGTGGATATTGCAGCTTTAAACAGGGCTGATTTAAGAAGTCTCTTCAGTATGGTGCTCCAGGATACCTGGTTATTTAGTGGCAGTATTTTTGAAAATATAGCCTATGGTATGGAAAATGCTACTAAGGAAGAGGTGATAAGGGCTGCTAAGCAGGCTCATATCGATTATTTTATTAATACTCTTCCAGAAGGGTATGAAACTATTATCAATGAGGAGTCCAGCAATATTAGTAGCGGACAAAAGCAATTATTAACAATAGCTAGAGCATATCTATCTAATAGGAGAATATTGATTCTCGATGAGGCTACCAGTAATGTAGATACCAGAACAGAAATTTTAATTCAGAATACCATGGATAAGCTCATGAAAAATCGAACAAGCTTCGTAATTGCTCATAGACTATCTACAATAGTGGATGCAGATATAATTCTGGTGGTTAGAGATGGAAGTATTGTGGAGCAGGGAACTCATGAGGAGCTGCTTCATAGGAATGGTTTTTACACCGAAATATATAATAGTCAGTATGATCTGCTTACTAGTTAGTAATAATAAAAGAAAAGATATGGAATTAAAAAACGCTTGAGTTAGAAACTCAAGCGTTTATTACTACTGTTGTAGAGATTGATATATAGCTTCTGCTAAGGCATCTAAAGATTCCATATCCCCAGGCTTTAATGAAGATTTAAGCTGGAAGGGCTCACCAACTATTTCTGTATTCTTCATCTTCATCACTGCTTCCTTTAATGGACCAACAGCATCTGGTATCCATGAGCTATTTCCCACCAAGGAAACCTTGCGTCCTCTAAGATTTAAAAGAGCCATATCTGCAATTAAGGCTTCCATGGGAAGATAGACACTATTGTTGTATAAAGGAGCTCCAAATACAATATTGCTGTATTTAAAGGCATCAGCAATTATAGTTGATGGAGTGGTTTTAGACACATCATACATGTGCATATTTTTAACTCCCTTTTGAGCCAACTTATTAGCAAGTACATTCATGGCATTTTCAGTATTATTATACATAGATGCATAGATAAACACAACACTCTTAACCTCTGGGGTATAGGAGCTCCAATGGTTATATTTGTCTATTGCAAATTCTAAATCACTTCTCCATACAACACCGTGAAGGGGACAAATCATTTGAATGTCTAAAGCTGATAGTTTTTTTAGTACAGCCTGTACCTGAGCGCCATATCTTCCAACGATATTAGTGTAGTATCTTCTAAAGTCTACTAAATATTCTCCCTTATAATCTATCTCGTCGTTGAAGAGATTACCTGATAAAGCTCCAAAGGAACCAAAGGCATCGGCAGAGAAGAGAATTTTTTCAGACTCCTCATAAACCATCATAACCTCTGGCCAGTGTACCATTGGTGTAAAGATGAATTTAAGAGTGTGGCTTCCTATGCTTAAGGTTTCTCCATTAGTTACTTCTAAATATCTGTCCTTAGCATCGAAATCATAAAACTGTTCTATCATCTGGAAGGTTTTTTTGTTTCCGATTATTTTCATATTAGGGAATCTTCTTGTGAGCTCTTCTATGTTAGCACAGTGGTCAGGTTCCATATGGTTGACCACAAGGTAATCAATAGCTCTACCATTTAATACATGGTACAGATTCTCAAAAAATTGTTCAGTAATAGCTGAATCTACTGTATCCATGAGTGTTACTTTTTCATCCATGATTAGATAAGAATTGTAAGCAACTCCATTATCTAAAGGAAACATATTTTCAAATAGGGCAATTCTTCTGTCATTACCGCCAACCCAGTGAATGGAAGGGGTAATATTCTGTGTACAGTGCATATAAATCCTCCTCTATATAAATTATAATTATTATTCCATTTAACTATAGTATGTATTACTTATAACATTATATCAAGATTATTTAACTTCTATAAAAGCTAGAATAAAAAATTCACAAACTATTCTTAAACAAGTCATAGAGAAATAAAGATGAAAAAATTGGTGTCTTTACATTTTTATTATAAAAACAAAACAAATTTACATTTGATATTATATAATAATAAGTATTAATTATCAAATAGAATTATTCATTTTTTTCAGAGTGTTATAATTATAGGTAAGCTTTTAAAAAATTTTTATGTTAATTAACAAAATGGTAATAATTATAAAATAAAATAATGTTACTATATAAATGATGATAACAAAAGTATAATAATTAAAAAAGTAAAGGATGTGGGAAAAATGAAAAAAATATTATGTTGTGTTGCAGATATATTTGAGGATTTAGAGCTTTGGTATCCTGTAATCAGATTAAGAGAAGAAGGCTATGAGGTATTATTAGTTGGTGATGAAGCAGGTAAGACCTATACAGGAAAGCATGGCGTGCCAGCGGTATCTGATTTAGCCTTTAGGGATGTGATGGCTGAGGACTATCATGGCCTATTAATTCCTGGTGGCTTTGCTCCAGATAAAATGAGAAGACTACCAGAGGCAAGAAAGCTAGTTAAGGACATGGATGACCAAGGTAAGCCGATAGCTCAAATATGTCATGCTGGCTGGCTTCCTATATCTGCAGGAATACTTAAAGGCCGAAAGGTTACCAGTGTAGATGCTATAAAGGATGATATGGTCAATGCAGGAGCAGAATGGGTAGATGAGGAAGTAGTAGTTGATGGAAATCTTATATCCTCAAGAACACCTAAGGACCTACCAGCCTATGCTAAGGCTATAATAAAAGCATTAAATAGTTAAAGTTAAGAGTATAAAAGCTGCTGCTTAAGCTAATAAAGCCTAAGCAGCAGTTTTTACGTTATCCCTAAGATATTTATGTTAAGTAGCAGGGGGATATTTTTTATATTATAATGTAGATAGGTTATTTGAGGGGGTATAGAATGAGAAGGATTATTTTTCATATAGATGTGAATAATGCCTTCCTCTCTTGGAGTGCTGTCTACAGATTATCCAAAGGGGAAACTCTTGATATAAGAACAATACCGTCAGTAATTGGTGGAGATGAGGCTTCTAGAAGGGGAGTTGTACTGGCAAAATCTAATGCTGCTAAGAAATTTGGAGTAGTAACGGGAGAAAGTATATATACTGCTAAGAAAAAATGTCCTGATTTAATGGTTTTTCCAAAGAATTCTGATGCATATAGCTATTATAGTAATGAGGTTATTAAAATATTTCAGGAATATACTGATTATATTGAAAGATATTCTATTGATGAAAGCTTTCTAGATGTTACAGCTCTTGCAGGAAAAGAACCTTACAGGTTAGCTTACGAAATAAAAGAAAGAATTAAGAAAGAGCTAGGCTTTACTGTGAATGTTGGGATATCTGATAATAAAATTTTAGCTAAAATGGCTTCTGAATTTGAGAAGCCTGATAAGATTCATACACTGTACAGAAGTGAGATTAAAGAAAAGCTTTGGCCACTTCCTATTGAAGAATTATTTATGGTTGGAAAGCAGGCTACCAAGAGATTAAAGGATATGTATATATTTACTATTGGAGATTTAGCAAATTATGATCCTAGCCTCCTTAAGCAAAAATTTAAAAGCTATGGAGAATTAATCTGGAAGTATGCCAATGGTCTGGGAGAAGAAGAGATTAATTATCAGGAAGAGGAGGCTAAGGTTATAAGCAATGAATTAACTCTTCCAAAGGACGTACAGAGCAAGACTGAGGCTGCAGAGGTTTTAAAGGAATTAGCTGACAAGCTGGGAAGAAGGATAAGAGCATTAAATAGATATTGCACCACTATTGGGGTTCATATAAAAACCAGTGAATTTATAAACTATTCCCATCAAAAAAAATTAAAAACTGCTACCTGCTCTACTGCTGTAATCTATAATACTGCCCTAGAGCTCTTTGAAAAAAAGTGGCAGTATGAGCCAGTAAGGCTCCTGGGAATTTCCCTTTCAGGCCTCTGTGAGGAAGCAATAGAGCAAACTAGCTTTTTTTCTGATTCCGGTGTGGGAATGATTAAGGAACAGAAGCTTGATAAGGTATTAGACAGCCTGAAGGATAAGTATGGGGATGAAATAATAAGTAAATTATCCTTAAGGGAGGATAAGAGTGGGAAAAGGTCATAGCAGCTCACAGCATATTTGCTTTTGAAATAAAAAATGGTAAAAGGCTTAAGAGATTACAATAATGGCTGAATTTTTATGGAGTAATTAAAGTAAGGATGGTTAATATAATAGTGTAAGCAGGAGAGAAGAAACTCCTAAGGAGCTAAACTTCAAATGCTTATGCTTTACCAAATCAAAGCCAAAGGAGGAGAAGGCAATGGCAAGAAACAGAGTACTAATCCCCGAAGCTAGAGATGGTTTATCCCGATTCAAGGCAGAGGTAGCCAGAGAACTGGGAGTACCTTTTAGTGATTACAACGGAGACCTTACTTCAAGAGAGTGTGGATCCGTGGGTGGCGAGATGGTAAAACGAATGGTGCAGGAGTACGAAAGTAGGTTAAAATAGCTTACTTTAGACTATTCTGAAGCATCTTTGCTGCTAAGTACCTTGCAGGAAAGTGAGGGATATTTATGAGTAAGGATGAACCGCCAGAAAGTTAAGTACAAATGCTATAATTGCCTGATAGCACGATACAAAAACTTCCTATGGAATGTTTAACATTGCTGTTATTGGGTAAAAAAGGAGAGAGAGTATTGGCTATTGCTAATACTCTCTCTTTGACTGTGAAAAATAATATCACATACTTTTTTATTAATTTAAAATGTGATAAAATGGGAACAGAAGTTCGATGAGGAGGTTCACCATGGACAGAGTTAAAATACTACATTTTTCAGATATACATTTTGATAGCCCCTTTAGTGAGCTTTCGGTAAATACCGCAGAAAAAAGAAAAGAGGATTTAAGAGAAACCTTTGGTAAGGCAATTGATCTAGCAGGGAGAGAAGAGGTTGATATAATCCTATTGGCTGGGGATCTTTTTGATAATACTACAGTGATGAAAAGCACCCTAGATTTTATGAAAAAGAAATTTTTAGACATTCCTCATATAAAGGTGTTTATAGCCCCAGGAAATCATGATCCATATAATACAAAATCTTTTTATAACCTTATTTCCTGGCCGGAGAATGTCTTCATATTTAAAGATAAGTATACACAGATATCCATTCCTGAGTTAAACACAATAGTCCATGGTATAGGCTTTTCTGTATCCCATGAGAGAGAGTCCCTGCTTAAAGGGATAAGAGTGCAGAATCAGGCTGCTATAAATCTTATGGTTCTCCATGGAGAGATATCCAAGGGGGGAGTTAATGATTATAATCCCTTTACTCCTCAGGAAATAGGGGAGTCAAGGATGGATTATATTGCCCTTGGCCACAAGCATGAGTATTCAGGGATACTGAGAGAAGGAAGTACTTATTATGCCTACAGCGGTAATATAGAAGGTAGAGGCTTTGATGAAACAGGAGAAAAGGGTGCGATACTTGGAACTGTGAGCAAGAGAGGGGTAGACTTGAAATTTGTACCTCTTCAAAAGAGAAAATATATAGTTAAAGAAGTAGATGTTACGGGCTGTTCCACCTACGAAGAGCTTGTTATTAAAATTAACCAAGAGGAAGAAGATTGCAATAATAATTTATTTAAGATTGTATTAGTTGGTGAGCTTCCAGAATACTTTAGATTAAATCTCCAGATCCTGTCCTCTAAGCTCAAGGGTGTATTCTACTATGTGAAGTTTGTGGACAAGACTTCTATTGCCATAAATCTTGAAAGTCTAGTGGATAAATATACCTTAAAGGGAATATTTGCTGGAAGCATGGTAAAGGCTATGGAGAATATGGAGGAAGAGGAGAAGGAGCTGTATAGGGAAGCCTTAAAGGTAGGCTTACAGGCTCTAGCTGGAGGTGAGCTGACACTGAAATGATAATTAAAGGACTGAAAATAAAAGCCTTTGGTGGATTAAAGGATAAGGAATTAGAATTAAAAAGTGGAATGAATGTTATATACGGTGAAAATGAAAGAGGAAAGAGTACTCTCCAAACCTTCATTAAGGTAATGCTTTATGGCTTCTCCTCTTCTAGATCAAAGGATATAAAAAATAATGATAGACTTAAATATAGCCCCTGGAATGGTGAAAGACCTGCAGGAGAGCTACATGTTAGTCACGAAGATAGAGAAATCATAATTCAAAGAACCTTTGGCAATACAAAAAAAGAAGATAATATAGCTGTTTTAGATAGCTTAACAGGAAAAAAACTGGAAGAATATAGGAATTACAGTCCAGGTGATTATTTGCTGGAGCTTAGTGGAGAAGCCTTTGAGAAAACTCTTAGTATTAAACAGCTCAATACTTATATTGCCTCTTCTAAGGATGATGATTTACTCCAAAGAATAGCCAATCTTAGAAGCAGCGGAGAGGAAAGTGTATCTATTCATAAGGCGCTTCAGGAGCTACAATATGAAAAGAAGCTTATTCGTAATAACCGCAAGGCAGGAAAGCTAGACGCGGCAGAGAACAAGCTATCTAAGCTTTACGAAGAATATCATAAAACCTTAAGGCTCAGCGAAGAGAATATTGAAAGCAAGGATAAGCTCAATAGACTCTTAGATAAAAGAGAAGAAATAAGGAAGGAGCTTGCAGATCTAGAGCTCTATAAAAAATATTTAAAGAAAAGTAAGCTGCACAAGGAATATAAGGAAATTGTAGAATATCTTAAGAAGAGTGAGAGTCTAGAAGAGGAGAAGAATCAGGCAGAGGAATTTCTAAGCACTTCTCAAGGGATGGTGGACGAGCTTTTTTTAAATAGCCTGGAGGAGGAGCTGGGAAGCTGTGAAAGAGCTAGAGAAGCTGTACTGGAAAAACAGCTGGAGCTTCAGAATAAAAAGGAGATATTCGAAGAAAAGGAACAGCTAATTGGAAATAATTTTAGAGGATATCTAGAAGAGGATTATAAGGAAGAAGAAATCTTAAAGCTTATGGCAGGGCATAAAGCAGATGAATATAAGCTTAAGGAGCAGGAAAACACTTTAAAGGAGCTAGCGGCCTTAAAAAATGAGCTTTCTGCCTATGAAAAGGCTTATGAGCCTTTTATCACCACACCAGAGGGCTTCGAGGAAGGAAGGCTGCTTCTACAGAATTATGAAGAAAAGCTTCTTGAGCTTAAGTCTTCCTTAGAAGCAAATTCACTAGGTAAGGGAAGTACAAGTAAGGATAGGTTAAACAATAAGATAATTATTGCAGTATCCTTAGCTATTATAGGCCTTCTGCTAATCTTCGGAGCCTTCAAGCTTAATGTTAGCTTCAGACTACCTTTACTTCTCCTTGGAATAATAGCTGTTATGAGCTGTGGATATATATTTTATACCTCTTATTCTCTTTTAAAGGATGTCAAGGATCTTAAGGATAAAACACTACGGCAGGAAGCTCTGAAGAAGTCTATTCATGATATAGAGGAGAAGCTTGTAGCACTTATGGAGAGGTTGAAGTTTTCAAGTCTCGAGGAATTGTTAATGGGAATTAAGAGATATTCCTTATTAGCTAAAAATGTAGAGGTAATAAGGATAAAGATTCAGGATAGGGAGGATAAGCTAATAAGTCCTGAGTACAGAGAGATAAGAGAAAGCTTCCAGTATACTGATAAAGCTATAAAGGATATTCTAAATAATAGTGAGGCTGAAAGCCTCGAGGATTTTCTATTAAGGCTAAAAGAATATAAAGCCATAGCCTTAGAGGTGAAGCTTTTACAGAGGGAGATTCTTTCTTTAGAAAAGGATATAGAAAAGCTCTGGGACAGCTACAAGAATAAGGAGGAGCAGCTAAGGAGAAGAGTGACCCCTCTTGGACTTAAGGATGTACCAATAGATAGACTTACTATAGAGCTGGGAAGGCTTAAGGAAAAGTATAAGAAGTTCAAGGAGGTAGAAGGGGAGCTTAAGGCTATAAATAACACTTATTCTGCTTTATTAAAGGAAAGAGATATAGATAGCATCATGGAAGAAATTTCAGACCTTGATATAGAGTCTCATGAGGAAATCTACTCCACAGAAGATGAGATTGATGAGAAAATAAAATTACTAAATGAGAGCTTCCTTAATAATGCAAAAGAAATCAAGGATACGGAAAATCTTCTTGATAATTTATTTAAGGGTGTTGAACCTTTGTGGAAGATTGAAGAGGAGCTTGAGCTTACAAAGGAGGAGATAGCTTTATTAAATAGAAGACTAAAGGTCCTTGATATAGCTATATTTAATCTTCAGGAAAGCTATAACATGGTTCAAAAAAGCTATGCTCCAACTATAAATCGAGAGGTAGGCGAGCTATTAGCTAGGATAACTGGTAATAAATATCAGGAAGTAAAGGTATCAGAGGAATATGCTCTCACCCTGAGAGATAATGAAATGGATACCCTATTCAATGGGGATTTTTTGAGCAGTGGCACCTTTGATCAGGCATACTTAGCCCTCCGTATAGCAATGATCATGCTGATATTCCCTGATAAGGAGCTCCCCATAATACTAGATGACGCCTTCGTTCAATATGATGATGAAAGACTTAAGAGTACCCTTAGTGTGCTGCAGGAAATAGCTAAAAAGAAGCAGGTAATTATCTTTACCTGCCAGAAAAGAGAAGTAGACTATCTGAAGGATAAAGGTATAAATTTGATAAATCTATAAAATAATATTGATGTTGACATTACTGGTAAAAGTAGATAGAATTTATTTGATGCAAATGATTTGCAATTAATAGGAGGGTATTATGTCTAGAAAAATATTTACTATAATGACAGCAGCAATTATCTCAGCTTCTTTAGTTGCCTGTAATGGAAATAATAATAAAGAAAATAATATTGTGACAGAAGAAAGTACAAAAATAAATATAGTAGCTTCAATTAATCCATTAAGGGATTTTGCAGAAGCTATAGGTGGAGATAAGGTGGAAGTGAGTATCTTAGTTCCTGAAGGAGTAGAAGCTCACGATTATGAGCCTAAGGCAAGAGATATTGAAAAGCTTGCTGGTGCTGATATCTTTGTATATAATGGTGCTGGTATGGAGAGCTGGCTAGATCAGGTTCTTCAAACAGTAGCAAATAAAAAGGATTTAATTAAGATTGATAGCAGTGTTGGAGTTAATCTATTAAACACAGAGGGGGAGGAACACCATCATGAGGATGGTGAAGAGGAAGACCATAATCATGGAGAGTTTGATCCTCATATCTGGCTTAGTCTCATAGAGGCTAAGCAGCAGAGCCTCAATATAAAAGAAGCACTTATAGGAATTGACCAAGAAAATAAGGCTTATTATGAGGAAAATTATCAAGACTTCATTGGAAAGCTCGATGACCTTTACGGAGAGTATAAAGAGAAATTTGATACCATAAGCAATAAATATTTCATAACCGGTCATGAGGCCTTTGGATATTTATGTAGAGATTTTAATCTCATTCAGAAGGCCATAACAGGATTAAGAGCAGAGGGAGAACCTACACCGCAAGCTCTTAAGGAGCTTGTTCATCTTGCTGAGGAAAATAATATTAAGGTTGTGTTTACAGAAGAGCAGGCAGCTCCTGAGGTTTCTAAAACCATTGCTAGAGAGGTAGGAGCAAAGGTTGAAGCCTTATACTCTATTGAAGTTAGAGAAGAAGGGATGACCTATTTAGAGATGATGGAGTTAAATCTTGAAAGAATATATAATGCATTAAAATAAGTTCATTAAATGCAGCCCTTAGGGCTGTATTTTTTATAGTATTTTAAGACTTTATTGGTTGTATACCACTCCATAAAAAGTTAAAATAATAGTATAGTATTTAAATTAAGTTAGGTTGTGCAATAGATATAGGAGGCTTCCAATTCATGGGGTTTGTGATTTTTGATTTAGAATTTAATAATTTAAGAGGGATAGAGAAATTTTATCCTGAGCTAGAGGGGAAGCTTGATGAAAACAGGCTGGAAAACGAAATAATAGAAATAGGAGCCGTAAAATATGATGTTTATATGAAGGAGCTTGCTTCCTTCAAATGCTATATTAAGCCTTCTATACTACCAATATTAAATCCTAGAGTTCTAGAGATAACAGGAATTACTGAGGAGGAACTCTTAAAAGGACTTAGCTTTTCTGAGGCAATGGTGGAGTTTAAGGGCTTCTGTGAGGGGGATCATGTTCTCTGCTCCTGGGCCAAGGATGATATAGCGGAATTAATTATTAATTCCAGTGTCCATGGATATGAGGATATAGGGTGGATTAATAAATATCTTGATATTCAAGAGTATATAACTAAGGTACTGGCTCACAAAAAATCTCTAAGCTTGAAAAATGCTTTAGATGAGCTTAGAATTAAGGTGAATGAAGAAATGCTTCATGATGCGCTTTATGATGCTAAATGTACAGCATTAGTCTTTAAAAGGTTATATAACAGCAGAGTGATAAAAAGCTATATTGTCAATGATGTTTATAATATGCCGGCAATAATGATTAGAGATTTTAAGGATATAGTTGTAGAAGAGAGTAAAACCGAGTTTTGTTGCCCAAGGTGTCATATAGCTGGAGAGAGAGAGGAACCCTTAAAGCTTTTCAGCTGGAGGTTTATGGCCTTAGGGATGTGTCCTAAATGTAAATCTAGATTACTTCAGGAGGTTGTGATTAAAAAAACCTTGGCGGGGGAAAAGGTATATACAAACAACACTAATATTATTAATGAAAGCGATTATTTGAATTATTCCTATAAATTTAAGAAAATAGGTTAAGAGAGGAGGATGACCAATGAAGAAGTCAACTGGTACAAAGCTTGCTATAACAGCAGCTGCCGTAGCCTTTTTAGTATCTGTACTTAAAAATGATAAGAAGAAAAAAGAGGAACAGGAATCATAGGGTGCTTAGCACCCTCTTTTAAGGGGGAATTAGATGCTTGACCAATCCTTTTCAAAGGTTTATACAAAGTTTAAATTACATTTTTATAGAAAGGTTTTTCAAAGATTTCAGGGAAGAGATGCAAGTCTTACTACAGTAGAGACCTTTTGTCTAGAGATAATACATGGACTAAAGAAGCCTACTATTAACGAATTTGCTTCCTTTGCACAAATTTCCCCTCAAAATGCCACCTATAAAGTCAATAATTTGATTCAGAAGGGCTATTTGAGAAAGATACAGTCACCAGAAGACAAGAGAGAGTACCATCTTCAGGTTACAGACAAATACTTTGAATATTATAATATCAGCTATAGCTATCTTTCTACGGTGATGGATAGGATAAAAAAGAGGTTTAGTGAGGCTGAGGTGGAAGAGCTAGAAAAGATTTTAAACATTGTTTCCGAGGAGCTCATGAATGAGGTTCCGATAGATTAGTTATCAGAAGGATAGGGGAATCCATAGGGCTTCCTCATCCTTTTTTATTCCCTTCAGCTTAGAATTTCTAAAAAGTATGTTAATAAAATATAAAAAGCTCTTTTTGGTAAGATAAAATATGTTAAGATATAATTGAAAAAAATATTATTAAAGATAGGACGATACTCATGAATATAGCATTTTTTTTAACTCCAAAGCTAGAGGTAATATATGAGAGTGTAGAAGGAAATATGAAGCAGGCGTTAGAAAGTATGGAGAAGCATGGCTATTCTGCAATACCTCTTATTGACAAAGCCGGAAGGTATGTAGGGACTCTCACCGAGGGGGATATGCTCTGGAAGCTTAAAAATACTCCTGGTCTTACCTTTGAGAAGGTTGAGGAAATTCCTATAAGGGAGATACCTAGAAAGACAAAGCATGAAAGCGTGTATATTAATGCTAATATAGAAAGCCTATTAACCTTAGCAGCCAGACAGAATTTTGTTCCTGTAGTAGATGATAATGGAACCTTTATAGGAATAATTAAAAGAAGCGATATTATAAATTATATCAACAAAACCATGTAAGAAGGAGCTCTCAAGGGATTTATACTTGAGGGCTTAATTTAAGGAGGAATATTTATACTAACTAT
Organism: Alloiococcus sp. CFN-8; assembly: GCF_049943125.1. GTDB lineage: Bacteria > Bacillota > Clostridia > Clostridiales > Clostridiaceae > JAEXZL01. The sequence goes on from NZ_CP188040.1 coordinate 3,091,328, forward strand.
TATATCACCAGCTAAAACATTAAATTTTGATAGTATATGTGGAAAGTATCAACTGGAAGAGCCGAGATTTTTGAAGGAAGCAGCAAGAATAGCCGAAGAGATGAAGAAGAGATCTCCTGAGGAATTAGAGTCCTTAATGAAAATATCTCCTAAGCTTGGGGAGATGAATTATAAGAGATTTAAGGAATGGTCAGTAAATAAAAGGATGGGCAAGCCTGCTCTCCTAGCCTTTCAGGGAGACGTATATAGAGCTATGAAGGCAGAGGATTTTACGGAGGAGCAGCTGGAATTCACTAATAATCACTTAAGAATTTTATCAGGACTCTATGGAGTTATAAAGCCAATGGATGATATACAACCCTATCGTTTGGAAATGGGTACTCCTCTATCCTTTAGAGGTAGTAAAAATCTTTATGATTATTGGAGTGGCAAGCTTACTAAATACTTTAAAGAGGAGCTTTCAAAAGAAGCTAATGGAGCATTGATTAACCTTGCCTCTATAGAATACTCAAAAGCTATAGACCTTCAGGAAATCAAAAAGAAATATCCAGTAATCAATATTAGCTTTAAGGAATATAAAAATGGAAAGCATCAGACCATAGGTATTTATTCTAAGAGGGCAAGAGGCTATATGAGTAAGTTTATCATGGAAAATGCCATAGATAACCCTGAAGATATAAAGGAATTCTCTTTAGAAGGCTACGGTTTTAACTCCCATATGTCTTCTGAAGAGGAATATGTATTTGTAGCTAATAGATAATTATTTAAAAGAAGGCACTTTAATTATAAGTGTCTTCTTTTGATTATGGATAGGCTATAATGTAGTATATTCAGAAAAATGTAATATAAAAATAAACAGAATATGTTATAATAACTAATAGAGCATTTGTATAAGGAGTGATTAATAGTGGTTAATGAAAATAATAATGATACAAATATGAATGAAATGATTGATCAGTATGAGTTCAATAAAATACATACTGGTGACATAATAAAGGGAAAGGTTATTAAGGTTACTGATTCAGAGGTATTTGTAAATATTAATTATTTCAGCGATGGAATAATACCAAAGGAAGAAATCACAAAGGATCAGGAGGCTTCACTAGCAGATATTTTAGCCGTTGATGAAGAAATCGATGTAATGGTTATTAAAAATAGTGATGGAGAGGGTAATGTCCTTCTTTCAAAGCTTAAGGCCGATGCCATTAAGGGATGGGATGAGCTTAAGGAATTCTTTGAGAGTAAAGAAACTGTTAAGTTAACTGTAAAGGAAGCAGTAAAAGGTGGAGCCATAGGATATTACAAGGGAATAAGAGTGTTTATTCCAGCATCACAGCTTTCTCTTAATTATGTTGAAGATATAAATACCTTTGTAGGTAAGGAGTTAGAAGTGGAAGTTATTGAATTTGATAGCGAAAAATCCAGAGTGGTTGCTTCTGCAAAGGCTATTGAAAAGAAGGCTCAAGAGGAGAAGAGAGAAGCTTTATGGAGCGCTATCAAAAAAGGAGAAAAGAAAGAAGGTACTGTATCTAAGCTAGTTAAATTCGGTGCTTTTGTAGATCTAGATGGTATCGAAGGTCTAGTTCATATTTCCGATTTATCCTGGAGCAGGATAAAGAATCCTTCAGAGGTAGTTTCTGTTGGTGATAAGGTTACAGTTTATGTTCAAAATGTTGATAGAGAGAAGAAAAGACTGTCCTTAGTTCTCAAGGATGTAAATCAAGATCCATGGAAAGAGCTTACTTCAAAATATAAATCAGGAAGTGTGGTACAGGGGAAGGTTACTAATTTCATAGCCATAGGAGCTTTTGTAGAATTAGTTCCTGGAGTAGAAGGTTTAGTTCATATCAGCGAAATTTCCGATGAGCATATCGCAAAGCCTTCTGATGTTTTAAAAATTGGAGACTCCGTAAAGGTTAAGGTTCTTGATATAGATGAAAAGAATAAAAAGGTTTCCTTAAGCATCAAAAATGCTTCTGAAAGCTCTAAGGAATTCTTAAAGTATAATGATGATAGCAATGATGTTACCTTAGGTGACTTATTTAAGGATAAGCTAAAAAACTTTAAGTTTGAGGATTAATAAAAATGGCCTGCTTTAAAAAGCAGGCTTTTTTATTGATATTAATTATCGATAATGTAATTAAATTGTAACACTTATTAATTTAATTGTAACACAAAGATGCTTTTCCTATACTATACTAATATTACACTATTGATAACTAAATAGTTAATTATGAATTATTAGAGGAGGAATTAGAGTCATGGAAAAAGCAACAGAAAGAGTTATACCCTATCCTAAAATAGCATTCAGTCTTATATCTGGGTTGCTGATTGGTAGCTTGGCACCATACCTAGCCTTTTCTATTACAGAATTTTTAGGCTTTGGAATGCTTATCACACTGGCTATAATAACCTCATCATATTACTTTATATTGAAATTAAAAGAAAGAGATAATTTAAAAGAAGGTCAGCTGCTCTTTGTAATTGGTATATTTTTCGGTATAATTATGCTGCTGCCTTATGTAGCAATTATAGGTATCTAAAAAATGATAAAAATGATAAAAAGAAAACTATCCTAAAAAAGCTAATAGCTCTTTCAGGATAGTTTTTTTATTAGATTTTTTCTAGTTTGAACATATTTGTTCCACCAACCATGGCAGTAGGCATACCAGCTGCTATGATAATGCTGTCTCCTTCTACTGCGATGTCGTTTTCTATGGCTATACTCTTAGCTAGAGGTATTACCTCTTCTACATTTGAAAAGTCCGGGGTAAGAACTGGGAAAATTCCAAAATGGAGATTCAAGGTTCTCAGTACTTTTTCACTAGGAGTTATGGCTATAATGGGACAGCTGGGCTTATATTTTGAAATCAGCTTGGCTGTGGAGCCACTTTGGGTTGCAGCAACGATAGCTTTTACTGTAAGCTTATTGGAGGTTTGTACTGTAGAATAGCTTATAGCATCAGCAAAGCTCATGAGATGGAGGTCCTTTAATCGATTAAGGAACACCTCATAATCTAAGTGATTTTCTGTTTCCTGAGCTATCCTTGCCATAGTGGAGGCTGCCTCTAGTGGATAATCACCACTGGCACTTTCTCCACTGAGCATAACTGCATCAGTGCCATCGAAAACAGCATTACAGATATCTGTGGCTTCGGCTCTTGTTGGTCTTGAGTTCTTAATCATAGAATCCAGCATCTGTGTCGCTGTGATAACAATTTTACCTGCTTGATTACACTTCTTTATTATACTCTTTTGAATTAGAGGAACTTTTTCTATGGGTATTTCTACTCCCATATCGCCTCTAGCTACCATTATACCGTCAGCAACAGAGAGAATCTCATCAATGTTATCAACACCCTCCTGAGTTTCTATTTTTGCTATGGTCTTTATATCTCTACCGCCATTGCTATCTAGTATAGCTCTAACCTCTTCCATGTCAGAGCCTTTTCTTATAAAGGATGCGGCTACATAATCAACCTCCTGTGCACAACCGAAGATAAGATCCTCTTTATCCTTTTCTGTTAATGGAGGAAGGCCTATTTTTACGTAGGGGACGTTTACACCTTTATGATTCTTAATAATTCCACCATTAACTACGGTACAATGGATAATCTTATTCTCTACAGAGTCAATGGTAAATTCTAATAGTCCATCATCAACTAGTATAGTTCCACCGGGAAAGACATCTTTATATAACTCAGTATAGGATATGGAGCAGCCTGTGTTATCTCCCAGAATCTCTTTATCACATCTAAAGCTAAATTTTTGTCCTTTTTGAAGAATAGCACTATCGTCCTTAAAATTATGTGTCCTTATTTTAGGACCCTTTATGTCTAAAAGTATTGCTGTGGGAGAGTTTAGTTCCTTTCTCAGTTTTTTTATAGTATTGATGGTTTTAAGGTGGCTTTCATAATTACCGTGAGAAAAATTAAGTCTTGCAGCACTCATTCCTAAAAGAATGAATTCTTTAAGAATTTCTTCAGAGAAGCTGGACGGTCCTATGGTAAAGATCATTTTTGTTTTCTGCATTATCATCACCTCTGTTTATAATTTTTACTGTTTTGATAGATTTATCCTAGAAGTATTATACTTAGTTTATACTATTAAATTTGTAAAATAAAGAAAATTAAAGAAAATATACAATAATTTCAAAAGGTGTTTTTGTATTATTTTGCAATAAGTTATTTTGTAAGGTAAAATTAAAATGATATACCTATTATGATTTTTAATAATATTATTTAGGAGGAAATTATGCATATTAAAGACATCGAACCAAAGAAGGTTTTTGATTTTTTTCAAGAGATATCTAATATTCCTAGAGGATCTGGCAATGAGAAAGCAATTAGCGATTATCTCGTAGCCTTTGCTAAGGAAAGAGGACTTGAAGTAATTCAGGACGAGGCTTTAAATATTATAATAAGAAAACCAGGAACTAAAGGCTATGAAGAGGCGCCAGGGGTAATTCTTCAGGGACATATGGATATGGTATGCGAAAAAAATAATGACACTATTCATGATTTCGAAAAAGACCCAATAAAGCTAAAAATAGAGGGAGATTATATATATGCAGAGGGAACAACCCTAGGAGCAGACAATGGGATTGCTGTAGCATATTCATTAGCTATCCTTGATGCTGAGGATATTCCACATCCACCTTTAGAAGTGCTTATAACTACAGAGGAAGAGACTGGATTGATTGGTGCTATGGCTGTTAAGCCAGAGCATATTAAGGGGAGAATCCTGATCAATCTTGATTCTGAGGAAGAGGGGAAATTCCTAGTAAGCTGTGCTGGAGGTGTTAGAAATAAGGTGATACTTCCTATAAGCTATGAAGCTCCATTTGATAATGGATGCTGCTATACTCTTAAGATTAGAGGCTTAAAGGGTGGTCACTCTGGCCTAGATATCATAAGGCAGAGAGCAAACTCCAATAAATTAGCTGGAAGGGTGCTAGCTGACATCATTGAAAGCTGCAGTATAAGGCTAATATCTCTGCAGGGTGGTTCTAAAACCAATGCTATTCCTAGAGAGATGGATGTAGTTTTTTATGGCAGCATGGAGGAAGAAAATCAGCTAAAGGATATTGTGGCTAGATGGCAGGATATTATAGCTAATGAGTATAGAGCAGTGGATGAAAATGCAGTGGTACTTTTAGAAAAAATGGATGTAAAAGCAGAACAGGTTTTTGACAGAGAAACCACTGAAAAAGCAGTACAGCTTTTATATCTTATCCCTAGTGGAATAAGGACTATGAGTCAGGATATACCTGGTCTAGTACAGAGCTCCACTAACTTAGGAGTAGTGATAACTTCAAAGGAACAGGTGGAGTTCCACAGTGCAATTAGAAGCTCTGTTGGAAGTCTTAAAGAGGAGATAGTTAAGGAAACTAAATATATTGCAAAAGCACTTGGAGTAGAAGCAGTATTCCAGGCAGGCTATCCAGAGTGGCAGTATAATAGTGAATCTAAAATAAGAAATATAAGCTGTGAGGTTTATGAAAGGCTCACTGGTGAAAAGCCAGAGATTGTAGCTATACATGCTGGTGTAGAATGTGGATTGTTTAGTGAGAAGTTTGATAACATGGATATGATTTCCTTCGGACCTAATCTTTATGATGTCCACACTCCTGAAGAACATATGAGCATAACCTCAGTACAGAATTTATGGGTTTTCTTGAAGGAACTATTAAAAGCAATCCAATAATAATAGGTGGTGTTATTATTGAAGCTTAATCTTAAAATTGGTCTCAGGATATACAAAACTGCCTTAGCGATTTTTTTATGTGTTGTAATTTCTAACTTTTTTGGGATTTCACCATTTTATCCCTGTATTGCAGCGGTGATTTCCATGGAAAGTACCGTGATTAACTCCTATAAGGCAGGGGTTAACAGAATGCAGGGAACTTTTATAGGAGCTATTATTGGACTGGTTTTCAGCAGTATAAGAAAAGGTAACCCATTTCTTATATCCTTAGGTACTATTATCATTATAGCTTTTTGTAATAGATTTAAGCTGAAGAAGTCTATAGTTATATCTAATACTGTTTTCATTGCGATTATGATTAACCTCACCAGTAAAAGTCCATTGGAATACAGCTTCTTCAGATTGCTAGATACCCTGTTAGGAATTGTTATATCGGTTTTGGTAAATTATTTGGTTTTTGCTCCAAAGCTCCATGAAAAAATATTAGAGGTAATGGATGAAATAAAAGCTAATATCCTTAATAAACTATCAGCTATAGCCCATGGTGGTGAGCTGGTTGATTTAGAGGATTTAAGCATCCTTATTTCAAAATATAACACCCTGGTAGCAGCCCTAGAGGAAGAACATGTTATATATAGAGGTGAGGACCTATATTTAGATAGCTTTGTCAACACCTCTAAAAGCCTTGAGGCTCTTTTTATCTATCTAGAAGCCCTGATGCTAATTAAAGAAAAGGGAACAGCTATTTCCTCAGATAATATTGCTCTGCTTTCCGGTGTTACGGGTATTAGTGGTGAAGAACTCATGGCTGTCCGTGATAAGGACAAGGGAACTGACACTGAGAAGGAGGAAAATATTATTTTTAATTATAACCTCAGAAAGGTGATAGAAATATACAATAAAATGATGAAGTAAAGGTGTTTAAAAAAGGAGTCTTCCTTTAGGTATTAATTGCCAAAGGAGAAGGCTCCTTTTAATTTTCCTTTATTTTACGAATAAAAAGGATTTTATAGAGTGATGTAGAATTATTTTCTATGAGGTGATTAAATATGTTAGATTTAGCACTAATAAAAGATGGAATAGCTATATCTAGTATAAATAAAGAAGATGCCTTTTCTATTTCACAGTGGATTGAGAGAGAGAAGAATTATCTTAATGAATCAAGCTCTATAAATTCTATAGAATTTGATGAGTTTATGAAGAGATTTATTGAATATTATATTACAGATAACGAAATCTTTTTAAAGCTTCAAAATGATGAAGAAATAATTGGAGTTTTAAAAGGAAGGGTAGAAGGAAATGAGCTTATATTCTGGTTTTTTATGGTTGGATATGAATATAGGGGAAGAGGTTTAGGGAAGGACATTATTAATATAATTATTGAGCATTTTTATAATACTAAGGGAATCAAGTGCTTTTCTGCAGCGGTGAGCTCAGGAAATAAGCAGGCGCTTAGATTTTGGAAGAGTAATGGTTTTGAGGCTGTTAGAATCACCAAGGATTTTTTTGAGGATATTAATGATGACAAGGATTTGATTATATTTAAAAAGCTGTTGTAATTTATATGTTGATGTATATGCCGACAAGAGAAATTATCATTGATAAAATATGATAATAGAATTGTCGGTATTTTTTTGGTATTTTATTGGATTCTGAATAATAACTATAAATATACGATTCATTTATTGGTAATTGGGGGGATAATATGAGATACACAAGATACAATTATAAAAAGAAGAATAATAATCTCTTAAAGCTATTAATTATCATAATGGTGTTTCTAGTAGTAGCTTTCGTTGCTAGCAAAGGTCTGGAGGGAGTATTAAAAAGGGAGCTCACTGGTAAAGAAAAAGAAGAAACACAGGAGGTAGATGGAAAAAAGAGCACAGAAAGTAATTCTGGTCTTACCTTTTGGATTATACAGGGAGGTTTCTATTCTAAAAAAGAAAATGCAGAGGCTGTGAATAACCAGCTTAGAAGTAAATATAATTCCTTTATAGTGGAGGATGGGGATAAGTTTAGGGTCATTATTGATATAATAAGGAAAGATCAGGGAGATATCTTTATCAAGTCTCTAACGGAGCAGGGAATAAGCTTTGTAAAAAGCGAGATAAATATAGATTATAAGGATTCAGCCTCAGAGCAGCTAGGAAATTCTATTGATGCTTTAATGCAGCATCATGAAAGATTGAAGGAAAATGACGTAGCATCTATAAATACCGCAGAGTTAAAAAAATGGAGCGGTGAGATAAAGCTTCCTGAAGGTGAAAATCCTCACAAAGAGGATCTTGCAGCTATTAATGTGTTTATTCAGGGACTCCCGGAGGATCTTACAAAGGCTTCCCAAGAGGATTTATCAAGGTTCATATATAATATGGTGGTAAAATATAAAATATAATTAACAGCCTGTATTCTGAAGCATTAGCTTTAGGTTACAGGCTGTTTACATAAAAGTAAAAAAATTTTTAAATGCCGTATAGACACTTGTTTACAGTATTATTAAGTGATACACTATATTAGATGTAGAGCAAAAGTGAGGGATGAATTTGAAAACTTCTAATAAAAGCTTTTCCTTATTATTTTTAATAATTATTGGTGCACTTCTTGGCAGCATTTTAGGAGAATTTTTAGGGAGCTATATTCCTTCATTAAAAATATTAAGTACAGTCTATACTATAGGTACAGAGACGCCGCTAGTTTTGGATTTGAGATTTATGTCCTTAACCTTTGGTGCTACTGTTAATTTGAATATAATGACTATAGTAGGTGCTATTGTGTCAATAATATTATATAAAAGGCATTAGGATGTGAACCTATGAAAATTGTTTTAGCATCTTCTTCTCCTAGGAGAAAAGAGCTAATGAATAAAATAACATCTGAGTTTGAAATAGTAGTTAGTAATTTTAATGAAGAAACAGTTGAATTTAATGGGAATCCTTGTGAATATGTAATAGAGCTATCTAAAAGAAAAGCAAAAGAGGTTCTAAAGGCCGCCCCTGCTGATAGTATAATCATTGGAGCAGACACCGTTGTTGCTCAGAATAATATGATATTAGGTAAACCAAAAAGTAGAGAGGAAGCCTATAATATGCTTCAATCCTTGAGCGATAGCTGGCATGAGGTCTTCACAGGAGTTACTGTCATAAGCAAGAATTCTTTAAAAGAGGAATCCCAGTGTACAGCTACAAGGGTTAAGTTTTCTCCCCTGACTGAAGAGGAGATATCAGCTTATCTTGATAGCGAAGACTACATGTCCTTTGCAGGAGCCTATGGAATTCAAGGCGCTGCAGGAATATTTGTTGAACAAATTATTGGCGACTATTATAATATCGTTGGCTTACCAATTAATAAACTAAACTGCATGCTAAAAACTTTTTAAAATAAGGGGATGGGTAATCTATATAAAGGAGAAGGTCATGGAGATTAACAAAGGCTCATACAGACATCTTAAAATATCAGATTTACCCGAAGAAGAAAGACCAAGAGAGAAGCTTCTAAAAATGGGAGCACAAGCTCTCACAAATTCAGAGCTTTTAGCTCTCATACTAAGAACTGGTAATAAGAACGAAAATATAATTCATCTTTGCGACAGGATTTTATCAGAATTTCAAGGACTTGCTGGACTCATTAATTGCACTCCTCAAAGGCTGATGAGAATCGGCGGAATAAAGGAAGCAAAAGCAGCTCAGCTTTGTGCCCTATTTGAAATTTCTAAGAGAGCTTACGTGCAAAAAGGAACGAAAATTAATAAGATTTCTAGCCCCATGGAGGCGGCAAACCTGGTGAGAGAAGATATGAAATTTCTTAAACAGGAAGTGTTAAGGCTCATAATGCTCAACACAAAAAACTGTGTGTTATTTACAAAGGACATATTTATGGGAGGACTTAACTCTTCCATTGTGCATCCCAGAGAGATTTTTAGTGAAGCCTTGAGGTTTAATAGTGCTTCAATAATTGTTTGTCATAATCATCCTTCTGGTGATCCATCTCCCAGTGATGAAGATATTAATATCACTCTTCGATTAAAGGAATGTGGTAAGCTAATGGGGATAGAGCTCATAGATCACATTATTATCGGAGGGAATTCATACGTAAGCTTAAAGGAAAAAGGAATAATCTAATATGAAAGGGGAATAAACATGGCATTGTTTGGAATGACAAAAGACATGGGTATTGATTTAGGAACAGCTAATACATTAGTATATGTAAAAGGAAAAGGGATTGTACTTAGAGAGCCTTCAGTAGTGGCTATTAATAATATAACAAAAAGAGCTCTAGCAGTAGGAAGCGAAGCTAAGCTTATGATAGGAAGAACTCCTGGTAACATCGTTGCTATAAGACCACTTAAGGATGGAGTTATTGCTGATTTTGATATAACTCAAACCATGATAAAAAAGCTTATAGAAAAGGTAACAGCTAAAAGCGCTTTTGCTAGTCCTCGTATTATAGTATGCTTCCCATCTGGGGTTACTCAGGTTGAAAAAAGAGCTATAGAGGAATCCACTAGGCAGGCGGGCGCTAGAGAAGTACTTCTCATGGAGGAACCAATGGCTGCTGCTATAGGAGCTGGTCTTCCTGTAGATGAACCTACTGGAAGCATGATTGTTGATATGGGAGGCGGAACTACTGAAATTGCTGTTATCTCCTTAGGTGGTATAGTAACTAGTAAGTCCCTCCGAATTGCTGGTGATGAGCTTGACCAGGCCATAATCAACTATATTAAGAAGGAATACAATCTTATGATAGGTGAGAGAACCTCTGAGGCTATTAAGATGGAGCTAGGTTCTGCTTACAAGGTTGATGATGAAGAAAGAACAATGAATATAAAAGGAAGAGATTTAATATCAGGACTTCCTAAAACAATAGAAATTTCAGAGACACAAATCAGAGATGCATTGAAGGAGCCTATAGCTTCTATCATAGAAGCAATTAAAACAACTCTTGAAAAGACACCACCAGAGCTAGCTGCTGACATTATGGATAAAGGAATAATGCTTGCAGGTGGAGGTGCTCTCCTAAGAGGCTTAGATATGCTGATAAATCATGAAACCCATATGCCGGTACATATAGCCGAAAATCCACTAGATTGCGTAGCACTAGGAGCAGGTAAGGCTTTGGATAACTTTGACAGCATAGCTAGAGGTCAAAGAGGCTAGTAATGAAGATATTTAAAAATAAGCTGGCAGTTACTATTATAGTACTGTCAGTTGCCTTTTTAGGGCTTATTGGGTTCAGTGTTAATAAAGATAGCAGTAGTGTTTTGGTAGGTGGAGTAGGCGCAGTTTTTAATCCTATACAAAAATTCGTTTATGGTGTCAATGATAAGGTGCAGGATTTTTTATACTTTGCATTTAATTTTAGTGATGTTAAATCAGAAAACATAGCTTTAAGAGAAGAAAATGAAGAGCTTAAATCTCAGCTTATTGAGCTTGAAGATTTAAAGGATGAAAATGAAAGGTTTAGAGAGCTTTATAGCTTTACAGAAAATAGAGATGAATATAGCTATATCGGAGCTAATATTATAAATATCCCCTCAGGCTCCTATTTAAATAGCTACACCATCGATAAGGGTGAAAATGTTGACCTAGCCAAGGGTATGGTTGTGATAAGCAATAGTGGTCTTGTAGGTCAGATTTCCAGGGTGGAAAGTAACTGGGCTATTGTAGACAATATTATTAATGAAAATATAGCTGTAAGTGTAACAGTGCAGAGCACCAGAGAAGCTGTTGGTATACTAAAAGGCTATAGAGATGGAAATAATAATCTGTTGGCAAAGGTCTATAATCTTCCTTTGGATTCCGAGGTTAAAGAGGGAGATATAATATTAACCTCCGGACTAGGAAATATCTATCCTAAAGGAGTAAAAGTAGGAGAGGTGATTTCCGTAGATGAGGATAAGGGGAAGCTCATGAAGATTGCTACGGTAAAGCCTTATGTGGATTTTAATAGGCTAGAGGAGCTCTTTGTAGTTATTCCTGAGGATATTAGAAATATTGAGTATTAAGAGGGGAAATGTATGAGAAAAACTATCCTGGTACTGATTTGCATAGGATTAATGATATTAGATAATACTATTATTCCACATATGGATATAAATACCTATTATCCTAGTTTATTATTTGTATTTGCCCTCTGCCATTCTTTTGTTAATGATAGATGGGATGCTCTTTACATAGGTGTGTTTACTGGCCTCCTTCAGGATATTTATTTTTTTCAGGGCTTTGGTGTTAATACACTGGTAAATATGCTTGTATGTGTGGCTGCAGCAGTAATTGGTGAGAGTATTTTTAGAGAAAAAAAGCTCATACCAGTGCTGGCCACTTTTGTTTTAGCTATGATTAAATATATATTGGTGTATATAATACTTTTTGCTATAGGGTTATCAATGAGTTTAAAGGGGATACTTTACGTGGCCTTGATGTCTATGTTAGTAGCCTTCTTTATTTATAAACCGGTATATAAGATGTCAGAAAAGAATTATATGAAAAAGGATTGGAAATTTAATGAATAGGTGATGATTGGTGAATAAAAAGGGAAAGATAAGGGTTAATAGGTTTACTTTATTGGTTTTAATACTGCTTTTAATCTACGGTGCTATTATATCAAAGCTAGTGATGATTCAGATAGTAGACCACGAGGATTATAAGGGCAGAGCTGATGAGTTATCTGTTAAATCAATAACAGAACAGGCGCCAAGGGGTAAAATATATGACTCCAATGGAGCAGTACTGGCTGATAGTAAACAAAGCTACGCTGTAGAATATATGGAAACGGAGGAAAGCAAAAAGCTTTTCTTTGATACTATGGCAACAGTATTTAAGCTTTTAGATAAATATGGCGAGGAAATCCTAGATGAGTTTAGGTTAAAAATTGATGAAAGTGGCAACTTTTATATGAATTATAACACACAGGATGCTACAGCTATAAAGACCTTAGAGTTGAGATTTAAAGAGGATAGAAATTTTGATTATTATATAAAAAATGAAAATAAGTATTTCAAGGATAAAAAAGAAGATGATTATACTGAGGAGGATCTTATTAAGCTGGAGGATTTAATGCTTGAGATTTCCCCTGAAGAAATGTTCTATAGACTAGTTAAGCAGTATAAAATGTATCTACTTTTGAATCCTACTGAGGATGAAGCAGAGAAGTATTCAGAGCTTGATGGAGAGGAAATCACAGAACTACTTCTTGAAAGGTACTCCCTACAAGATATTAGAAAATATATGGTGGTACTGGATGCTATAAAGATGCAGAGCTATTCAGGTTATAATCCTACTACCATTGCTTCAAATATCTCTAATGAAACAGCCTTTGTATTTATGCAGAAGCTCAATGATATGCCTGGAATTGATGTGAGATATCAGCCTGTGAGATACTACCCCTATGGAAGTCTAGCATCGTCAGTGATTGGTTATGTGTCTTCTATCAGCTCTACTCAAAAGGAAAAGCTAGAGGAGAAGGGTTATGATGCAGCGACAGATAAGCTTGGTATTAGTGGAATAGAGGCTGCCTTTGAAGAGGAGCTTAAAGGAGCTAAAGGAGAAAACAAAGTAAAGGTAAATACCTATGGAAGAATTACAGAGGAGCTTTTCAGGCTAGAGACCTTCCCTGGAAATAATGTGCACCTTACTTTGGATTCGCCACTGCAATATACTGCAGAGAGGTCCTTGAAGGAAGCTCTTCAGGAATTAAGTGCTAAAAGGGTAGTCGATAATGGCAGAAATATCGTTGCCAATGCTAATCGAGGAGCAGTGGTGGTTACCGAGGTGAACACTGGAAGAATCCTTGCCATGGCCAGTTACCCAGACTTCGATCCGAATATATTTACAATACCAGGGATGCTCACTGATGAGCTCAGTGAAAAATACTTTACTCCTGATTATGAGGCATTTGCAGAGGAATATATTAAAGCTACAGGGTCAACAAAAACTCCTAACCAGCTTTTTTCTAGTGACTATACTGTGGATACCTACGATATTTATCCTAAGCCTTTCTTTAATTATGCTACCCAGGGTCTTTTGCCCACAGGCTCAACCTTCAAGTTCGTTACAGCAGCAGCAGCTTTAGAAGCTGGCGTGGTTAATCCATACGAAAAGATATATGATCACGGGATTTTCAATAAGTATGATGAATTCGAAAATTATCAAGGAATGTGCGAAATATATAACAGCTATAGAGGAAGTCATGGTTATGTTAATATGGCAGAGGCCTTTAGAGTTTCCTGCAACTATTACTTCTATGAGCTAGCCTACAGGCTCTATGACCCAGATAATAAAAACAACAATAATGAAAATTTTGACGCTTTGGCGGAGTTTTCCTGGAAGCTTGGCTTAGGTTATGATCCAGAGACAGACAATGTTAAGGGTACGGGAGTTGAAATATACGAGAATAAAAATGGACAGGTCTATTCAATCTCTGCCTATGCAAACCTAGCAGCGGATATGGCTAAATTTGATGTTGTTGATATGCTCGAAGCAGGTGAATATACTTATGCTCCAGGTATGGGAGAGAATCATGAACCTTTCCTTGTTGCTTACAAAGCTAATGATGATCAGGAGCTGGCAGAAGCTAAGCAGGCAGTAAAGGATTATGTGGCTGATGGATTAAGAAGTCGTGCGGATGAAGAAAAACGTAAAAATGCTGAAGAAAATGATAACAGTGATGAAGAAAATGGTAAAAGTGATAAAGTAGTGATAAATGACATTCAGAAGCTCCTTAAAAGGCTAGTATCCCATTACTCTGAGGAGGAAAGAGCTAAATTTACCGATGATGATTTCATAAAGGCAGCTAATAATTTATATCGTTATATTTATATAGATAGGAATGGAGATATAACAGCTCCTGGTAATATGACAAATAGCTCCATAGGCCTTGGGATGAATCAATTCACTCCACTGCAGGTAACTAATGCTTTGGCTACAATAGTTAATGGTGGTACCAGATATCAGGCTCATCTTGTTGATAGGGTAACCAGTCCTGATAATGAGGTTGTTAAGGAATATGAGCCTACAGTAGTTAAGGATTTAGAGCTTAAGGAAAGCACTGTGAAAAATGTTAAATATGGTATGTCCCTCCTTCATAAGACTGGAGTATTTGGTAATTTTCCTATACCTTCTGCAGGAAAGACCGGAACAGCTATATTTAGAAATGACCAGAGAGAGATTGGTAGATCCGATTATGGTGTATATGTAGCCTTTGCTCCTATTGAGAAGCCAGAAATAGCTATAACTGTAGTTATGTATGACGCAGCTCATGGTAGCAGTGCAGCACCCGTTGCTAGGGCTGTTATGGAAACCTATTTTAGGGATATAATTAAAACCCAGCATCCAGGATATACATCCACTACCACAGCATATACCTTAGAACCTCCAGTAGCTCCAATATATAATGATGGGGAAACGGCAGAGAATTAATGTTGAAAATTATGGGAGTACAGTAATCTACACTGTACTCCCATATATTATTTTTAATATTAATTGTAAAATAAAGAAGGATTTATCCTTAATCTGTTGAAATATAATAATGATAGCTTAAGCTTGGAGGTTTCATATGCTAGATAAAAGAATTATTATTAAAGGAAATAAAGATGGACTAATAGCTGTAATAAATATGTATAAGTTTAAAGATTTCGAGGAAATGCTTGAGCTATTGAAGGAAAAGCTATCCCGAGGAAAGAAATTTTTTAAGGGAGCAACCATAACAATAAATACTAATTTAAAGCTCATTGATGAAGCCCATATGAAAAAGCTTAAACATATACTTTTTGAAGAGTTTCTTATTCAGGATTGTATATTTGTGGATAAAGAAGAAGTTCAGGATAAAATGTTTAACGGGGTTTCGGAAGGAAGAACAAAGTTTATAACGAAAACCGTAAGAGGGGGCCAATCTATTGATTATCCCGGTAATATAGTCATTATCGGTGATGTAAATAGTGGAGCTGAGGTTAGAGCTGAAGGAAATATAATAGTTCTTGGAAGTCTCAAAGGACAAGTTTTTGCAGGAACCTCCGGAAATGAAAAAGCAATTATTGCAGCCTTTAATCTTCAGCCGGAAATATTGCAGATCTGCGGAATTATAACTATATCACCAGAGGATGAGGAAAAACCACAATATCCTGAGGTGGCCAAGATAAAAGATGGGGCAATAGTTGTTGAACCGTATATACCGAATAAATATAATTATTAATCGTGTGGAGGGATATAAATGGGTGAATCTATAGTTGTTACATCAGGAAAAGGCGGAGTAGGTAAAACTACTACCACAGCAAACATCGGTACAGCATTAGCTTCCATGGGTAAGAAGGTAGTGCTAATCGACGGAGATACAGGCCTTCGAAACCTTGATGTACTTATGGGATTAGAAAATAGAATAGTTTATACTGTAATGGATATATTTGAAAATCGTTGCAGAACAAAACAGGCGCTTATAAAGGATAAGAGATTTCCAAATTTATTTTTATTACCTACAGCACAAACCAAGGATAAGTCTGACATAAATCCTCAACAGATGCTTAAGCTGGTAGATGAGCTTAAGGAGGATTTTGACTATGTAATAATCGATTGTCCTGCAGGGATAGAGCAGGGCTTTGAAAATGCAATAATAGGAGCAGACAGAGCTGTAATAGTTGTTAATCCTGAAATCACCTCTGTGAGAGATGCTGACAGAGTAATTGGAAAGCTTGATGCAAAGGGCTTAGATGATCATCAGGTGGTTATTAATAGGTTGAACTATGAGATGACACAAAGAGGCGATATGCTTGATATAAGTGATATCATAGAAACACTCTCTGTTAAGCTTCTAGGAGTTGTTCCTGACGATAGAAACATCACTATATCTACTAATAAGGGTGAACCAATAGTTCTTGATGAAAAGTCCTATTCAGGTAATGCTTTTAGAAATATTGCAAGAAGAATTTGCGGTGAAGAAGTACCGCTTATGAATTTATCTACAGAAAATGAAGGGTTTTTTGGGGCACTAAAGAAGTTGTTCAAAAAAGGGAAATAAGGAGGGGGAATATGGAATTCTTAAATAGGCTATTTTCTAATAAGCCCAGTCCTAAGGATGTAGCAAAGGATAGGCTTAAATTAATATTAATAAATGATAGGGGCACCTTATCTCCGGATATCCTGGATAAGATAAAGAGTGAAATATTAGAGGTTCTCTCTAGATACATAGAAATTGAGCCTTCTGATGTGGACATAGCTGTCACCTCTACGGAAAAATTAGAGGGTGGCGCACCTTCACTAGTAGCTAATATACCTATTAAAAATGTAAGAAAAAGATAATTGACATAAAGCTATATATATTTTAAACTTAATTGATTATAGATATTATTAAGTTTATAATAGTATATAGCTTTATTTGTCGGAGGGGTTTAATGCTAAATAAATTAAAAATAGATACTAGGCTCCTTAAGGAGATGGATTGGACTATTCTTATTACAGCCGTTTTAATACTTCTGTATGGGGTTGTGAATATATATATTTCAGCTGGGTCTTACTATGCTAAGCTTCAGTTAATATGGCTTTGTTTGGGACTTGTTGCTGTTTATGCTTCTATTTTGATAGATTATACCGTAGTGAAGAATTACGTAGTTATTTTTTATTGGGCTTCTGTTGCGCTTTTATTTTCTACAATGTTTTTAGGCAGCGTAGTAAAAGGTGCTAGAGGATGGATTTCTCTGGGCAGCAGAGCGATACAGCCGGCAGAGTTTGCTAAAATTGGTATGATGCTCATGCTGGCCAAAAAGATTGATGATATGGATGGAGAGATAAATAACTTTAAAAACCTATCAACACTAGCGCTATATGCCTTTATCCCCATGCTGCTTATAGTAATACAGCCAGATATGGGTATGACCATGGTGTGCTTCTTCATAGTTCTTGGCATGCTCTTTATTGCAAATATAGATATAAGGATCATAGGTGGGGGCTTTGCTTCGATATTTTTGGTTATAGTATTGGCATGGAATTCATCTTTAATGCCAGATTATTGGAAGAGAAGATTAACCTCTTTTATCAACCCCGAAGCTGATGAGTTGAATTCAACCCTTCAGCTTATGCGTTCACAGATAGGTATAGGCTCCGGGGGGATTTTTGGTTCTGGCACCGGCTTAGAAGGCAGCAGCTACGTATCCTCCTTCGTGCCAGAATCCCATACGGACTTTATATTTTCAATCATTGGGGAGCATTGGGGGCTTATTGGTGCAATTTTGCTTCTACTCCTCTATGGTATACTTATATATAGGCTTATAAAAACAGCCAGAGAAGCAAAGGATATCTTTGGTTCCCTAATTGCCATAGGTGTAACCTCAGTATTTATGTTTTCCCTGCTTCAGAACATTGGTATGACCATAGGTCTTATGCCAATCACAGGAATTACACTGCCTCTGGTAAGCTATGGAGGAAGCTCCGTGCTTACTGCATTTATATCTATTGGAATGGTGCTTAATATTTCCATGAGGAAAAAGAAAATAAACTTTTAGGAAAAGGTGATATGGGTATGAACATTGCTTTAATTGCTCATGACAGATGTAAGGATGATATGATTGAATTTGCATCCAGGTACAAAAGCATACTAGAGGGTCATAAGCTATTTGCTACGGGCACTACAGGAAGACTTATCAGTGAAAAAACTGGCTTAGAGGTCTTTAGATTTCTGTCAGGACCCTTAGGAGGGGACCAACAGATAGGAGCCAGGATTGCTACTGGTGAGATAAGCTATGTGATATTTTTAAGAGATCCTTTAATGGCTCAACCTCATGAGCCTGATGTTACAGCTTTAATAAGGCTGTGTGATGTTCATCATGTTCCCATTGCAACAAATGTTGGTACTGCAGAGGTATTAATGAAGGGATTAAGGTTTTCGTAAGAAGAAGAGTCTGTGAGTTATTTATCCACAGGCTCTTTTTCTTTATTATGGCCATTTCTCTATTCTAAAAATAATAATTAGAAAATATATATAGTATATGCAGCGTGGTATTATAGCTGCAATTAAGATATAGAGGGATGAAAATATGGGGAGCTATAATACTAGTTACGAAAATTATTATTCTAATCTTAAAAGCGCAAGGGGAACTGGAGGTAAACATCCTGTAATTTCAAAGAATAAAAATAAAAAGAACTTAAGCAGCTTCATTATCCAAAGAGTAATACAGGAGCTCCTTGGGGTTTTAATACTTTTTGTTTTTGTCTTAACGGTAAAGAGCCTTCAGCATCCCGTAGCTGAAAAGATTTATACTAGGTCTAGAGAATTAGTAAGTAAGAGCTATGATATTTCTAAGGTCTGGAAAGAACTCAAGGGAATTGAAATAAACGCTTTAACAAGCAGCACTGAGGAATATATAGATGAGCTTATAGCTGAGACCTTAGGCAGGAAAACAACTAAGGAGAGGGTAGAAAGTACCTTTGTAATTCCTGTTTCAGGAGAGGTATACAAAGCCTTTGGAGATGCTAAAGAAGCCTTTTCAGAAAAAACTAAGAACGGTGTTATATATACCTTTAAGGTTCCTGGAGATGTGGTAAGCAGCTATAATGGAATAGTTAAGAAAATAGGTGAGGATGAGGACTTAGGGCAATATGTGGCTATTGACCATGAAGGAGGTATTGAAACCAAATACTTTTACCTGGAGGAGGTTAGTGTTGTTCTAGGACAGAAGCTTAAGCAGGGAGAAAAAATAGGAAGGATTATATCTGGCGATGAGGAGAATAATGGTTATTTATTTTTTCAGATATTATTCACAGGAGAGGAAAAGAATCCTCAGGAATATATAAGGTTAAAGCAAGAGACTTTATAGGAGCAGACAATGGGAAGAAAAATCCTAAGATTTATGCCTCAGCTTATCATAATTATTTTGGTTTCTTTAGAAAGTAAAATGCTCCTGGCTTTTATTTGGGTAAGCATCCATGAGCTAACTCATCTTTTAATATCATATAAGTTAAGCTTAAAAAGAGAGAAGATTGGTATACACCCTTTAGGAGCTTATTTAAAAATAAGGGATTTAGATTATACAAGTCCTAATACAGATATTCTTATTTCAGTATCTGGACCATTATCGAATCTTTTTTTTGCAATTATATTTTATAGTCTATTTCATTTTTTTCAGGTGGACTTCTTTTGGTTATCCTTTAGAAGCAACATAGTGCTTTTTATTTTTAATATGCTTCCGGCCTTCCCCTTAGATGGAGCTAGAATTTTAAGAGCTTTATTAAGTAAGAAAAGGCTCTATAAAAGAGCCTATAAAATTACTGTCAATTGCAGCTTTATTATAGCTTCTATACTTCTCTCTGGGTTTATTTTTTTGCTTATTTTTAGGGTGATTAATTTATCCCTGGGTATTATGGCCGTGTCAATTTTTATATGGACATATAAAGAGAAAGAAAGGATTATGTACATTATTATGGGAGATATAGTAAAGAAGAGGAGTAGGTTCATAAAGCAAAAGTATATTGAAAGTAAAAGTATTTCAGTGAGTCTCGACCTTTCACTGGCTGAGGCCTTAGGTCTAATAGATAAAAATAAATATAATGTATTTTTGCTTTTAGATCAGGAGATGAGATTCCTTGGAACCCTATATGAGGAGGATATTATTCTTTCGGCCAAGGAATATGGTAATATAACCTTAGAAGAGCTCATAGCCATTGAAGGGTTTAAGAGTAAGCTTCACAGGGATTAATTTTCTATAGGATTATAAGCTCTATTATGGTAAAATATTTAGATGTAATTAAGCAAATTAATTGCATCTTTTTCTTTTGTAAGCATTAAAATTTATTGGAGGACAGCAAATGAATAAAATCACTGATGATATACTATCCAGAGTAGAAAAGCCTGTGAGATACATAGGTGGTGAATTAAACAGTGTTATTAAGGATAAGAATAATGTAGAGGTTAGATTTGCCTTTGCTTTTCCAGATGTTTATGAGGTAGGGATGTCACATCTGGGAACTAAAATTTTGTATAATACCCTGAATAATAGAGAAGATACTTATTGTGAAAGAGTTTTTGCTCCGTGGCCAGATATGGAAGAGGAGATGAGAAAGGGTGATATTCCTCTATATACCTTAGAGACAAAGGACTCCTTAAGAGAATTTGATATTATAGGTTTTACTCTTCAATATGAGATGAGCTACACAAACATACTTAACATGCTTGATATGGCAGGTATACCTCTTAGAGCCTCTGAAAGAGGAAAAGAATATCCACTAATAATTGCTGGTGGTCCCTGCGCCTATAATCCTGAGCCTCTATATGATATTTTTGATGCCTTCCAGCTAGGAGAAGGAGAGGAAGCGATTAATGATATAATTGATGCATATAAAGCTAATAGAAACAATTCAAAGGAGGAGCTTCTTTTAGAGCTTTCACAGCTAGAAGGGGTATATGTTCCTTCCTTATATGATGTTAAATACAATGAAGATGGTACTATTTGTGAGTTTACAGGAAAGAATCCAAAGGTACCTAATAAAATAAAAAAGAGACTCATTAATAATTTTGACCAATCTGAGTTCCCAGAAAAGCTCATAGTGCCTTTCACTGAGGTTGTTCACGATAGAGTTGTCCTTGAGGTATTTAGGGGCTGTACTAATGGCTGTCGTTTTTGCCAGGCGGGAATGCTCTATAGACCTGTCAGAGAAAAGAAGTTAAATACTCTTCAGGATCAAGCGAGAACATTACTAAAGAACACCGGTTATGAAGAAGTTTCATTAACCTCCTTAAGCACCTGTGATTACTCTGATATTCAAAACCTTGTAAACACCCTGATCCTAGAGCATGGACCTAACAATGTTGGTATTGCACTGCCTTCCATAAGGGTAGATGCTTTCTCAGTAGATCTTATAAATGAGATTCAAAAGGTTAGAAAGACAGGACTTACCTTTGCTCCTGAGGCAGGCTCTCAGAGAATGAGAGATGTAATTAATAAGGGGCTTACAGAGGAAAAAATTCTAGAAGCTGCTAGAAACGCCTTTTTAGCTGGTTGGTCAACCTTAAAGCTATATTTTATGATTGGGCTACCTAATGAGACCTTGGAGGACTGCAGAGCTATAGGAGAGCTGGCAGAAAAGATTGCTGATGAATATTTTAAAATTCCAAAGCACATGAGAAATAAGGGGTTAAAGATAACTGTAAGTACTTCAATTTTTGTACCTAAGGCCTTTACACCTTTCCAATTTGCCCCAATGGCTACCATTCCTGAGGTGGTGGAGAAGATTAAGGCTGTTAAATCCTCAATAAAAAGCAGATCTATTTATTATAATTATCATGAAACGGAGGTATCCTATCTTGAGTCAGTTTTTGCAAGAGGGGATAGAAGGCTCTGTGACGTGTTGATTAAGGCTTATGAAAAGGGAGCTCGCTTTGACGGCTGGACAGAATACTTTAACAATAAGTATTGGATGGAAGCATTAGAGGAATGTCAGGTGGATGGAGATTTTTATGCTTATAGAGATAGAAGCTATGAAGAAATTCTTCCATGGGACTTCATAGATATCGGTGTTAATAGAAGCTACCTTATAAAAGAAAATGAAAAGGCAAAAGAGGCTTTACTTACACAAAACTGCCGTATAGGCTGCACTGGCTGTGGAATTAATGTTAACTTTAAAGAAGGGAAGTGCTTTGAGGGTGCGATACTTAATTAAATTTACTAAGGGAGCAGAGCTTAAGTTTTTGGCTCATTTAGATTTGATGAGAACTATTCAGAGAGTTGTCAGAAGAACAGGCCTTTCTGCTGCTTATTCTAAGGGCTTTAATCCTCATATGGCTCTTTCCATTGCTCAGCCATTGCCTGTAGGTGTTTACTCCTTAGGGGATTACTTAGATGTAGAGCTTATGGAAGAGGTAGAAGAAGAGAGATTAATCAAGCTTTTAAATGAGAATAGCCTTCCGGGAATCATATTTAAAAGTGCGGTGAAGGTCCCTGAAGGAGAGGGGAAGAAGATACCTCAGGGAATGGCTCTATTAGATGCTGCAAGATATACCCTTAAGCTAAGGTACAAGGGGGAGGAGATTGTTTCAGAGCTTTCTACCCTTATGGATAAATCAGAGCTAATAACAGAGAAAAAAAGCAAAAAAGGAACTAAAGAGGTAGATATAAAGCCCATGATTAAAGATATTAAGTACTGGATTAAGGATGATTATCTCGTAATAAACGCCCTGCTTTCCTGCGGAAGCAGAGAAAACTTATCTCCAGAGCTTCTTGCTGGATATCTTAAGGAAAAGCTTCCATCAGCGGATAAGGAAGCCTTTACTGAAATATGCAGAGAAGAAATGTATGCTTTAAGGGAAAATAAATTAGTTAATCTTATTACATATGTGAGTTGATGTTATATGAAGGAGATTTTTATAGAGAGAAGGAATAGCTTTTTACGAATAGCCCTCAGGGAGAATGGGACAGTCACGGAATATTATACTGAGGAAAATACAGGAAAGGCTGCTCCTGGTGAATTGTATAAAGGTATAGTTAAAAATATAATTCCTTCCATGAGGGGAGCATTTCTAGATATTGGTGTGGGCAAAAATGCTTATATGGTATTAGAGCCTAATATAAAAAAAGGCCAGGAGCTATTGGTAGAGATACTCAAGGAGGAGCATGGAGATAAGGGTGCCAAGGTATCCTCCTCTATTTCACTCCCTGGAAGACTGATGGTGCTGCATACCTATGATAATAAGCTCAGCTTTTCAAAAAAAATAACTAATAAAGCTTTCAAGGCTTTAGTAGAGTCATCAATAAATATACCGGAGGGTGTAGGGCTAACTGTAAGGACAAAGGCAGAAGAATATCCCATTGAAGATTTGCAACAGGAGCTAGAAGAGCTATATGATAGCTATCTAAAGCTAATGAAGGCTTTTAATTATTCAAAGGGCCCTGGGAAGCTTTTAGATAGCAACAGTATCTTATATAGAGTTCTAAGAAATGTTACCTTAGATAATACTTCTGCTATTTATGTAAATAATCAAGAGGATTTTGAAACTGCAGAGGAAGTGCTGGATGAAAGAACAAAGGATAAGCTTACACTCTATAGTGGATACAGGCCATTGCTGGATTACCACGGTATAGAAAAAGAGCTTCTCTCTCTTAGAAATAATACTATAGAGCTTCATAGTGGAGGCAATATTGTTATAGAGTCTACAGAAGCCATGCAGGTTATTGATGTGAATACAGCAAAGAGCTTAAGAGGGAAGAACTCTTCAGAGAATATATTGATAACTAACCTTGAAGCGGCGGAAGAGGCTGCTAAGCAGATAAGGCTTAGAAATCTAAGTGGTATAATAATTATAGATTTTATTGATATGAGTAGCTTAGAGGATAGAGAAAAGGTTTATGATAGACTAAAGGACGGCTTTTTGGGAGACATAAACAAAGTAATAATCTATCCCTTTACGGAGCTAGGATTAATTCAGATTAGTAGAAGAAGGAGAACGGAGCCTAATAGGGTGTTTATGGAAGCAAAATGTTTATGCTGCAAGGGCAGTGGTAGAAGTCTTAGAACGGAGTATCTTGCTCTTCTTCTAGAAAATGAAGCCTTAAAGCTTTTAGAGGGAGCAGTGGGAATAAAGGCTCTATTATTTGATTTAAATATAGCTTATAAGGAACAGCTTGCTGCAGACCTTAAGGTTCTTATGAGCAGTCTTCAAAAGCTAAAGCTTCCTATATATATAACCTACTCTCAAAGAAAAGAGGATTTTACTTCTAAGGCTCTTATTTATGAGGAGCAGTTGAAGGAATATCACTCTTATCTCCTTAAGCTATAAGAAAAAAGATATTTCTTTACAAAGATATTCCTATATGATAAAATGTCATTTGTAGCGCACACCAAAGGTTTTGTAAAACAACTCCTAGAGAGCTGTACCTGACGTGGCGAATCCGTTATGAGGAGGTGTATTCATGTACGCAGTATTAACAACAGGTGGAAAGCAATACAGAGTTCAAGAGGGAGACGTTATATACGTTGAAAAACTGAACGCTGAAGTTGATTCAACAGTTGAGTTTACAAACATTCTTGCTGTTTCTAAGGAAGATGGACAGTTAGTAGTAGGTAAGCCAGTAGTTGAAGGAGCTAAGGTTGTGGCTAAGGTAGAAGCTCAAGGCAGACAAAAGAAAATCATCGTTTTCAAGTATAAGCCAAAGAAGGACTACAGAAGAAAGATCGGTCACAGACAATCTTACACTAAGTTAACAATCGAAAAAATCGAAGCTTAATTATGACTAAAATTAAGTTTAAAAAGAAAGATGGTCAGATACTTTTTCTATCCCTTAAGGATCATGCAGGCTTTGGAGAAAGCGGAGAGGATATCGTTTGTGCGGCCCTATCTGTATTATCTCAAGCAATGATCATTGGAATCGAAGAGGTATTGAAATTTAATCTTAAGTATGAGCTTCAAGATGGATTTCTAGAGCTTAATATATCTGAAAACACTCTTGAGGAAATTGAAAGCTGTCAGGTGCTGCTTCATACAATGCTTAAGACTGTTGAAAGTATGATAATATCGTACGGCGATTATATAAAC
This sequence comes from Alloiococcus sp. CFN-8, assembly GCF_049943125.1. Lineage (GTDB taxonomy): Bacteria > Bacillota > Clostridia > Clostridiales > Clostridiaceae > JAEXZL01. The sequence continues at coordinate 3,116,540 of NZ_CP188040.1, forward strand.
CTTGAAATAGAGGAGGTGTAGTACATGTTAATAGTTAACCTTCAGTTATTTGCTCATAAAAAGGGAGTTGGTAGCTCTAAGAACGGTAGAGATTCCGAATCTAAGAGACTTGGTGTTAAGTCCGCAGATGGAGAGTTCGTTCTTGCTGGTAACATCCTTGTAAGACAAAGAGGAACAAAAATACACCCAGGTGCTAACGTAGGTAGAGGTAAGGACGATACTTTATTTGCTAAGCTTGATGGTGTTGTTAAGTACGAAAGAGTGGGTAAGGATAGAAAAAGAGCTAGCGTTTACCCAGTAAATGTTGAAGAAAAAATAGCAGAATAATTATAAAGCACCCAAAAGGGTGCTTTTAATTTGTCAAATAAATTTTATATAAATATTAATTGGTATATAATATTTATAGGTAAATTTAGTGATAATATGGTATATAACAGAAGATATAAATAAGGAGTTGAGTAAATGTTTATAGATACCGCAAAATTGTTTGTTAAATCTGGAGACGGAGGTAACGGAGCAATTTCCTTTAGAAGGGAAAAATACATACCTCTCGGCGGCCCGGATGGTGGCGACGGCGGCAGAGGTGGAGACGTAATTTTAGTTGTTGAGCCTCAGTTAACAACTCTACTAGATTTTAAATATACTAGAAAATTCATCGCTGAAAAAGGTGCTAATGGTGCAGGCCAAAAGTGCTATGGCAAGGATGGCGAGGATTTATATGTTAAGGTTCCCATGGGAACAGTAGTAAGAGATTTCGAAACTAATAAGATAATGGCAGATTTATCTCACCCAGGAGATAAATATGTAGTGTGCAAGGGTGGAAAAGGTGGAAAAGGAAATACTAAATTTGCTACACCTACGAGACAGGCACCAAGCTTTGCTGAACCAGGTATGCCGGGTGAAGAAAGAACAATAACACTAGAACTGAAGCTATTAGCTGATGTGGGCTTATTAGGCTTCCCTAACGTAGGTAAATCTACCCTTTTATCGGTAGTTTCAAAGGCAAGACCAAAGATTGCTAACTATCATTTTACTACCATAAGACCAAATCTTGGAGTGGTTAGTGTTCCAGGAATACAGCCCTTCGTAATGGCAGATATTCCGGGAATTATTGAGGGGGCAGCGGAAGGTGTTGGCCTTGGTATTGCATTCCTTCGCCACATTGAAAGAACAAGACTGCTCATCCATGTAGTAGATATCTCAGGCATTGAGGGAAGAGATCCATTTGAGGATTTCCTAAAGATCAATGAGGAGCTTAAAAAATACAATGTAAAGCTATGGGATAGACCACAGATTATTGCTGCCAATAAGAGCGATATGCTCTTCGATGAAGAGGTTTTTGAAGATTTCAAGAAAAAGGTTTCTGAGCTTGGCTTTACAAAAGTATTCAAAATATCCGCTGCTACAAATCAGGGGCTAGAAGAACTGATGAAGGAAGCTGCGGAGATGCTATCCCACATCCCAGTACAGGAGCTGGAGATATCAGAGGAAGAGAGATTTGTTCCTGAGGATAAGAAATTCACCTATACTATACAGGAGCTTAATGAGGATGGCCTTAAAGTATTCTTTATCGAAGGTACCTTCGTAGACAGATTGCTCTTGGCTGTTAATGTTAATGATCCTGATTCCTTAAAGTACTTCCATAAGGTTCTTAGAAATAAAGGTATCCTGGATGAACTGAAGGAAATGGGAATTGAGGATGGGGACACTGTACGATTAAATGATTTTGAATTCGAATTTATGCTATAAGAGGTGATTGATTTGATAAGTAGTAAGCAAAGAGCATATTTAAGATCACTAGCTAACACCATAACTCCAATATTTCAGCTTGGAAAAAATGGAATTGAGGAAGCCTTTCTTAGACAGCTAGAAGAGGCCCTGGAGGCTAGAGAAATTATTAAAATAACTGTCCTTGAAAACAGCGGTTATACTGCCAAGGAAGCCATAAATGAAATCTGTGAGAGTATTGGCTGTGAAGGGGTTCAGGCCATAGGCAATAAGATAGTAATCTATAAAGCATCTCAGAAGAATCCAAGAATAGTGCTTCCTTAACAGAGAGTATATTATGAAAAACATAGGAATTTTAGGAGGGACCTTTAATCCTATTCATAATGGCCATTTATATATAGCCTCAGAAGCCATGGAAGAGCTGAGCCTTTCAGAGGTGCTGTTTATCCCTGCAGGGAATCCACCCCATAAAAGTGACTCTGCTATTCTAGAGGCTTCTATAAGAGGCGATATGACTAAGGCTGCTATTAAGGATTATCAGGGCTTTACCTATTGTGATTATGAGATAAATAAAAAGAGCTACAGCTATACCTATGAAACCCTTCAGTATCTTAATAGCAAGTATACAAATACCAAATTTCACTTTATCGTAGGGGCTGACTCATTATTAAACCTACATAAGTGGAAAAATGTACCCGAGATATTAAGGCTAGCTCGGCTGGTGGTTTTTATGAGGCCTGGTTCCTCGAGAGAAGAGCTTGAAGAGGTAAAGAAGAATACAGAAGAGAACTATGGTACAGAGATTATATTTCTAGAGCTTTTACAGATGGATATATCCTCTAGTGACATAAGGAAAAGGATTCAGGAGAAGAGAAATTATAAGTTTCTAGTTCCTGAGGAAGTATTTAATTATATAGAAGCTAATGATCTCTACAGATAGATATATTTTCAGGGGGATATTATGTGGTCTGAAGAAAAAATTAAAGCTTATTTAATAGAGAACATAAAAGAAAAAAGAGTAAAGCATATTCTGGGAGTAGCGGAGATGTCAGAGAAGCTGGCTGAATTTTATGGTGAAAGCACCTATAAAGCAAGAATAGCTGCTTATATCCATGATGTTGCTAAATATATGCCTAAGGAAGTAGTTATAAGAATTATTGAAGAAAAAGGCTATGAGCTAACTCCTGAAGATTTACTCATGCCTGAGCTCCTTCATGGTCTTGCAGGGGCAATTATAGGCCGCGATAAGATGGGAATAGAGGATGAAGAGATATTAAATGCAGCAAGATATCACACCACAGGTAGAGTGAATATGTCTAAGCTAGAAAAGATTGTGTTTCTAGCAGACTACATAGAACCAGGGAGGGATTTCCCAGGAGTGGAAGAGCTGAGAGAAATGGCTTTTTTAAATCTTGATAAAGGGGTTTTATTAGCCTTTGACAGCACTATTAAGCATGTGGTAAATGGAGGAAAGCTTCTTCATACAGATACCATAATATCAAGAAATTATATACTACAATCAATGAAGCAGAGGGAAGAGTAAAATGAGCGAGATTACCAGAGACGTAGAAAGAAATAATGAAGGAAGGGTAATCAGGGGCTTTTTAAAGGAAGAAATGGGTCTGAGCACTAGATTTATTAGAGCTGCAGCTAAAGAGGGAAGGATCAAGGTGGGTGGTGCCAGGGTGAAGATGGATTACACCCTTAAAGCAGGTGACCACATTACTGTTATATTGACCAAGGATGAAAGTCAGGACATAGCACCAGAAGATATCCCTTTAGACATAGCCTTTGAAAATGAAAGTGTATTGGTAGTTAATAAGCCACCTTTCATGGTCTGTCATCCAACGAGAAGTCATGGCAGTGGCACCCTTGCCAATGGAGTAATAAATTACTTTCAGAATAGAGAGGATGCCTCAATTGTGCGACTAGTTAGCCGTCTGGATATGAATACCTCAGGCCTAGTGACAATTGCAAAGAATCAATATGTTCATATGAGCCTATCCAAGGCTATGACAGAAGGAAGCTTCAAAAAGAAGTATCTTGCCCTAGTTAAAGGAAGGCCAATGGAGGACGAAGGGACTATAGATCTACCCATTTATAGACCTACAGAGGATTCAATAAAAAGAGTGGTAGATGAAAGAGGGCAGAGGAGCATAACCCATTATAAGGTTCTTGAAAGCTCTGGAATTATCACGCTTTTAGAGCTTATCCTTGAAACGGGAAGAACTCATCAAATAAGAGTTCATCTTAGCCATATTGGTCATCCTATCTTAGGAGACACTCTATACGGCCAGGAGGACAGTGAGCTCATAGGAAGGCAGGCCCTTCACGCCTATTACGTAGAGTTCCCTGACCCCAAAACCTCCCAGCTCATCACCATCACCAGTGAACTTCCAGAAGATATGCACCTTATTGCTCGTGGACTTAGTTCATAACAGAATAAAAAGCTATTTAGATTAATAAAATGAGCTCTAAAGGTTAGGGATATTAAATTCTCTAACCTTTAGAGCTTATTTTGCATAATTATTGATTTTTATTTAAAAGTGATATTTATTTCTTCTTCTATTTCGCTTCCTAAAAATTCTTCTTCTACGCCTTAAATTAATAAATCTAATGGTAAAAAGAATAATAATGAGAAGTAATATTACTGCTGCACCGTATAAAAGGAAGCCTTTAATTGAACTGAAGAAGCTTACAACATTATCCTTTACGGTCTTGACTGCTGGAACCGTGTAATCAGACCCGCTTACAAGAGCAAGGGTAGCAACAAGCTCCTCATCAAGATATATTGATGACTCTAATATTTCATCTCCAGCTTTAAAGTTGGTTCCACCTAGAGATGCTGTGTCTGCAACAAATTTTTTGTTATTAAAAAGTTCCTCAGCCTCATCAGCTTTTACTATGGTGTACACATCTGAAGAAGCTAATAAAGGTACTGTTGTATCATTTAGAACAACTTCCGTTACCTCTTCATTTTTCTCATAAAGCTTTATGAGCTCAAAATTTTCATAGCCATATTCTAATAATGCTTTTGACTCAGGAAAATAAAAGGACTTATTCTCACCATAAAGCATGGTGGATATTAGAATTCTACCATCCTTGTTAGCAGCAGCTGCATAAGAATGCTTAGAATCCACCGTATAGCCTGTCTTTCCTGCTATGGCATAGGGATAATAGCTGTCAGCATAATCCAGCACCAGGGCATTTTTATTACCTATCCATTTGGGATTTGGATCTTTTTCTGTTGGGGGCATTTCATAGTAAACAAGCTTTTCCCATTCTAAAAAACTATCATATTTAATTAGCTCTCTAAGGATTAGAGCCAGGTCTTTAGCAGTAGTATAGTGATTTTTATCATAGAGCCCGCTAGGATTAACAAAGTTAGTGTTCTTGCAACCTAACTCTTTAGCTCTTTCATTCATCATTTTAACGAAGCCTTCTGTTGTGCCGCCAACATGCTCAGCCAGTGCTTCTGCACAGTCATTACCAGAGGCGAGCATCAAAGCTATTAAAAGGTCCTTTACAGTATAGGTTTCCCCAGTCACTATACCTACAGCAGAACCGTCAACATAAGGTGGATTCTCACCTACAGTAACCTTATCATTTATATTTGTATTTTCCAGTACTACAAGCGCTGTCATTATCTTTGTGGTTGATGCTGGGGGATACTTCACATTGGCGTTTTTATCATATAAAAGTTCCCCGGTTTCACCATCCATAAGCGCTGCTCCAGCAGCTGTAACCTGAGGAGCTTCAGCACTAGCACTGGCCAGGTCAGTAAATGATAGTGTACAAATTATTAACGCTAGCAAAAGTAAAATTATTCTTTTCATATCAAGCCTCCTACATCTACAAGAAAAATTATATCAAAAAATCATGATAACATCTATATATAGTTAAGATAATGTCAATAATTGATAATAAAATATATAATTTTATAGGAGGCTTAAATTGTGAAGAAAAAAGAAAAGCTTATAGGCTCAGGAATAATCTGTATACTTATAGCAATTATAACTATTATCGGTTATGGAATGAATAGCAGGAGGGAAGCACCTATTGATGAAGGAATATTTATAGAAGAGGAGGATGAGGCTTCTGGAGACCTTAATGATAAATTAGCTTCAGAAGACAAAACAAGGAATATTCCTGTAGAGATTAAGGGTGAGGTAGTAAAACCTGATGTATATATCATAGAAGAGGGTGCTATTGTAAAAGAGCTCATAACCATGGCAGGAGGTATTACAGCTCAAGGGGATATATCAGGGATAAATCAGGCCCAGACCTTAAGAGAAGGAATGTGTATAGTAGTACCTAGTATCAATAGTTCTGCTTCAATACCTACAGCTGGGGGTGTTCTTCCTACCCCAGGAGTAAGCGATATAATAAATATAAATACAGCAACCCTTGAAGAGCTAAATTCACTCCCAGGGGTTGGAGATGTTACGGCTCAAAGGATAATAGACTATAGAGAAGAGAAGGGGGGCTTTAAAAGCAAAGAGGAATTAAAGAATGTAGAAAGAATAGGAGAGGCGACTTTTAATAAGCTGAAGGACAAAATAGATATCAGATAGAAGGCCATTACATTAATAAGTACATATTACTTCATATAAGAATTTGATAAACTGGATATATGATAGCTGTAGTTGTTTGAAATTTCATATAAATAAGGTATAATATTATATATTTATCTATCGGTGGTAGTAGTAGATTTTATGAAATCGCTACCATAAGAATTTTTGAAAGCCCATCTCTGTAACCATTGCTTTAATTAAATAAATATTAGGAGTGAATTTGAAAATATGGCCGTAACAATTAAGGAAGTAGCAGAAGCTGCTCAAGTATCTCCTTCAACAGTATCTAGGGTACTGGCTGGAAATCCAAGAATTAGTGAAGAAACCAAGAAAAAGGTAATGAAGGCTGTAAAAGTATTGAATTATCATCCTAACGCAATTGCTAGAAGTCTTGCAAATAAGTCCACAAATACCTTGGGAGTAATCCTCCCAAGCAGTAATGAGGATTTATTTAGAAACCCATTTTTTATACAAGCCTTAACAGGTATAAGCATATATGCTAAAAAAGTAGGCTACTACATAATGTATACCTATAGTAGAAGTGAAGAGGAAGAAATTAAAATTATTGATAATTATTATAACAGTAAGCTGGTGGACGGTATGATATTATTGACCTCCAGACAAGAAGATAAGACTATAGAGCATATTAAACAAATTGGACTGCCTTTTGTGGTAATAGGAAAAACTGATGATATTGAGCATGACCTTTGGACAGATAATGATAATTTTAAAGCAATGAGAGATATTGTAATTCATTTTATTGAAAAGGGACATAGAAATATTGGTTTTGTTGGTGGCCCTCTGAATATGAGGATGTCCAGGGATAGATTAGAAGGCTATATATCAGCTCTTCAGGAAAATAATATAGAAATAAATAAGGAATACATAGTAGAGATGGCCGAGTTTACTGAGGAATGCGGCTACAGTGCCTCTGAGAAGCTTATTTCTAAGGAAGAGCTATCCTGTATTGTTACCACAGATGATCTTTTAGCCTTTGGAGTGTTAAAATACTTCAAGGAAAATAGAAGGAGGGATATGACAGTATCAGGCTTTAATAACACACCCTTAGCAGAATATCAATCTCCTCCCTTAACCTCTGTAAATATTAATGCCAATGAGCTAGGCTATAATGCAGCTAAGCTTCTCATAAGTGCTTTGAAGGGCAGCAGAGAGGAAAAGAATTATATAATTGTAGATACGGAAATAGTGAGAAGATAATTTAGAATTTAAAATTAGAAGGATAATATAAGGACATAGCTTTGAGAAGCTATGTCCATTATTATAGAAAGAAAAAGATTATTTTATATACATTAGATTGAAGTATTCCTCAAGCATTCTCTTTACATTGAAGTAATCCTTTGTGGAGAGAATTGAGTTTTTCATCATTTCAATCCATTTTTCTTTATTATCGTAGTAGGTAGGTATAACCTCATTTAGAAGTACATTGTAAAGGCCTTCTAAATCATTGCTGTCAAGCTCTTCTAAGGTATCAAAATCACTTATTCCTTTTCCATCTCCAAACTGCCAGCCATTTACACCATGGTCGCAGGCTTCTGGCCACCAGCCATCTAGAACAGATAGGTTAAGAACGCCATTCATTGCAGCCTTCATACCGGAGGTTCCGCTAGCCTCCTGAGGTCTTCTAGGGTTATTGAGCCATATATCAGAGCCTCTAGTAAGCATTCTTCCAATAGTCATGTCATAATTCTCTAAGAATACAACAGAGTTTGGATATTTCTTAGTCATTTCAACTATATTTGCTACTATAGCCTTTCCTGTATCATCTAGAGGGTGAGCCTTACCGGAAAATACTATCTGTAGCTTTCCTTCCTTAAGAAGAGGCTCTATAATTTCGCTTTTTGTAAATATGAGGTTGCTTCTCTTGTAAGGAACTGCTCTTCTTGAGAAACCTATAATAAGCTTATCGTGAGCTAAGGTAACATCGGTTCTTTCCTTGACGAAATCAATGAGGCTTAGCTTATTTGCCATATGTGTTTCCCATAAATCTCCTTGATCCTCTGCAGCCTTTATCATATTCTCATCTACCCAGGTAGGAAGATGTATAGCATTAGTTATTGATATGATTTCGGAAGAATTATTAACGTCCTTCCACATATCTCTAGCAGTTTCTCCATGAAGGCGGGCAACACCGTTAGATATTCTTGAAAGTCTTAAGGCGGCAACGGTCATGTTAAAGGGAGCTCCACCTATCTCTACCAGCTGTTCATAGGTTAAACCATTATTAGCACCCATATACATAAGCCTCTGAAGAGGGTGGGATTCATTACCCTGAATAACAGGAGTATGGGTGGTAAACACTACTTCATCAATGGTTTCACATTTTGCTTGAAGGAAGCTATGTCCCTTATCTATTTTTTCCTTGATAAGCTCAAGGGCAGCAAAGACAGCATGTCCTTCGTTAAAGTGATATACGCTAACCTCATGGCCTAAAGCTCTTAGTGCTCTCACGCCACCTATACCAAGAACCATTTCCTGAGCTATTCTTTCTTCCCCGAACCATCCATATAGCTGGCCTGTAATCCAAGCATCTTCATTTTCAGGAAGGTCTGTATCTAATAGATAAAGAGAAGCGACATTGAATTTAGTAACCTTCCATACCTTTATAAGAACATCTCTTTCTCTTATCTTAACCTTAACAGTAACTCCGGTATCCTCCAAACAATCATATAGATTATTATGGTAGCTGTCGTAAGGCCTTCCGTCCTCACCAATCCTTTGGTCAGTATAGCCCTGTTTCCACTTAAGTCCTATACCTATGATAGGATAGTTAAAATCCTTGGCCCCCTTGATATAATCTCCTGCCAGTATACCAAGACCTCCTGCATAGGTTTTTACACTGGCATCTAATCCATACTCCATAGAAAAATAAGCGGTATTTGGAAGTTGTCCGTTCATATTAAATCTCCTTTCGATCATCCTTTTATCGCTAGCTTCAGCGGATTATCTTTTTGTAGAGTTACATTTTCATCGTAAATAAATAGACTTATATCTTCTCCCTGCATGAGATTGAGAAATACATTTTCTTTATTCACAGAAACCTTTAAAAGACGATTTCTAAACATTATATTAAAGGAATATTCCTCCCAGGTTTTTGGTATAAAGGGGGAGAAGGAAAGGTCGCTTCCTCTAAGCTTCATGCCCCCAAAGCCATAAACTATTGACATCCAGGTTCCAGCCATGCTTGTGATGTGTAGACCATCATCGGTGTCATTGTTATAGTTATCTAAATCTAATCTAGCAGTTCTAAGGTATAGCTCATAAGCTTTGTCGTGGTAGCCAATTTCTCCTGCTATTATGGAGTAAATACAAGGTGATAGGGAGGACTCATGGACTGTTCTTGGTTCATAAAAGTCAAAGTTCCTCTTCTTAGTCTCTAGGTCATATTCATCACTTAAGAAAAAGAGTCCCTGTAGTACATCTGCCTGCTTGATATAGCAGGAGCGGAGAATTCTATCCCAGGACCAATTTTGGTTTAATGGGAGATCAGAAGGCTCTAAATCCTTTACCAGCTTCTGTTCCTTATCCATATATCCATCCTGCTGCTCAAATACTCCTAGGTCTTCTATCACTGGATAATACATTTTTTCAATTATTTCGCTCCAGCCTTTTAGCTCATCCTCCCATAGGTGAAGTTCATTAGTAAGCCTTGTGAAGTCAGCAAAGTATTTATCCTTTAATAAATAATAAACCTCTTCTGTATACTTAAGACACCAGCTGGCAATTCTGTTGGTGTACCAGTTGTTATTTACATTGTTCTCATATTCATTAGGTCCTGTAACTCCCAGGATCATATATTTGTCCTTGATAGGATTATAGGTTACTCTAGAGGCCCAGAACCTGCTTATTTCAGCAAGAACCTCAAAGCCGTATTCTGCTAGATGCTTCTCATCCTGAGTGTATCTTACATAGTTATAAATTGCATAGGCGATGGCACCGTTCCTGTGAATCTCTTCAAAGGTTATTTCCCACTCATTGTGACATTCCTCACCGTTCATGGTCACCATTGGATAGAGAGCTCCCTTTAAGCCAAGCTTTTCAGCATTTTCCTTCGCCTTATCCAGCTGATTATGTCTATAAATCAGTAATTGCTTAGAAATGCCTTCCTCTGCAGTGCTTAAATAGAAGGGGACGCAGTAAGCTTCAGTATCCCAGTAGGTACTACCGCCATATTTTTCTCCTGTAAAACCTTTAGGGCCAATATTTAGTCTAGGATCCTCACCGGTGTATGTTTGATTCAATTGGAAGATATTAAAGCGAATAGCCTGCTGAGCTGCCGTATCTCCCTTTATTACTATATCGCTGTGCTTCCAATGCTCATTCCAGGCACCCTTATGGTCATTAAATAAATGATTAAAGCCCTTGCTTGAGGCATCTCTCAAGAAGTCGTAAGCCTTGTCCAAAAGTATAGAGTTATCGAAATATCTGTTGCTAACTACTGAAACATATTTATAAATAGTTAAGGTATCCTTTTGATTTATATCTACATTAAAGGTAGAGGCTGCATATTTTTCATTAAGATAGGTCTCAGGCTGTAGACTTAAGGTGGTGTCATTAACCATAGCTGTATAGGTTGAAGCCCAGGAAACTCTAAAGGCAGTCTTTTTTGTTTCCATGGTTAGGTCTAAGGTATCTTCAGCTGCATTCTTGCTTATCTCATTCCAGAAGTATTCATTGTAGTTGGAATCTTCATTTTTAATCAAGCCATCTAAGTAGGGGGTTACGGTAACGGTTCCATTAAAGTTTAAAGGAGTTACCTTATATCTAATCGCTGCAATCTCTTTATAAGCCATGCTTATAAATCTCATTGCTTCAACCTTTATTTCCTTATCCTCACGATCAACATAGATGAAGCTTCTTAGTAAATAGCCTTCCTGCATGTTAAGTATACGTTTAAATTCTTTGATTTCTTTTGCCTTAGCTAAGTCTAAAGGCATGCCATTAATTTTTATAGATATACCAATAAAATTAGTGGAATTGGGAACCTTTGCAAAGTATTCTGGATATCCATTCTTCCACCAGCCAACTCTAGTTTTATCGGGATAGTATACACCAGCTATATAGGTGCCCTGAAGATAGTCGCCGCTGTAGTCCTCTTCAAAGTTTCCTCTTCCTCCCATATTACCGTTGCCTAGGCTAGTTAAGCTTTCGTAAAGCCTATTTTCTTCAGGGTGGAAGCCTTCTTCGATGATATTCCAGTCATGATGTGTAATGTAACTTTTCATATAATTTACACCTCTCTTGCTGTTTATAGTGCAAACGCTTGCATAAAATAAAAATGATTACTAAATATTAAACATGATATTATAATCCTAACATCACTTTTGCTAAAACACAAGTAAATTTAGAGAAATATTTCCTGTTATGATTTTATTTAGCATAGGAAGTTTTAAGTTTAGTGCAAATATTTATTTTATTCAGAATATATAGGAAAAATAGAAGGAATTAAAGAAGGTTTGTAGTATATATATTATTGTGGATACATTCAAATTTTGGGAGGTACGAATAACATGCACAGATTATTTTACTGCTTAGATTGTAAAAGGGTTTTTAAAAATGAGGAAAGCTGTCAGTACTGCAGTAGCACCAATGTAAAGGATATCAAGAAGAATAGTCCTGTAAACATTCTTGGTACTAAGCAAAAAGGGAGAGTTTTGAAGGTTTTAGATGGCAGTGCAAAGCTTATCATGATTAATGAAGCTAATGAGCAGCTTATTAAAGAATATAAGGCTGAAGAGCTTAAAAAGGTATTATAGTTAAAAGGCGTGGTCCAAGTCCCTTAGGGAATTAGACCACGCTGTATCATTTTTTTTACCTATACTAAATTAAAAAGCATTTTTATAGCAACTCCTAGGGACATAAGAATAAATATAGGCTTTATAAGCTTGTTTCCTTTATTTAAGGCTGTCTTGGCACCTAGCTGTGCTCCTAAAATCATAAAAATTCCTATGATTACTCCAAATTTGTAATTGATTTTACCACTTAAAGCAAAGGTTATAAGTGATGCTAGATTACTGACAAAGTTCATTACCTTTGCATTGCCACTAGCATGGACAAAATCCAGCTTAAATATGTATATTAGGCCAAATATGATAAAGGAACCTGTTCCAGGGCCGAAGAAGCCATCATAGAAGCCCAGGGAAAAGCCTAAGGCAAGACCTGCAAATAAGGTTTTTTTAGTTAAGCCCTTATAGTTGTGAGAAATACCGATGTCCTTAGAAAATATGGTATAAAAGCCTACTAATAGTATTAAAAGCATTACTATGGGATATAAAAAGCTTTGATCAATCAACAATACAGTTTTTACACCCAGCACTGCGCCGATAAATACCAGAGGTATAACCAGCTTTAAAAATTCAAAATTTACCTTTCCTGCTTTTATGAACCTGTAGGAGCTGGTAAAGGATCCTGTGGTGGAAGCAAATTTATTGGTACCTAAAGCTAGATGAGGGGGAAAACCAGCTAAAAGATATGCTGGAACTGTAATTAGACCTCCACCTCCAGCAATGGCATCGATGAAGGCTGCTATAAAACCCATAGTGCATAAAAAAATTAACTGTATCATTATTATTCTCCTTTTGGACAAACTATAATGATTATACCATGGTTTAGGTAAAAATATACACATTAAAAGTATGATTGCATTACTGTATATTTATAACATATACTATTGACGATTTATTTATAGATTTATTGTTAAGTTATCAAAGTAAACAATTTCAATGAGGAATGTTATTGTTATGTTAGTAAAAAATAGGCTGTATTAATATTTTGTTAAAAAACATTCTTTTATCTATTGTATTTTTATCCATAACTTATTATAATCTATTTATACAAAAAAATAATTGATGATCTTATCAAGAGAGGTGGAGGGACTGGCCCTGTGAAGCCCGGCAACCGGTATGTAAATACATCGGTGCCAATTCCTACAGCATTTTGCTGATAGATAAGAATAAATTGAGAGCCTTAATGCCGAAGTTTATTCTTCGGCTTTTTATTTTGTATAATTACATAATTATTCATTCTATAGCTACATAACAATTTTAGGGGGAACATTTGTGATTGAAATCGAGAACTTATACAAAAATTATCAGGAGTTTCAGGTTCTTAAGGATATTTCCTTTTCTATAAAAGAAGGTGAAATCTTTGGGATAATAGGCCGCAGTGGAGCAGGCAAGTCTACTCTCTTAAGATGTATTAATGGATTAGAGGGATATGACAAGGGAAAGGTTAGTGTCATGGGCAAGGAGATAGCCTCTCTTAAGGAGAAGGAGCTTAGAAATCTTCGAAAGGATTTAGGAATGATTTTTCAAAGCTTTAACCTCCTAGAAAGAAAAAATGTCTATGATAACATAGCTCTTCCCATGGAAACCTGGGGGATAAATAAGGGGGAGATAGATAATAGGGTTAGAGAGCTTCTCAAGCTTGTAGGTCTTGAGGACAAAGAAAAAGCCAAGCCTAAGAACCTCAGTGGGGGACAGAAGCAGAGGGTGGCTATAGCCAGGGCCTTAGCATTAAACCCAAAGGTTCTTTTATGTGATGAAGCAACCTCAGCCTTAGATCCAAGCATAACTAAAGAAATTCTTGAATTACTTAAGGATATTAATAGAAAGCTAGGCATTACCATAGTGGTTGTTACTCATCAGATGGAGGTAGTAAAGGAGGTCTGTGAGAGGGTAGCTCTGCTGGAGGATGGCAGATTAAAGGCTTTGGGTGATTGCAGTGAGCTGTTTTTGCAGCCTAATAATGAACTAAAAAGATTTTTAGGTGAGGAAGAGGTACTTCCTTCCTATGGAGTAAATATAAAAATATTCTTCCCAAAAGAATATAGCGAATCAACTATAATAACCAGTATGGCTAGGGCACTAAATATAGATTTTTCAATTGTATGGGGAAAGCTAGAAAAGTTTAGAGAGGATGTACTGGGTTCTCTGGTTATTAATGTTAAGAGGGAAGATGAAGGTAAGGTGTTAAATTACCTTTTAGAAAAGTCAATAAACTGGGAGGTTATGTAGGATGGAGTACTTTGACTTAATTAAAGAAGCATTATTTGAAACCTTATATATGGTAGGGATAGCTACTGTACTTGCTGTTTTGATTGGCTTAATACCTGCTGTAATTTTGACTTATACCTCTCCTACAGGACTTAGACCAAACAGTAAGATTTACGGTGTTCTGGATTTTATCATTAATGTATTAAGATCCTTCCCATTTATAATACTTATGGTAGCTGTAGTGCCTGTAACTAGAGCAATTGTAGGAAAATCCATTGGAACAAATGCTGCAATAGTACCTTTAACCATAGCTGCGGCACCCTTTGCAGCCAGGGTAATAGAAAGCTCTCTTAGAGAGGTTAGTCCTGGAGTTATTGAAGCAGCTAGATCTTTTGGGGCAAGCAATTTTCAAATCCTTACTAAGGTTATGCTGAAGGAGGCTCTTCCTTCCATCATCCTTGGTATAACCCTTACAGTTATAAGCGTCGTAAGCTATTCAGCCATGGCCGGTGCTGTAGGTGGGGGAGGTCTTGGAGATGTGGCAGTAAAGTATGGCTACTATCGTTTTAAAACAGAAGTAACAGTATATACAGTAATTATTTTGATTATACTTGTCCAGGGAATTCAATCCTTAGGCAACTTAATATATAAAAAGATGACTAAATAAAAGGAGGAGTTTATATGAAGAAAATAGCCACATTATTATTAGCAGCATTATTAACTGTTGGACTTACAGGATGTGCACAGGAAAAGGCATCCGGTGATGGAGATAAGAGCACTGGAGAAGATAAGACAATTGTTATAGGAGCGAGCATAACCCCTCATAAGGACATCATTGAAGCTGCTATACCTGGGCTGGAGGAGAAAGGCTATAAGGTAGAAATTGAAGTCTTTGAAGATTATGTGCTTCCTAATACTGCTTTGGCTGATGGAGATTTAGATGCAAACTTCTTTCAGCATGTGCCTTATTTAGAAAACATGGCTTCTGAGCAGGACCTTGATATAACATGGACTGTTAAGGTTCATATTGAGCCAATGGGAGTATATTCTGATAAATTAACTAAGCTTGATGAGCTAGAAGAAGGAGCAGAGATTGTTATACCTAATGATCCGAGTAACGGTTCTAGAGCTTTATTATTACTAGAGAAGGCTGGAGTTATAAAATTAAAGGATGTAGAGCAGCCAAGCATAATAGATATAGCTGAAAATCCAAAGAACATAGAGTTTACTGAGCTGGATGCACCTCAGCTTCCTAGAGCTCTTCAGGATGTAGCTGCTGCAGTTATCAATACAAATTATGCTCTTGAGGCAGATTTAAACCCACTAAAGGATGCATTATTTTTAGAAGATAGTGATTCACCTTATGCTAATGTTATAGCAGTAAGAACTGAGGATAAGGAATCACAGAAGATTAAGGACTTATCAGAAGCAATGAATTCTGAGGCTGTTAAAAAATATATAGAAGAGACCTATAAGGGAAGCATAGTTCCTGCTTTCTAAGGTGAAGCTAAAGGAGACAAGGTAACTTGTCTCCTTGTTTACTCTAGAAAAGAAATATAGTATAGTTATTAACAGAGGAGAATAAGGAGGTAGCAATGGATAATAATTTAGAGAACTCTTTAAATGAATCTTTAGAAGAAAAGAATGAAACAATGGAAGAAACAATGGAGAATCAGAAAGAAACCATCGGGCAAGAGGAAGCAGCATCAGCTGGTGAATCGCAATTAGAAGATGATCATAATAAAAAGGACAAAGAAGACACAAGCTTTATTCAATTACTAATAGCAAGCTTTGCTGATGTTACAGCTATCAGTGCCTTGACCTTTATAGGTATTTTTTTATTTAAGCTGATATTAAAGGTTGGAGGCTGGAGGGTGAAAGCTGGCAGCGATATTATAATATATCTTATAGCTTTTATTATAATGTCCATAATATATGCACCCATATGTGCAAAAACTAAGCTTGGGGCAACCATAGGACAGAAGCTGTTCTATCTTAAGCTGAAAAAAGAAGATTAAAGAGTAAATTACAAAGGAGAAGCAGATGAAAAAGGGGTCAGAAATTCAGTTAAAAATCACAGACATGGAGTTTCCATCAATAGGCACAGCAGAAGTAGAGGGACAAAAATTTAATGTTAAAAATGCTTTCCCGGGAGAAGTGGTTAAGGGCAGACTTTCCAAGTACAAAAAGGGAATTGGAGAGGTAAGATACCTAGAGCTCTTAGAAAAACCATCCTATGAAGTGGATCCACCCTGCCCACACTATGATTTGTGCGGTGGCTGTATCAGCCAGCAGGTTCCCTATGATAAGCAGCTGGAGTTTAAAGAGATGCAGATTAAGAAGCTCTTTGAAAAGGCTGAGCTTTCCATGGGAGAGTATCTTGGTATTGAAGGAAGTCCTTCTCAGTGGGCCTATAGAAACAAGATGGAATTTACCTTCGGTGATATGGAGAAGGGCGGAGAGCTGAACCTTGGTATGCACGTTAAAGGTCAGAGCTTTTCAATTCTTTCTGTACTCCACTGCCTCATAGTAGACGAGGATTTCAGGACAATACTAGAAGCAACTCTACTTTATTTCAGAAAGACAGGGCTTCCTCATTACCATATAATGAAGAGAGAAGGCTTCCTAAGAAATTTAGTAATAAGAAAAGGGTACTTTACCGGTGAAATCATGGTAAACCTAGTTACCACAACTCAGGTTTCCTTTGATTTAAGCGATTATTTGGCCCTTCTAAATAGCTTAGAGCTTTCAGGAAAGCTGACAACAGTAATTCATACAGAAAACAATTCCTTCTCCGATGCCATAGTACCGGAAAAGGTAAATATACTTCAAGGAAAAGGCTATATCACAGAAAAGCTTCTAGGCTTAACCTTCAAGATTTCTCCCTTTTCCTTCTTCCAGACTAACTCAGCTGGAGCAGAAAAGCTGTATTCCATCGTGAGAGACTTCCTAGGTTCCGCTGAGGATCTTACAGTCTTTGACCTATATTGCGGCACTGGAACTATAGGGCAGATAACAGCTCCTACAGCAAAGGAAGTCATAGGAATAGAGCTCATCGAAGAAGCAGCCAAAGCAGCCAACGAAAACGCAAAGCTCAACGGCCTTGATAACTGCAACTTCATAGCAGGAGATGTCACTAAGGTGATCAAAACCATAGACAAAAAGCCAGACGTAATCATCCTGGATCCTCCAAGAAGCGGAGTGCATCCAAAGGCTCTAGAATATGTAGTTGAATTTGATGCTAAGGAAATAATATACGTTTCCTGCAATCCTAAAACTCTAGTGATTGATTTGAAGTATCTAATAGAGAAGGGATATAGGGTGGAGAAGACTATATTGAAGGATATGTTTCCTAATACTCCACATTGTGAAAGTATTTGTAGGCTTGTGAAGGGACGCTAAGGCTCAGAGAAGTATTAGTGCCACTCATGCAAGGGACGTCCAAGTGAACCGTATCTATCTTCCGTTGGAAACGGCCTACTGCTGAGTGTGTGGTGAAGATAGTAAAGAATTAGGTTTATATCAAAGGGTTTGATGGTCTTTAATTAAATATTGTAGTGTATTTTATATTCCCCCAGGCTTAGGCTTGGGGATTTTTGATTTACTAGGGCCAGATTTTAAGCATAAATGACATGAAGTTATACTATTTACATTTATGGAATAAAATGTTATTATTAAAACATACCAAATGGTCGGTTTATAGAGTTGTTAACATAAATCTGGTTATGATGTATCGAGTACAATGCGAAATGACTATCTACACTATAAGGAGGACAGAACATGAAGATTGATTTAACAAGTGTGTTTGTGGATGACACGGATAAGGCTTTAAAATTTTATACGGAGGTATTGGGTTTTGTTAAGAAAGTTCATATACCGGAAATAAATTGGATAACAGTTGCATCTCCTGACGAATCAGAAGGTACACAGCTGCTTTTAGAGCCAAATGAAAACACTGTTGCTTCTACATATCAAAAAGGTATTTTTGCTCAGGGTATACCTGCAACATCCTTTGCTGTTGAAAACATCGAGATGGAGTATAAGAGGTTGGTTCAATCAGGTGTAGAATTTACCGTGAAGCCATACAAAACGGTAGGAGCTATAATTGCTGTATTTAATGATACCTGTGGCAACCTCATACAAATACATCAGGCTATGAATATCTAGGATAAATACACGGAGTATATCAAGTAGAATCGAGAGAAAAGGAGGTGTAACGTGAAAAATACAAAGGAGCATATTTTAAATGTTACGTTTAAACTTTTTTTGCAAAAGAGTTTTAAAGAAGTTACTCTAAAAGAGATTGTAGAAGAAACAGGACTTTCTAAGGGTGCCTTTTACCACTATTTCACTAGCAAAGAACAGCTTTTTCTCGAACTGGTCAATAATGTCTTTTCTTCTGTGCTGGATGTTCCTTATGATCGATTTAATAAGGAATCACTGTACCATTTTTACATCGACTATATTAATTATTATGTAGAGAATTTAAAGGAAAATAATATGAGTGGAGAAGGTAGCGCCCCTAGTTTTAATTATATTTCTCTAATTTTTGACGCCATAAAACTTTTTCCCGATTTTCAGGAAAGATTGCAGAAGTCTAAGGGAGTTCAACTAATCAGTTGGATGAATATCATTCAAGCTGCGAGGCAAAAAGGTGAGATTGATTCCCCTATGAGTGATGAACAAATAGCAAACATGTTCATAAACACCTCCAGCGGAGTTGAAATGCATAGTATCTTTAGAGGAAGCAATGAGGATATAGGTAAGACATTATTATGTCTATGGGATGGTTTCTATCAAGAAATAAAAGCTTAGCATAAATATATTTTGACTGCTTGAATTTTTTCTGAAAGAAGTTTAGTGAGGATGTGGAGGTATTTATGTTGAAAAATAAAGAATATGCAAATGGCCAAAAGACATATGAGTTAATCGGAAACAAGATGACATATTTTTTTAAGAACGGTAAGATAAAAGCCGAAGGTATACTTGATAATAATCAAATGCAAGGTGAATGGAGGTTCTATCGAGAAACAGGTCAATTATGGCAAGTTGGCAATTTTATAAATGACAAAAAAGATGGAACCTGGGTGAGGTATGATAAGAATGGAAGGTTGGAGTATTCGGAGACATTTAAAGATAATAAGTTGATGAAGAAAAAAGAATAGTAATATTCATGTTTACCAAAGAAGGAGGGATGACTGAGATGGATAATGAAAAATGTGACTTGATTCATTCTAATGGTGTTAAAGAAAAGAAAATGGAAGTAATTGATGGATATACAATCAAATACCATGCAAATGGGACCACTCCTTGGTCAAAAGGTAAGATGATAAATGGTCAACCTGAAGGTTATTGGGAATGGTATCGACCGGATGGCACGATTAAACGTTCAGGATATTTTGAAAAGGGAGAACCCATTGGTGAGTGGATTACCTATGACAATAAAGGAGCAAAGCATAAGACAACCCAACGGACAAAAAAATAACTGTAGGGTATGGAAAGAGCAAATTAGAAATGAACTTAGATGATAGAAAGGTATTGTAAGGATACATACGAGAGCACCTTATGGAATTAAACAAGAATACAGAGGAAAATATGGATTTAAAGTTCATGTAGCTTGTTGTGGAGTTTAAGCACTGACTTAGTGTATCTATGTATGAAAGTAATAAAGTAAATATAAGATGGCTTGCAGAGGATATTATCTGTAGGCTTATTTTATAACTTTTTTTATAAGTATTGATATATCACAATCAGTATGTTATTTTTGTAATAATATGGAATATGCTTTAAGTAGTTGTTCTAGATCTTGTTTTATATTAAGACTGTAAATCTACAAAATATACAGAAATGGAGAGCAGTATGATTACTATTTTTGATTGGTTTGGGTATGAGGCTCCACATCAGAAGCGCTATGAGCTAATTAAACAAGCGGGATTTGACGGAGTTTTGCTTTATTGGAGTGATGAGTTCGGTAATGTTGACTATAAGCATAACGCTGAACTGGCAAGACAAGAAGGTTTGTTTGTTGAGAACATTCATACATCCTTTGATAATATAAATGATTTGTGGATGGATAATTTGAGCGGTAATGAGATTACGGATTATTTAATGCAATGTGTTGATGATTGTAATGAATATGAAATTCCCACTATGATTGTCCACATTACCAGTGGTGAGTGCCCACCTAAAGCAAATATCCTTGGCATAAATAGAATAAGAAAAATAACTGAGAGGGCTGAACAACTAGGAGTGAACGTGGCTCTTGAAAACCTGAGAAATATTGAAAATCTAGGAAAGGTATTTGATAATATCCATTCAAGTAGATTAGGTTTTTGTTTTGATAGTGGTCATCAAAATTATCGCTCTAAAAATACCGATCTACTATCAATGTATGGAGATAGATTGATGGCCATACATCTTCATGATAATGATGAAAGCGCTGACCAACACCGTATGCCTTTTGATGGTAATATTAATTGGGAGCTTGTGATGAAAAAGCTTACACATATTAATTATAAAGGTCCCACTGCACTGGAAATTATGAATATGGGTTATGAGCATATAAAGGAATCAAGGGAATTTCTTGCCATTGCTTTTGAGAGAGCGAAAAGGCTAGATGCTTTAAGATAAATTGATATGGGTTTTGGGTGAGTTGTTAATCTATTAAGTGCTA
This sequence comes from Alloiococcus sp. CFN-8, assembly GCF_049943125.1. GTDB lineage: Bacteria > Bacillota > Clostridia > Clostridiales > Clostridiaceae > JAEXZL01. The sequence goes on from NZ_CP188040.1 coordinate 3,137,527, forward strand.
TGCTTTTTCCATAAAAATATAACAGATTGAAATTATAGTAGAAAAGGAATGGGAGATAAATTTAATGATAGGACCAGATAAGAAAAAATTATATCCAAATGAGAACATAAAAACCGTTTGTTATATAAGTAATTTGCCTAGTAGGCCTAATGTAGAAATTGGGGATTATACTTATTATAGTGATAATAAAAAGTCTCCTGAGAAGTTTTATGATAATATAGAGCATCATTATGAATTTTTAGGGGATAAGCTAATAATAGGAAAGTTCTGCGCAATTGCAGAGGGTGTTACAACCTATCAATTTAATATCTTTGGAGCTGGCTGGGAAAAGGTCACACCAACAGCAGAACAATTGCCTTTCAAGGGAGACACTGTGATAGGTAATGATGTGTGGATAGGTAAAAATGTTACTATTATGCCAGGAGTTAAGGTTGGTGATGGAGCTATTATCGCTGCCAACTCTACTGTAGTGAAAAACATTGAGCCATATACCATTTATGGAGGAAATCCAGCAAAATTTATTAAAAAACGCTTTAGTGATGAAAAAATTGAATTTTTACTTGAGCTTCATTGGTGGAACTGGGATGATGAGAAGATGTTCAATAATCTTGAATTACTAACATCTAAGGATGGATTGGATCAACTAAGCAACTTATAGATTATATGTTTCCAGAGCTTCCTGAACGTAAAACTAAAAAGAAATGATAATACTGTCAGCATATGGGAGAAGCTTTCTGCGGTGTCTGAAGCAGAAGAATGTGGATGGTTAAAGGATAAGTTCGGAGTATCATGGCAGGTTGTACCTACTAAAATGGATGAAATGCTAAGCTCAGGAACCAAGGAACAAATAAGCAGGTTAACCGAAGCCTTCTTGAATATGAAAAAATTTGACTTGGAAGCTTTACAAATAGCTTATGAAGGAAAAGGGTTAGATTAATAAGGTGATATTTATTCAAACGGGTTATCCGAGAGAAAAACCTTATCCACCTTGTGACAAGGATTCAGATTCAGGTTGTAGGTAACTTGATATTTCATGTCCTGTATTTTCTCAAAATTCATTTATGATTAGAAGGGTGCCCTTGTTAGGCACCCTTAGTTAAATCAAGAAAAGCTATTTATCTACCAATTTCCTTTCAAATTCCTCAACCATCATCTTAGTCATATTTCCACCAATAGGACCTCCAATATGGCCGTTCGATCTTGAGCTTTTATTTCCCTTATATTCATCATTAAGCTTCAGACCAAATTCATTGGCATATTCTGTTTTAATCTTATCCAGCTCTTCCTTGGCTTCTGGAACTAGTGGCCTTCTACTCATAATCTAACACCTCCATATCAGTATTAGTTTTATATTTTTTTAATAATATATACTTAGCAAATTAAGTGGAAAGGTAAAGTTACTCTACATATAGCTTTGCAATACTCGCAGACAAGCTTCCTATATAATCCCTTACATGCTTTGGTGCTATACATTCACACTTATCGCCAAATTGAAAAATGCTTTTATAGCCGTCCTCATTATCCATTATGGTAACCTTTGCCGTGTAATATCCATCCTTTAAACTTTCAATTACACCATCGCCACAATAGCCTATTATGTCCGTCTTGTTGTCTTCATGAAAGAGAAGTGTAACTTCTACCTTTGGTGCTGTCTTATAAAAGCTTTCATTAAGCTTTGAAAAATCAATTTCACGTGGCTCAAAGGTCCTATATGTTTCCGAAACCTTTTCAATTCTATAAAAACGAAATGTGCGCAGTTCTTTTCTTAATAAGCAATACCCTTGTAAGTACCAAACCTTATTTTTGTTGAGCAAGCGGTACGGCTCTATCTCTCTTATAGTTGAGCTTCCTTTATGATCTTTATATTCAATTATAAGTATTTGTCTTTCTGCAATAGCCTTCTTAAATATGTTAAAATACCCTTCATGCCTACTGTCGTCTATCCAAGGGGACATATCTAAAACTATTTCATTAGCTTTTTGCTCAAATTCCTCTAGCTGTTCCTCCGGAACCAATCCTTTAATTTTAGCGATTGTATTTTTAACATCACTATCAGATAAAATGCTGTGGAAGCCTTCTAATCCTATGAGTAGAGATGTAAGGTCAGGTACTGTGAACAAGCGCTTATCAACGCGATATTCCTCCATTATCCCAATACCACCAGAAGGGCCTGTAGTAGTTATAATTGGAATACCAGCTTGATTAATGGTCTCAATGTCACGATAAATAGTTCGAGTGGACACTTCAAAAATCTTTGAAAGTTCTAAGGCTGTAATGTTTTTTCGCTGCAGTAGCAGCATTGTTATCGATATCAGACGATCTATTTTCATAATAATATCCTTTTAAGTTATTTTTTTACTAGTATAAATTGTTGACATATAGATGTCAATAATCTATGGTATCCTTTATTTAAGAATAATTAATTTAAAGGAGTGGTGGTTTATGGAACAACGTAAGTTAGTATTGTTTATTGCTTCAACCTTAGATGGATATATAGCAACAAAGGATCATAATCTGGATTGGCTTTTTAAGGTTGAGGGTGAAGGTGATAATGGAACATCGGAATTCTATAATACTATCGACACCATTATAATGGGAAGAACTACCTATGACTGGATTGTGGAACATGAAGAGGTTTTTACTTATAAAGATAAGGAATGTTACATTTATTCTAGGACAGTAAAAAAAGATGATAAATATGTAACCTTCACCAGTGAAGATGTTTCTGAACTTTCCAAGAAATTGAAGAATAAGGGTGGAAAGAATATATGGCTCATGGGAGGAAGTCAGTTAATTTCTAGCTTCATTAAAGAAAAATTAGTTGATGAAATTATAGTTACTATAGCTCCTGTTTTATTAGGAGATGGTATTTCCCTGTTCAAGAAAAATGATTTCGAAACACTTTTAAGATTAAAAAGCATAAATAGATTTAATCAATTTGTGGAGCTTCGTTATGATGTTTTAAAGGATTAGATAGGTTAAAGGTTTCTATGGTTTTTGATAAAATTCGATACCAATAGATATTCCTACAGACTGAATATTCTAGAGAAAATTTAATTAGAATAAAATTACATATTTTACATAATATGTAGTATAATGATGTTAAGGTGCAAAGCAGATAGCGTTACATTTTTGTCATGCTATTGGGCTAATATTTTGCAGAATAGGGGGATAAAAATTGTTAAAAAAGTTATATGAAAAGGATGCTGTTAAGCATTCACTTATTTGGTTGGGGATATATCTCATAGTTAACACAATCACTGGTAACATCGCTAGTGCAATGGACATTGACTATAATATGATAACTGCTATACCTAATTTGATAATTTCAGTAATATGCTATTATTATCTGAAAAGAACAGGAATTGCAGAAGATATTGGATTGCTCACTAAGGCAACAGAAAAAAGCTCTTCAATGCTTTATTATATTCCTTTACTTTCACTTCCCTTTTTAAATTTATTTTATGGCATTAATACTTCATTCAAAGTAGGCGAAATTATCCTTATACTAGCCATGTATATTGGTGTAGGCTTTATGGAGGAAATAATATTTAGAGGACTTATGTTCAAAGCGTTGCTGAAGAAATGGAACCGTTTTGTAGTGGTTGCTTTTATATCCTTTACCTTTGCAATTGGCCATATAATGAGTATGGTAGCAATTAATCAATCAGGAATGGATACGGTGCTTCAGATACTAAATTCCCTTGTGGTAGGTTTTATGTTTATGATAGTTGTGCTAGCTAGCAATAATCTGACAATATGTATTATTGCTCATATATTGTATAATTTCCTTGCCACTATATCCTTGGTGGGCAATACTCATATAGAAATAATTATAGTTAATGCTATAATAACAGCGATTTATTTTGTCTATCTATTATTCCGTACCAAAACTACAAAGGAGTATTTTAGTAAAGCAAATATTTAAGACGCTTTTTTTAAAGGATTATATATATACTTATAAAATTTATTCGGTTATTTTAAAATAAAGATTGCTACAGGATACCTTATCCTGTAGCAATCTTTATTTTTATATAGAGTCTAAATTATGTTTTGAGCATAGATAAATTTACACTGTATATTATCGCCAAAAAGTTGAGCAGTGAGACTTGTCCAGTATATTGAATTCAATGATTTGATGTAGTAATTGATAATCAACACTCTGATCCCACCTGATACGAAATAACCCTTTTGTGTGATCATACCCAGCTTTTTCTATAGCATCAGCAAAATGATTTATCCCTGCATATTCAGGGGCTACGGCAATATGCTGTTTAGAAACACTAAAACCTATAATGTATGTACCGTGGTCTGAAAACATTGGTTGGTTCCACTTAACCACAGGCTCTAAACTTGGGAAATTCCTGTTAACCCAACTTAGAAGCTCTTCCATTCTTTTTTGTTGATTAGGATCTCCAAGCTTTTGTAGAAACTCTTTAAATATCTCCATATTGTTTCCTCCTGATAGGTTTCTAAAATACAATTTAATGTATTTCTATTGGAAGGGACTGTTTTCTCCCCAATTATAGCTATATTCTAACTACAGGAATCCACATTTCACCGGTAAACAAGCTGTCTTTCTTTCCTGTAACGACTGCAGTGTTTGGGCCACCAACATAGGCATAGCTTTCTACTTCATAGAGAATCTCTCCAAAGGTTAAATCCGTAAGCTTTTTAAAGAGCTCATAAGCTGTAGAAGCTTCTCCCTTAACAACAATGTATTCCCCTTCAGGAAACTGTATGTTTCTAATTGCTTCAGGCAAGGATGATTTTGTCATAACTCCAGCATAATGCATCATCTTGTTATTAACTGCTTCATTCACTGCGAAAATATAGTCATTTGTAGCTATGGCTTTTAATTTTTCAAGGGTACCATCCTGGCTGATAGTTTGCCAAAACTCTGATTTTTCCTTGTCTATCCCAAGAGAGTCAGTATAATCACTCTTAAGCTCAGTACCTATACCTAGTACAGTAAAGCTGTCCTTTTCTTCTATGTTATACTTTGTCATATTAAAAACCACCTCTTTAATTTATTTCAAATGACTTGTATCCTTCACTTGATGATTATATAATATCTTTAAATAATGTCAAAAAGTGGTACTATTTAGAGGTGATCATGAAAAAAGTTGAACGGATTAATGTCATTATGAGGTATGTAAACAATCGCTCGCATTTTACAATTTCAGAAATCATGAGAGAATTTAATATCTCACGCTCAACAGCTATTAGGGACATAAGAGAAATTGAAGCTATGGGAATGCCCCTAGTGGTTGAAGTTGGTCGAGATGGGGGGTATTTCGTTATGCGCAATTCTGTCTTACCGGAGGTCCGTTTTACAGATAGTGAAATAAAAGCACTTTTTATTGCCTTTATGGCTACAAGAAATCAACAGCTGCCATATCTAAAGAGTCGTCAATCCTTAGCGGAAAAGCTACTTGGATTAATTTCAGAAAGCAGCCAAGATGATCTTGTTCTTCTAAATAAAATCTTTCTTTTTCAAGGAACAAATCCCAATAATCCAGATTTACTAGAGCTATCAGATCTTCCTCATCCCATGGTAGAAAAGCTCATAGAAGCACTTCTCTTAAATAGTTATTTATCCCTTACCATAAATGATGAAAAAATAATAAAGACATCCATTATTTATCTACTGCACCTGTATCAAGATAGAGGTCTGTGGTTTATCGAAGGCTTTAATTTAAAGGAAGAAAAAAAAGAGATTATCCCTGTAGACATCATAGAGGATGTTAAAACCTATTCAGGGAAAAGAAGCTTAAGTAAGAAAAAAATTTTAGATAAAATAAGAGAGCAGGATAGGTCTGTGAACCTGATCATGGAGCTAGGTCCAGCTTCTATAGCTCAGTTCAAAAAATACCATCCTTTAAAGGTGACAATTTTCTATACAAGTCCTTATCAAACCACAGCTATTCTGAAGACTTTTATTAATGTTGATAATTACGATGAAATCCTGGAAATGACTAATTGGATACTTTTTTTAGGAGAAGATATTAAAAACAAAGAAGCCCCTAAAGAATTACGTGAGAGGTTACAGGAGCAATTAAGCTTATTTAAAAAATTACAGCTATAATACCTCGAATAAAAATCTTAAGATATGTTGAGTTCTTGGAGGACAATTATTTTATAATTTAATTTTTAAGTTTGGTAAATACTTTACTTAAACACTAAATTAATTGACTTCCAGGAGGTATCATCATGAGTTTTCTTAAGAATAAAACAGCTATTATCACCGGTGCAGGTCGTGCAGTGCTTAGTGATGGACGGTGCGGTTCCATAGGATATGGTATTGCTATAGCATATGCCAAAGAAGGAGCGAACTTAATTATAACCGGTAGAAATAAAGAAAAGCTTGCTCAAGGAAAAGAAGAGCTGGAGAGACTGTATGGAATAAAGGTTATTGCAGCTGCTGCCGATATTAATGCTGCTGCTGATAATGAAGCAGTGGTTAAGGAGGTTATTAAAGAGGCTGTGGATGCCTTTGGTCGCATTGATGTCCTTGTTAACAATGCCCAGGCTTCCTATTCGGGAGTGACTTTGGAAGACCATACTACTGAGCAATTTAATCTAGCAATGTTTTCGGGCTTGTATGCTACTTTTTATTACATGAAAGCCTGCTATCCTTATCTCAAGGAGACAAAAGGCTCTGTGATAAACTTTGCCTCTGGTGCAGGTCTTTTCGGTAAATATGGTCAGAGCTCTTATGCAGCAGCAAAGGAAGGTATTCGTGGCCTTAGCCGTGTTGCAGCTATTGAGTGGGCTCCTGCTGGTATAAATGTTAATGTAATTTGCCCGCTAGCCTGGACTGCGCAGCTAGAAAAATTTAAAAATACTTATCCCGATGCTTATGAAAAAAATGTTGAGACTCCACCGGCTGGGCATTTTGCTGATCCTGAACTAGAAATAGGCCGTGTATGTGTGCAGTTAGCTAACCCTGACTTTAAATATATGACAGGAGAAACCATAACTCTAGAAGGAGGCTTAGGGCTTAGACCTTAGTCTCATTTGACTTATATAGTTTTGAGCAAGGCTCACCAAAAGGGTGAGCTAATTTTTTTTAGTAAATAAATGATAAAAAGTATAGCATCATAGGTTATTTAAAATACAGTATATATAATTAATTGTAAATATTAGCTATACTTGGGTATGCTGGGTAGTTTATAATTATAGGATAAATGCTGCAGAAATAAGCTAACAATACTATTAAGCTGAAGGCTATGTACTTAGAAGATACTCTTATAATCCATAATGGTAACGGAAGCTTACTTTGTTAGTCCTGCTAATACCTTTTATTGGGAAGTGGAGTGATTATATGATAAATTTTAAATATAAGCCTACTATAATAGGTAATAAAGTTGTACTTCGTCCTTTTTCTTCTGAAGACTTTGAATCCATAGTAGAATGCTTGAAGGATCCTATAGTGTTAAAGTTTACTGGAAGTGAAGGAGAATTTGATAGAGCTTCACTTATGAAGTGGTATAGTTCAAGAAATGATCAAATAGATCGTCTTGATCTAGCAATAGTAGACAAGCTTACTAATAATGTTGTAGGTGAGGTAGTATTAAATGAATATGATGAAGTAAAGCATAGCATGAACTATAGAATTCTTATTGGACCTAAGGGGAGAGATAAGGGTTTTGGTTCAGAAGCAACAGCTTTGATTGTAGATTATGTGTTTTTAAATACGGACCTTAAGCAATTAACATTAGGGGTATATGCCTTTAACCACAGAGGGAAAAGAGTTTATGAGAAGTCTGGTTTTGTATTAGAAAGCGTTGATAAAGATGATTTAGAATTTCAAGGGGAAATGATAGATTCATTTAATATGATATTAAAACGTGAGGATTGGGAAAAAAATAAAGAATTACGATCAAAATAATTCTATTTGATTTAGGAATTCATAAAAGGATTTTGTAGAGTGTTTTTCAAGTTAGGGAGTAGAATTAATAAGAAAGGGGATGTCGCACTAAAGCGACATCCCCTATTTTGTTTTAGTCTTTATAGCCAGATAATTGTTGACTTGCGGAATTGAGGGAATCTATTGCTGATTGGATTTTAGCCTTATTATCTGCTTTTTCTGCAGAACTAAGGGCCTGCTGTAATGATGTAATTGTATGCTGTACTGTTGTCATGCTTTGATCTACATATTGTTTAGCTTTTGGCATAGGTATTACCTCCCACATATTAATTTCATTAATAGTATGGTTCTATGAATATAAAAATATGTATTAATGCTATGGAAATTAGCTTTAATCTTGGTATAGGAGAATCTGCCAGAAAAAGGTGATTGAGATATATAACAGCATTATTTCTTCTATTTATTTGATATTTCTAGGAATTTCGCAATAGGTTTTAAGACGAGATACCCTTGAAGATGTGCTATAATACTGCTAATAATCTTATGGTAAATAATCCTATATATTTAAAATTTTTGATAAAATCAATGGGTAGGTGTTAAGAAGAAATGAATAATAGAATTTTAATATTAGTTATAGAAGATGATAGGGACATAAGTAATATGATTTGTGATTTGCTAAAACAGAATGGATATAACACGAAACCAGCTTATTCCGGTACTGAAGCATTAATGATATTTGATAATGAAATTGATTTAGTACTCCTTGATCTTATGCTTCCTGGGGTTAATGGTGAGCTGGTGCTTCAGCAAATTAGAAAACACAGTAATATTCCTGTTATTGGTCTCTCAGCAAAGAGTGATAAGACCTCAACAGTTAATCTCTTAAAGTTAGGGGCTGATGATTATATTGTAAAGCCTTTTAATAATGATGAGCTTTTAGCAAGAATTGAAGCTCAGCTGAGAAGGTATAAACAGAGTCCAAGCCTTCTAGTTGAGATTAATGAGATAACCTATAAGGATATTACAATTGATATAGAAAACTATACTGCAAGGGTTAAGGATATTCCTTTAAGTCTTACAAAAAGGGAGTTTATGATTCTTGAGCTCCTTATGAAATATCCAAAGAAGGTCTTTACCAAAGGAAATCTTTACGAGCATGTGTGGAGTGATAAATTTTTTGGAGATGAGAATACGGTAAATGTCCATGTGAGTAATATTCGCTCAAAGCTTGCAAAGGTAAATCCATCTGAGGAATATATACAGACGGTGTGGGGAATAGGCTATAAGATGAGAGAATAAACTTTAGACTTTCTTAATATTTACTTTAATGATTCTTATAGCCTGTGACTCATAATAAGCACATAAGCTGATGAGGAGAGTGATACCATGGCTGAATATATTTTACAGACCTTTAACCTTACAAAGAATTATGGAAGAAGCATTGCTGTTAGTAGTGTGAATATGAGGGTTAAAAAGGGTGACATATACGGTTTTATTGGGAGAAATGGTGCTGGTAAGACCACAATGATCAGAATGATTACAGGACTTGTTAAACCAACAAAGGGCGAAATTGAGCTGTTTTCACAAAAAGGTGAGAAGAATTTCAATAGCAGGTTAAATAGGATTGGAAGTATAATTGAGCATCCAGCCTTATATACAGAATTCACTGCCTATGAGAATATGGAGCTTCGAGGAAAGCTCATAGGAATCCCTGATAAGAAAATTATAGATAGTATATTAGAAACGGTAGAGTTATCGAATACAGGTAAGAAAAAGGTTAAGAATTTCTCCTTAGGAATGAGGCAGCGCTTGGGACTAGCTCTTGCACTCCTGGGAAATCCGGATTTTCTCATACTGGATGAGCCTACCAATGGATTAGATCCTGAAGGCATAATTAAAATGAGAATGCTATTAAAAAAGCTTAATGAAGAACAGGGGATGACAATTTTAATATCAAGTCATATATTAGGAGAGCTAGCAAAGCTTGCAACCTGCTATGGAGTAATCAATAACGGAGCATTAGTGGAGGAGTTTACAGATAAAGAATTGGAAGAGAGATGTAGAAAACACCTCAGCATTGTTGTAAGTGATGTATCTAGGAGTACCTTTGTACTAGAAAATATATTTAAAACAAAGAATTATCAGGTCCTTCCTGAGAATTTAATTAAGATTTATGATTTATTGGACATGTCTGGTGAGGTCTGTCTGGAGCTAGCAAAAAATAACGTTAAAATATATTCTATTGAGTCTGGAGGCGATGACTTAGAAGGGTATTTCATGAAGCTCATGGGAGGTGATAAGCATGCTTAATTTATTGAGAGCTGATTTTTATAAATTGAGACGAAGCAAATCCTATTGGATTTCATTAGGGGCTCTGGTAGCTATTGTGGCTTATATTGGAATAGATATTGGTTCCTTAGGAGACAAGAAAGAAGAGCTTAGTCCCTCTACAATTCATTGGATATATATGATGTTTAAAGAAAAAGCCTTTTTGCCATATTTTATGCCAGTGTTTCAGGGTATATTTATCACAATGCTCATAACAAAAGAGTACAACACCGGAACCATTAAAGATTCAGTTTCCTTAGGCTTTTCCCGCTGGAAAATATATTTTTCTAAGCTAATCACTGTATCTCTGGGATCAATTTTAATGATGCTTTCTTCAGCATTTGTTACAGCTGTTACAGCTATTTTTGTTTTTGGCTTATATGGTACTTTTTCTCTTCAAGATTTGCTTTTATTGCTCCGAATGCTTTTAATCCATGGCTTATTATATTCAGCATATGGTTCAATATTTCTCATGACGGCATTTTTAATAAAAAATATTGGTGGAGCATTAGTATTTAATATATTTTTTAGCTTAATAATAGGATCTTTTGCTTCATTATTAGGTAACGGTTATATAGGAAGAATACTCCTAATTTCTAATTTCTCACCTACTGCTGTGCCCTATCCTCTAGGAATAGATTTAAAGCTAGCTATTGCAGCAGCCTTATCTTACCTGATTATCTTTACAGGTATAGGAGGAGTGACATTCAAAATTCTAGATATAAAATAGGATTGGAGGCAACCTTATGCTTTGGTTAATTATTATAATTCTTTTGCTAGTCATAGCAGTACTATGCTCCTATATTTTTCTTTACAAAAGTGAGCTTAAAAGCATTGTGAGCAAGCTTCAGTTCATTAGAGAGAATGAAACAAATATGAAGATCAATCTTCAGCTAAAATCCAAGGAGATAAAGGAGCTAGCAAATGAGCTGAATTATATAATTAACCATTATAAAATTGAAAAAACTTCTCTATCAAAGGCGCAGAGAGAATTTAAGGAAGAGATAACAAATATATCTCATGATTTAAGGACTCCTCTTACATCTATTTCTGGTTATGTACAGATGCTGGAGGCAGAGAATACCTCAAAGGAAAAGAAGAAGGAGTACTACAATATAATTAGAAGACGGATAGGAAGCCTTGTTCAAATGCTGGATGAATTTTTTGAATTTACTAGGATTGAAGCGAATGAATACCCCTTGCACATTGAAAGGATTAATGTGAACTCTCTCCTTACAGAGGTAATATCTTTATTTTACTATGATTTTATTTCAAAGGGGGAAGAACCAAGGATACAAATAGCTCCGGGGCCAACATATATAAGTGGAGATAAGGATGCACTAAAAAGAGTTTTTCAAAATCTAATAAAAAATTACTTAAACCATGGTGTTGGTAGTATAGCTATTTCAGTAAAAGAGGAAGAAAAACACATAAATATTTCTTTTAAAAATTATGCACCGGATATAGATAAGGAAGAGGCGGAAAAATTATTTATGCGATTTTACACTGGGGATAAATCAAGAACTACTAAAACAACGGGATTGGGTCTTGCCATTGTAAAAAATTTAGTTGTAAAAATGAATGGTAAAATTGAGGCCATGGTTGATGACTCATTTCTTATCATCAATATAAGCTTCAACAATAACTAAGACAAAAGAGGAGAGGGTAAAATGAGAAAAAGAATATATATCCTTAGTATACTGATAGGATATTTAGTTTCATTAGTTTTTTATCCATCAGCAGTTAATGCGGATACTGTTGTAGAAAAAGAAGCTATAGATGAATATGTAATGAGTTATTTGGAACGTAACGGGCTACCAGGGGCTGCTATTGTAATAGTGAAGGATGGAGAGGTGATATACGAAAAAGGATATGGACATGATTCTGCGGGAAAGGCACTAACAGAAAAGTCATTAATGAGAATAGGTTCTTCCTCGAAGCCCTTCACTGGATTTTCAGTTTTGCAGCTAGTAGAGAAAGGAAAAATCAATCTAGATGATCCAGTGGTAAAATATTTACCGGAGCTTACTATGGATGATGATAGATTGGATAAGATTACAATAAGACATTTGTTAAGCCATACCTCAGGAATTCCCAATCCCACAATCATAGAGCCAGCTAACACGATAAAGGAAGGTATTGAAAGGGTGAATAGCTGGAAGCTTCAGTGGGAGCCTGGAGAAAAATATTATTATAGCAATGCTAATTATTGGATTCTTGCTCGGTTGGTAGAAGTAGTGAGTGGAATGGATTTTCCTGAGTATCTAAAAGAAAAGATTTTTATTCCACTAGGAATGAAGGATACACTAACAACTATAAACTCAGGTGATCCTGTTAAGGGTCTATCGAAAGGATACATAACAGCTTATGGCACAGCCCTTCCATGGTCAGAGCTTGAGCAAATGTTTGCTGGTGCTGGAGGAATAATTTCCACAGCGTCAGATATAGGAAAGTGGCTGGCCTTACACAGTAATGAAGGATTAATGGACAATGGAGAAAGATTAATATCAAAAGAATTGCTAGAAGAATCTCACTCTCCTCAACCTGGAAGTCCTAAATATGGTCTCGGCTGGTCCCTTAGCTCTAAGGAGGTAAAGCCACCAAGAATATCTCATAGTGGAGCACTATCAACTGTACAAGCACAACTAGATATTGTTCCTTCCAGTGGATATGCTATAGGGGTGCTACTTAATAGCTTTACCACAACAATAGAACATTCCTACGAGCTTAGCTCAGGGATTATCCAGTTGACAGAAGGTAGGATACCAGAAGATAATAGTCCAATGCCTAGACTAATTGATATGTCCTTAGGTTTAATTACAGTGATTTACCTGATTCTAGGCATAAGAGGGGTGAAAAGAAGCAGGGAATGGGCCAATAGACGTATGAAATATCCTGCTTGGAGATATTACCTTCGCCTACTGCCCCAGGTTGTTCCTACAGTTTTTATAGGATGGTTATTCTTTGTTGTTCCAAATCTGCAAAATAACAGCTCTACAATAAAAGATGCCTTCGGCCTTTGGATGGCTCTTATGGTTCTATTAACTATAGTGTTCCTAATAGGAGTTTTAGTTACAGCAATGAGAATATATTATAGGATAAAATTTAAATAATATACAAAAGTCTTTTATCCTTAAATAAGTCTTCTATTTCTTGTGAAAAAAATTCCTTTATTTCACTTAGACTTTCTTTTGGATATACATATTTACCGTAGCCAAATTGACCATATTTGAATTTGCGCTCTTCCTCATTCATTGGAAGCTCAGTATTGGGGAAGATCTCCAGTATTCTATTTTTGGCTACGGTAGTATATCTGTGAGATATAACCTCAAAGGTTACAGGGTGGCTTAAGTTATTTGGAATTTTGCTGCTTAAGGATAATAATAAATCGTGATACTCTTCCTTCCAATTAGGATAAATAAATACCGGTGCAACTAGAAAGCCCACAGGATAACCGGCCTGTGCTACCTTCATAGCAGCTTCTATTCTTTTATCACTGGAAGCAGTGAAATGCTCATATTTGTTGATGATAGAAGAGGTATTAATGCTAAATCTTACCTCTGTATGACCTTTGTGATCTAAATCTAGTAACGAATCAACATCATTATATTTAGTTACAAATCTAAATCTAGTTTTTGGATTATCACCAAAATGCTCGATAGCCTTTGCCAGAGAATGAGTACAATACTCCACAGGGAGAGGATCGGAGGTAGCAGAGCCTTCAAATATTGTTATGTCGGGCAATCTTTCCTTGACATATTTATCCGCTTGATTGAAGATATCATCTGTATTAACATGGACCTTTACAAAGGGCTTATCACCAAGCTGAGTGTTCAAATAGCAGTACTCACATTGACCCATGCATCCTGATATCAAGGGGAGCTGATAATGAGCGGAGGGCTTACAGGATTGAAACTTTAAGCTCTTTCTTATTCCAACCACCAGAGTCCTCTTTCCTTCTCTGTATTGAGAAAATAAGTCATTCCCTGGAATATGCTGTTTTAGTCTATTAGAGGTCAAGTTTATTATCTCAACGTTATCCTTATCCTTAAAAAGAGAATAAATTCTCTTGCCCATATCATAATCTAAGGAGCCTTTTTCAAATATTATTCTTTTGGGTTTAAACATATTTTTCACTAAATAAATCTCTTAAATATATGGATTTATTTTCTCCTTTATCCAGTTTCTCATATAGTAAGCTTAGTTATCAAATCTATCTACTTTAAAAAGCTTCATATCCTTATCTACTTCTCCAGAATATAATTTAGTTAACATCATTCCGCCTAGTATAGCAAAAAGTATTCCATTAGCTCCATAGCCTAAGCAATACCAGAGCTTAGAGTTATCAGGATCTTTTCCTATAAAGCCTAAATTATCTTGGGTAGAAGCAAAGGCGCCGCAGTATCTATATTCTATTTCAATTTTTAAATGGGGAAATAGGCTTTTAAGCCTCTGTTCTAATTTATTATAGCTATTAATACAGAGCTCCTCATTATAAATATCTGGTATGAAGTTAACATCCTCACCACCCATTATTAAGCGATTATCATTGGTTGCTCTAAAGTAATTGTAGGGAACCTTATTATCTTTAATAACTATGTTCTTATATATGTCATCTAGGTTTGCTATGGGCTTAGTTGCTATATTAAATGCTGTGCTTTTAGTTCCAAAGGCCCTTTTAGTGAAAAAACTTGTATTGTAGCCTGTAGCTACAATTATGATTTTTCCTTTAACCTTATATCCGTATATAGTTTCTACTGTAGCATCATTATCAGAGTATTTAATATCTATAACCTCAGTATTTTCGTATACCTTTAATCCCATCTTGCACCCTTCCTCAATTAATTGATGAGTGAATTTATAGGGATCAATTACAGCTCCTGCACCTTTGCCTAATACCCCAGATTTTAAATCGAAGGAAAAGGGATTATTAGCTTCATCAATGAATTCTACTGGTAATCCAGCTTCTTTTCTGAGGTAATACTCCTCCTCCATCACTTTGTTTTCGATTTTCTTTGAGGTATATAATAAGCTATCTACCTTCCTGTAGTCACATTTGTTTCCATGGTTAGCTATAAATTCTTGAATTTCATCTAAGGCTTTTACACCTAATTTATAGGATTTTATGATATTCTCTTTACTTGTATAGCTCATAAGATCTAAAGCATTGCTGTCAAGCTCGTATTCTAGTAGTGATGTGGTTATACTAGTGCTCCCATGTGCTATTCTTGATTTTTCTAGAATAACACAGGGTATATTACTTTTGCTGAAGTAGTATCCTAAAATTGCACCGGTTACACCGCCACCAATTATTATTACTTCTGCTCTTATATCTTCTGTTAAATACTCATATTGCTTAATATTTTTATTTATTCTTGTAAATAAACAATCGCCATGTACATATTGTATATTCATAATGAGCACCTATCCTGCTACATATAATTTATAGCAGAAGCCTTTCGAGGGTTTTAATATTATTTATATGTTTGTCCTTTATTATTTCCTAAAGTTTATCTATATATCCTAGGATTGTAGAATTATTTGTGATAAATTTTATAGAAAATATTCAATAAAAAATACTGATTTCAAATTTTGAAACCAGCATTATCAGCTTAGCAGATTATTTATATCCATAGTACCTTTTTGAGTCAGCTATCTCATAATCAGAAAATGTACCCCAGTTTTCTATTCTATTGAACCAAGGGGTAGAAGACCTGAAAAACACAAAAATTGACACCTGATTTAACTCAGGATAGGCTCTAAAAAATTTATCATCGCCATATCTGATAGCCTTCAGAGCTTTTGGAAGTTCACGGATAAAAACCTCATTTCTTATGGGAGCTTTTGAAGGATCAATAAATTGGCCATCAATATATAAATAAACATAATAATAGTAACAATTATTTAGGTTAACCCATTCTCCCAGAACTTCATCCCTCATTGCATTGATCTTGTCATAAGCATAGTTTGACCCTATAGTTAAGAAAAGCTGTGCTGTTATATCAGAATGGGTAAGGGTATAACGCCTAGGCATAATAGGTGCAGTAGGAGTAACCCCTTGTCTAAACTCTACTGTCAGTTTTTCAGTTTTAATTTCTCTCATTTGATTTACTCCTGTATAGTCTTCATTAAATATAATATGATAGCTAAAATTAATAGGTGAAAAGTTATTAGATAACATAAAAAGTATCTTTTAGAAAGTATTGACAGAAAATTCTATAAAAGGTATATTGTAAGAAAAACTAAGGAGGATGGTTTATGTTATTTATGCTAATTGTTAAAGCTTCAAAGAATTCTGAGGCTGGTAATTTACCTAGTAAAGAGCTTATGGAAGCTATGGATAAATTTAATGATGATTTAGATGAAGCTGGAGTGAAGGTTATGGCAAAAGGACTTCACCCTAGTTCCAATGGTATTAGAATTTCCTATGAAAAACCCGGTGAAGCTCCAGTGGTTACCCATGGTCCATTTTCAGAACCGAAAGATGTAACAGCTGGATTTTTCCTTATTGATGTAAAATCCAGGGAAGAGGCAATAGAATGGGCTATGAAAGCACCGGATCCTCAAGGAGATGGAGAAGGCCAGATTGAGCTCAGACAATTATATTAAATAGATATAAGAAAGGGCTGAAAATTACATTTTCAGTCCAATTTTATGATATTTTTTAGTAGAAAGGTGATTTACAAAAAGGTTAAGATGGCAATACCAAAAAAATGAGATATGTTGATTAATATATATAGAATTGCTACTAGGTTTATTGCATAGTTAGCTATTCTGCGCTGCTTATTTGTTGCCTTTATTATTCTCAGATATAGAACAGCAAGGAGTATAGCAGGCAGTATAATCTTTATTAAAAGAGCAGCTGCTGTATTATTCATTACCTCGGCCATTAAAACATTTGCTTCGAAATAATACCCCGTAGAAAGAAGTAAAAGAGTGAATATTAAATCGGCTACATTAAGAAGGTAAAGCAGTAATAATTTTGTTTTTATATTTACTAGGGAATAATCTAGAAAAAAACTTCTCATATAAACCACCTCAAATTTTAAAGGTAATATAACTTTAATAGCATTAATTCATAGTCTATAAGATCTATTATATTTTTACACAGGATATTCAAAAGAATGTATTCAAAAAATTATAGAATTAAATGTCCTTGTCATAAAGAAATAAGGTTGCTACGGTGAAGTCTATGTAGGAAATAAGATTTCACAGAATCTTAAATCTATACAATTGAGATAAGCTATATAATGGAGTAAATATATTACTTTAATATATTCTGAAGAAACAGATTAGTCCATCAATACTTAGGAGGGGAATTATGCTTGATGATAGATTATTACTAGAAAATGGTGTGGAAATTCCTGTAATAGGACTTGGTACCTGGCAGATACCTAATGATATTACAGCTCGTGTAGTTAAGGATGCACTAGAGGTAGGATACCGTCATATCGATACGGCTGCCCTGTATCGTAATGAGGAAGGGGTGGGAGAAGGAATTCTCGAATCTGGTATATCACGAAGGGATATATTTGTTACGTCAAAGATACATTCTTCCTGTAAAAGCTATGAGGGTGCAGTAGAAGCTATTGAAGAATCCCTGCGTAAGCTTAATACAGATTATATTGACCTGATGCTTATACATGCCCCTCGACCTTTTAATGAGATGGGTGAGCCTTCTGAAAAGAATTATAATAAAGAAAATATTGAGGTATGGAGAGCAATGAGTGAAGCCTATAGGGATGGGAAGCTTAGAGCTATTGGTGTGTCGAACTTTAGTTCAGAAGACATGGATAATATCATTCAGAACTCAGATATAAAGCCTATGGTAAATCAGATTCTTGTAAATATAACCCGTTATCCAAAGAAGCTGATAGAAGCATGCAATGAGCGAGGAATACTTGTAGAATCCTATTCTCCTAATGCTACTGGAAAGTTAAAGGGTGAAGAAATAAAGGAAATGGCAGATAAGTATGGATATACCATTCCTCAGCTTGGAAATCGATTTGATTATCAGCTGGGAACCGTTGTTCTTCCAAAGACTACCCATAAGGAATATATGATAGAAAACTTAAACATAGATATAGAAATTTCTAAGGAAGATATGGAAGTGCTTAAAGCTATGGGAGAATATGAAGGCTGGAAGGGATCTAACAGCGATTAACCTTGTCTTTCTTAAATGAACTTTAAAGTAAATCAATATTGTTAACTTTTTTATACCTGTTTCATATCATATAGTAGTTAATAATATAAAGGAAAGCTTATGTTTTATTGGCCATATTGCTATCAACCAACTAGCGATTGTTATAGAGCTAAACAAATGAATTCCCATATTAGAGTGTTCCATGCTTCTCCTAATTCTCCTGCAGTAGATGTATATGCTAATGGGAACATGATTGTAAAAAACCTTTCTTATAAGGAAGTATCCCAGTATCTACCTGTTCCTGCAGGAACCTATAATATTACCGTTTATCCTACTGGTCAGATGAATAAACCTGTTATAAATACTATGTTAAGCATTCCTGAAAATAGCGTATTTACTGTAGCTGCAATAGGAACACTTCCTGGTATTGGCTTATATCCTATCCCTGAACCAATGATGGGTGAAAAAAGTGGGAGGCCTTGTGTAAGATTTGTTCATCTTTCCCCCAATGCACCAGCGGTAGATATTAGGTTAGAAGATGGCACCAATGTATTTAGTAATGTTTCCTACATGGGTATAACAGACTATGCCTGCGTTCCTGCAGGAACCTATAATTTCAATGTAAATGTTGCCGGCACTAATAATACAGTTTTAACAGTTCCCAATGTTAGACTGGATAACAACAAATACTATACAATTTATGCCGTAGGTCTTGTTGGAATGTCTCCACCATTAGATGCTGTGCTGTTAACAGAGCCAAGGTGATTAAATAAAACCCTAGCATTCTATTATAAATGGCAGGATGTTTAATGACTAAATAAGAATAAGCAAAATAAGTCGCCTTAAGGCGACTTATTTTTTTACTTAACATTCTATATCCTAATAAGATAATAGAAGCATGCAACTAGTGAGGAAGATTGTAGGAGAAATAAATGTATTTGATATAAAAAATGGTTAAATAATATTGTCAAAATAATAAATAAATGTGTATAATTATATCAGAATAATGATAATTTTATGATAAAATATCAAATAATACTTAATAAAAATACAACTATATTAATATGATTAAATAAAATTATATAATAATGTAATGTTTCAGTTGTAAATAGACATTTACAATCCGTTGACTTTCTAATCTTGGCTATATTTTAACAAAAAATTAAGCCGATATTTGAAGGCGGTTTCTAATACGCTTTTTAAATATATTTAAAGGTGAAGGAGGATTAATAATGGGTGAAATGAAATGTCCAGTAACGGGGAGAACAGCTACAACTACAGCGGGTATTAGCAGAACAAACAATGTTTGGTGGCCTGATCAATTGAATTTAAAGCTCCTTAGACAGAACTCTACTTTGAGTAATCCAATGGGGAAAGACTTTAAGTATTCTGAGGAATTTAAAAAACTAGATCTTGGCGCAATTAAAAAGGATTTATATGCTTTGATGACTGATTCACAGGATTGGTGGCCTGCAGATTATGGTCACTATGGCCCTCTTTTTATCCGTATGGCATGGCATAGTGCCGGTACCTATAGAATGGGAGATGGACGTGGGGGCTCCAGCGATGGAACACAGCGTTTTGCGCCACTTAATAGCTGGCCTGATAACGCAAACCTTGATAAGGCTCGTCGCCTTCTTTGGCCTATAAAGAAAAAATATGGCGATAAGATATCTTGGGCTGATTTAATGATACTCGCTGGAAACTGTGCACTGGAATCCATGGGCTGTAGGACCTTTGGCTTTGCTGGAGGTCGTGAGGATGTATGGGAACCACAGGAGGATGTATATTGGGGGTCTGAAAGTGAATGGTTGGGTGATAATCGCTATTCTGGTGAAAGAAATCTTGAAGATCCCCTTGCTGCTGTTCAGATGGGATTAATTTATGTTAATCCCGAAGGACCAAATGGTAATCCTGACCCAGTGGCCTCAGCTAAGGATGTGCGAGAAACCTTCGCCCGTATGGCCATGAATGATGAGGAAACTGTTGCACTTATAGCTGGTGGACATACCTTTGGTAAATGTCATGGAGCCGGTCCCGCAACCCATGTAGGACCAGAGCCAGAAGCAGCTCCTATAGAGCATCAAGGTCTTGGGTGGATAAGTACTTTCCGTAGTGGTAAAGGAGCAGACACCATTACTAACGGTATTGAAGGAGCCTGGAAGCCTAATCCTACTACCTGGGATATGGGATATTTTAAGGTGATGTTTAAATATGACTGGCAGCTTGTTAATAGCCCTGCCGGAGCAAAGCAGTGGATACCTAAAAATAAAGTAGATGAGGAAGACTTGGTTGTGGAGGCTCATGATCCTTCTAAAAAGGTAAAGCCTATGATGACCACAGCAGATCTGGCACTGCGCTTTGATCCTCAATATGAAAAAATTTCTCGTAGATTTTTAGAAAATCCAGAGGAATTTGCTGATGCCTTTGCTCGTGCTTGGTTTAAGCTTACGCATCGTGATATGGGACCTCGTTCACGTTATCTTGGTCCTGAGGTACCAAAAGAAGAGCTTATTTGGCAGGATCCTGTTCCTGTTGTAGACCATGAACTAATTGATTCACAAGATATTGAGGAGCTTAAAGGCAAGATAGTAGCATCAGGTCTTTCTGTTTCTCAGCTGGTAGGAGTGGCTTGGGCTTCAGCTTCAACCTTCCGTGGTTCTGATAAACGTGGAGGGGCTAATGGGGCTAGAATACGTTTTGAACCGCAGAGAAGCTGGGAGGTGAATCAGCCTGAGCAGTTAGATCATGTTCTTGGGGTGCTGGAAAAGATTCAGGAGGATTTCAATGGAGCACAGCAAGGAAATAAAAAGGTTTCATTAGCAGATCTTATAGTTCTCGGTGGATGTGTAGGTGTAGAAAAGGCAGCTAAGAATGCAGGTTATGATATCACAGTTCCTTTCAAACCAGGAAGAACTGATGCTCTGGAGGAGAAGACTGATATTGATTCCTTTAAAGTCTTAGAGCCTAGATATGATGGGTTTAGAAACTATCAAAAGGTTAAATCTCCTATACCTGCTGAAAAACTATTAATTGATCGTGCGCAGCTTTTAACTCTAACTGCACCTGAGATGACAGTTTTAATTGGTGGAATGCGTGTACTAAATACTAATTTTGGTCAATCTCAGCACGGTGTGTTTACTAATAGGCTGGAGGCTCTAACCAATGATTTCTTTGTAAACCTTTTAGATATGAATAATCAGTGGAAGCCAACCTCTGAGGATAAGGATATTTTTGAAGTTCGTGATAGAAAAACTGGAGAGGTAAAGTGGACTGCAACTAGAGTAGATCTTATCTTTGGTTCAAATTCTGAGCTTAGAGCCATAGCAGAGGTTTATGGAAGCGATGATGCAGAGGAGAAATTTATTAATGACTTTGTTTCAGCCTGGAATAAGGTAATGAATGCAGATCGTTTTGATCTTCTCTAACAGAAAGTATAAATAATCACTGCAGACTTATAGAGGGTGGCCAAGCTGCCCTCTTGATTTTTAATAAATCTATCTATAAGGAGGTTATGTTAGGTATGAATTTTCAAGGATTAATAATAGGAGCAATTGCCTTTGCTATAATAGGAATTTTCCATCCAATTGTAATTAAATCTGAATACTATATAGGAAAAAAGATATGGCCGCTGTTTTTATTAGTTGGATTGCTTTTAATAGTTTTATCTATCTATATTGATAATATAACACTTTCTGCAATTACAGGTATTACAGGATTTTCTTCCTTATGGAGCATACTAGAGCTTTTTGAACAAGAAGAAAGGGTTAAAAAAGGATGGTTTCCTAGTAATCCTAATAAGAAATCATAAATAACAAGGACAATCTTATGATTGCATTGGTTTATAACGGTAAAAATACAAAAAATAAGTCGCTTTAAGCGACTTATTTGCTGTGACTCAAATATTATGCTACCATTCTCTTCCCGGATCATTAGCCATTTGGTTAACTGTGCCTCTTGGATAAAACACTGAATAATGATCCATCAAAGGGTCAGGACTGCTGGTAGTTGGTTCAGGAAATACCAGTAATATTTTAAACTCCTCATTTACTACATATCCTATTATCTCTTCACCATTAACTTTCACATCATAGTCAGGGGTCCCGAAGATATTTTTAACCTCTGAAAGTGGGATTTTCTTTATTTCACTATCAAAGGATCTTATTTCAAAAAGTTGAGAGCCTTTATTCCATCCGAAGCCTATTCCCTTACTTGGATAAGTAGAATATGTACCTTTAGCCTCAGGAATCCAATCTGAAGTCTCTGGTTCTCCCCATTCCTTCTCAACATCTTCAATTACATTAGTTTTTAATGTAAAGCTAATATTTATAACTTTTCCTTCCTTAGCGAGGTTCATAATGGTATCTAGAAGGATCTTTTTTGAATCATCCGATTGGCTAGGTTGTTCTTCGGAGGTATCATCTGGAGTTTGGATTCCATTGCCTGGTGGAGAGGGATTGTCATTATCATCATTA
Organism: Alloiococcus sp. CFN-8; assembly: GCF_049943125.1. Lineage (GTDB taxonomy): Bacteria > Bacillota > Clostridia > Clostridiales > Clostridiaceae > JAEXZL01. The sequence goes on from NZ_CP188040.1 coordinate 3,160,346, forward strand.
CTAACACACCCAGTAATTAAAGTTAAGGTCATGAAAAAGGTAATTAACAATTTCAATAATATGCTATTTTTCGTTACAGTCATTATTTAGTCCTCCGGTTTAATATGGCTTTGGTTAAGATAAATATGTTTCTTTGTGTAATATTATATACGAAAGCAAAAAAAGGAAAGTTACAAATAAAATTTCATAGTTTTGCAAATAAACATTGACAATTATTATAATTTAAATTATTATTAGAAAATAATAATTATTAAATAAATCTTATAAAGAGTTGTGGAGGGACTGGCCCTGTGAAGCACGGCAACCGGAACTTAAAAGTTCGAGGTGCTAAATCCTGCAAACCAAATGGTTTGAAAGATAAGAGATTATATGGTTGATTATAGCCTGCTTTCTTATCTTAGAAAGCAGGCTTTTTAAATGCCTAAAAAATTTAATATGGATAATCTTATCAAGAGATGTGGAGGGACTGGCCCGATGAAGCACGGCAACCGGAATGTAAAAGTTCGAGGTGCTAAATCCTGCAAACCAAATGGTTTGAAAGATAAGAAAGTGTTATTGGTAATTCACCTGCTTTCTTATTTTGTTGAAAGCAGGTTTTTATTTTATATATACAGGAGGAGATATTATGGAAAATATCAGAGGTTTAATTGATAAGGCAGTGGAAGAAAGAGTGAAAGTTTATAAGGATATAGCATTACAAATTCACGATAAACCTGAAGTAAGTAACTATGAATTCTTTGCTTGTAAAATATTATCTGAGCAGCTTAAAAAGGAAGGCTTTGAGGTAGAGGTAGATGTGGCAGGACATAGAACGGGCTTTGATGCAAGATATAAGAGTAAAAAGGAAGGGCCTACTGTAGTCTTCTATGCAGAATATGATGCACTGCCTGGAATTGGTCATGCTTGTGGACATAATCTCTTTGGGGCTACCTCGTCCCTAGCAGCAATTGGACTTAAAGCAGTTATTGATGAGGTGGGAGGCGAGATTAGAGTATATGGAACCCCAGGAGAAGAAGGTGGAGAAAATGGAAGCGCTAAGGGTAGCTTTGTAAGGGAAGGCTTCTTTGAGGATGTGGATGTGGCTCTAGGAGTTCATCCAAAGTATGAACATAGCCTTACCACTACCTCTCTGGCAAACGATCCTGTTGACGTCGAATTCTTTGGAAGAGCCTCTCATGCGGCAGCAGCGCCGGAAAAAGGAATTAACGCCTTAGATGCCATTATACAGGTATATAATGCAAGCAACGCCTTAAGACAGCATTTAACTGATGATGTAAGAATCCATGGAGTAATAACCAATGGTGGTACGGCAGCAAATGTTGTCCCTGAATATGCCAGTGCAAGATTTTATCTTAGAGCAAAATCTAGACCTGTTTTAAATGACTTATATGCTAAGTTTGAAAACATAGTTAAAGGAGCAGCCATGCAAACAGGAGCAGAATATAAATTTGGCTTATTCCAAAATAGCGTAGATAACACTGTCCCAACCCCTTTATTTGATGAGGTTTATGAAAAGAACTTAAACAGGTATGGAGAGTTTATATCAGAAGATAGGAATAGTAAAGGAATAGGTTCCTCTGATGTTGGTAATATAAGTCAAGTGGTGCCGGTGATACAGCCCTGCATCAAAATATCTAATGAATATATTGCTGGACACAGTATAGAATTCAGAGAAGCAGCAAGGAGTGAACTAGGACTAAGTTCTATAGAGCTAGGGGCAAAGGTTCTTGCCAATACTGCCTTAGATATTATATTAAACCCAGCTTTGCTTGAGAGGATTAAGGAGCAGCATAGAGAAAATGTGCACAATCAGAACAGTTAGGAGGAAGACAATGATAGAGCTTTTAGACCTTTCAAAAACCTTTTTAGCAGATAACACAATAATAAATGCAGTAAAGGATGTTAATTTAACTATAAGTAAAGGTGAGATTTTCGGAGTAATTGGATATAGTGGTGCTGGTAAGAGCACACTGGTGAGATGTATTAATCTTTTAGAAAGACCAAGCACAGGTAAGGTGCTGATAAATGGTACAGATATTCTTAAATTAGGGGAAAGGGAATTGAGAAGAGAGAGGAAAAAAATAGGGATGATATTTCAGCAATTCAATCTCCTCTCCTCAAGAACAGTCTTTGAGAATGTGGCATTCCCCCTAAAATACAGTGGTCTAGGTAAAAAGGATATTGAAAAGAAGGTACTGGCATTGTTAGATTTAGTAGGGATTTCTGATAAGGTAAGGGTTTATCCCTCTCAGCTGTCAGGAGGTCAAAAACAAAGGGTTGCTATCGCTAGAGCCCTAGCCAATGAACCTGATATTCTTCTCTGCGATGAGGCAACCTCTGCCCTGGATCCCCAAACCACCAGGTCTATCTTGCAATTACTTAAGGATTTAAATAGAAAGCTGGGTATTACAATTGTAATTATCACCCATGAAATGAATGTAATAAAGGAAGTATGCAATAGAGTAGCAGTGATGGAGGATGGGAAGGTTGTGGAAGTAAATGATGTAGTTTCAATTTTCTCTAAGCCTAAAGCACAGATTACTAAGGATTTTATAAACAGTACATCAAATTTGTCCCGGATTGATGAGCTGATTAAGGAAAAGTCTGAGCTTGTTAATATCGGTGAAGAGGAGAGAATCTGGAGACTGGATTTTCATGGCTCAGAAACAAAGGAAGCGATTATAGCTAATATTTCTAAAAAATATGATATAAGTCCAAGCATTATCTTTGCAAATGTAGAGGTGATTTCTGATACAGTACTTGGCTCTATGATAATCCGTCTAAAAATATCTCAAGGAGATGAAAAGGAAGTAATACAGTATCTTAGTGATAAGAAAATAAGAGTTGAGGTGATTAAAATTGTTTGATTTATTGACAAAATATATTCCTAACCTAATGGATTATTCTGATGAATTTATTAAAAGTCTCGGTGAAACTATACAAATGCTATTCTTATCAGGGATATATTCATTTATCGTAGGGTTATTCTTAGGAACACTGTTAGTGGTAACCAGAAAGGGAAATATACTTGAAAATGCACTTATTCATAAAACTCTTAATGGAATGGTTAATTTATTTCGATCTATTCCCTTTGTAATTTTAATTACTGCATTAATACCACTTACAAGGATAATTTCAGGAACCTTTATTGGTGTAGAGGGTACAATTTTTCCTCTTGTAGTAGGCTGCACTCCATTTTTTATCAGACAGGTAGATATGGCCCTTTCAGATATAGATAAGGGATTGATTGAAGCAGCTCAGTCCATGGGGCTTTCACCAGTTGGGATTATTTTTAGGGTTTATCTGAGGGAGAGCATTCCAGCCCTAGCCCGTTCAACAACAATTACAGCAATAAGCCTATTAGGTTTAACAGCCATGGGAGGAGCTGTAGGGGCAGGAGGTCTGGGAGCCTTTGTAATCAGATATGGTCATAATAGATTTTATCAGGATATTACCTATGTTTCAGTTGTGGTTATTCTTATTATAGTCACAATAATTCAATTCATAGGGAACATAATAATTAAAAAAACATCTCACTAAGGAGGAGAATTTAAATATGAAAAAGCTTATTTTATTTTTAATTTTATCCATATTATTGGTAGGCTGCAGTAATAGCAATTCGGCAAAGGGCAACAATACAGGAAATGGTGATGAAAATACCCTTGTGAGGCTTGGGCTAACAGGAAGTGATTCTAAGGTTTGGAACCATGTTAAGGAAGAGGCTGCTAAGGAAAACATAGATATTGAGCTAGTTTTCTTTGATTCCTATCCTATTCCTAATGCAGCCTTAAATTCCGGTGAAATAGAGCTAAATGCCTTCCAGCATTATATTTATTTAAATACAGAAGTGGAACAGCATGGCTATGAATTATCTGTAATAGGTGAAACAGTATATGCACCCTTAGGTTTATATTCTAAAAAGCTAGAAGGTCTCGATGAATTAAAGGATGGAGACAAAATTGTAATTCCCGATGATGTAACTAATGGTGGTAGAGCTCTATTATTACTTCAGGCTAATGGACTTATCACATTAGACCCTGATGCAGGAAATACTCCAACAATTAAGGATATTGAGAATCCAAGAGGCTTTGAAATTATTGAGCTATCAGCAACTAATATACCAGCTACCCTAGAGGAAGTTCCCTTAGCTGTTATAAATTCAGGAGTGGCTACGGATGCAGGTCTTACCCCATCACAGGATGCAATAGTTTTAGAAGAGGTTAAGTCAGGAGAAAACTCATATATTAACGTTATAGTTGCTCGTACAGAAGATAAAGATAACAAAGTGTACAAGCGTATCGTAGAGCTTTATCAGACAGAGGCTACAAAAGCCGTTATTGAAGAAGATTCTAAAGGATCATTAATTCCTGTTTGGTAAGAGTTACAAAATCCCCTCAGACTATGAGCTTGAGGGGGTTTTCTTTTAGTTAGAATAAAATTAACATACATATTCTTTAAGAAAATTAGTATACATATAATTTATTAATGATGAGAAGGAGGAATATTAATGCCAGTTTTTTACTGTTATTATCCTTATCAATATATGTATACTCAGCAATACTATACTATGAACCAATGCAGCTATTGTCATCCCTGGGTGAGAATGTACTGTGAAAATATGACTATGAATAGGAAGCTTTATAATAATAACTCATATTATATGAAGAATAGCCACAGGGAAGCAACGGAGAGAGTATTTACCTTAGAGGAGCTAGGAAAATATGATGGTTCAGGAGGAAACCCTGCCTATGTGGCTGTAAATGGAGTAGTATACGATATGAGTAGAGAGGCTACCTGGGGCGGTGGTACTCATTTTGGTCTGTATGCAGGGAAGGATCTTACTTCGGAGTTTCAGGGCTGTCATGGTATGGCTGCTATACTGATGAAGCTACCAAAGGTAGGAATAATAAAGGGTTAATAGGTGGTATAGATGATAAAATCATGTCCTATGATAGATTCGAAAAATTTAACTGCTAAGAAAATTATGGAGCTAGCAAAGGATAAGGTAAGAGAATATCCAGGAAGTAAGATAAATTTAATCTGGTTAGAGGCTACAGGGTGCTCAGGGAATATCATCTCCTTAATGAATGGGGAAAATCCTGGTTTAGGTTTTTTTCTAAAAAATATGGTGAATCTTAGATACAGCAATAGCTTGATGGCAGCTGAAGGAGAGCTTGCCTATGATCAGCTTTTAGAGACTCTTTCCACGGAATTTATTCTGGTGGTAGAGGGGGCAGTGGCAACGAAAGCTAATGGCTTTTATACCATTATTGCCAATCATCAAGGAAGACAGATCACTGCATTAGAAGCAGTTAAGGCTGCTGGAGAGAAAGCAAAATATGTTCTGGCAGTAGGGACCTGTGCTTCTTACGGAGGACCTTCAGCAGCTAGGCCTAATCCTTCTGGAAGTATAAGCATAGATAAGCTTCTTGAACGAGAGGTCATTAAAGTTCCTGGATGCCCAGGGCATCCTGATTGGATTACTGGCACTATTGCCAGTCTTATATACTTTGGAAAACTGGAGCTAGATGCTGATAACAGACCAAAGGTGTTTTATGGAATAACTATACATGATCGGTGCAGCAGAAGGTCGTTTTTTGATAATAGTATATTTGCAAAGGCTCTTGGAGACGTAGAGTGCATGTTCAAGCTTGGATGCCGTGGCCCAGTAACTAAAACTGACTGCCCTACAAGGCAGTGGAATGGATATGTGAACTGGCCAATAAAAGATAATACTCCTTGTATTGGCTGTGCTCAAGAAAGGTTTCCTGATGGCATGGAGCCTTTTGTGAGATATTAAAGGGGAATGGGAGGAGTTATATGGGAAAAGTAATTACTGTAAATCCTGTGACAAGAATTAGTGGCTTTCTGGAAATACAGGTTGAGGTAGAAGGTAAAGTTGTTGTAGATGCAAAAAGCAGTGGTTTATTGTTTCGAGGCTTTGAAAAAATGCTTAGAAACCGCCCACCCTTAGATGCAATTTATTTCACAGAAAGAATCTGCGGCATCTGTTCTACAGCCCATTCTATGGGCTCTACCCTTGCTCTAGAGGATGCTATGAAGATAGGAACTGTTGAGAATGATAGAATAATTAGAGATTATATTCATGGCTGTGAATTTCTCCAAAATCATTTGAGGCATTTTTATCAATTTACCCTGCCTGATTTTGTGAATGGACCTGAGATCAGTCCTTTATATGAGGCTCCCCACGAATATTATAGATTGCCAAAGGAAGAGAACAGCTTGCTGGCAGCTCATTATCTAGAGTCTTTACAATATAGCCGCTTGGCCCATGAGATGATAGCAACCTTAGGAGGTAAGGCACCTCATAACCATGGAATTTTCGTAGGAGGAGTTACAATCAATATAGATGCCTCAGAGTTTAATAGAATTTACTCTATCCTAAAGAAAATCAAAAGCTTCGTAGTAGATAAAATGATACCGGATGTTTACATTATCGCTAAGTATTACAGCGAATATTATCACATAGGAGGAGGCTATAAAAATCTAATGACCTATGGTGTCTTTGATTATCCTGAAAGGGATATATTCTATGTGGCTCCTGGGGTATATATAGATGGTAAAAATGAAGCTTTTAATGAAAATGCTATAACGGAGAATATATATAGAGCCTGGTACGAGGCTGATAGGGATATACGAAAGCCAACAGATACAACCGTTGAGGAAGAGGTTAATAAGGAGGGGGCCTACAGCTGGGTGAAGGCACCAAGGTATGAGGGCTATGCCGTGGAGGTAGGACCTTTAGCAAGGATGTGGCTCAGTGGAGAATACAATAGAGGTATATCCACCATGGATCGCACTATTGCAAGAGTATTAGAGGTTAAGAAAATTATTGATATCATGGAGGGTTTTCTTGAGAGGATAAGACTTCAACCTTCAGGTCAAAGAGCCTATGAAATTCCTGAGCGGGCAGTTGGACGGGGATTAATTGATACCACTAGAGGAGCATTAGGACACTGGATATCCATTGACAATGAAAGAATTAAAAACTATGAAATAATTACTCCATCTGGTTGGAACCTATCACCAGAGGATTCTAAAGGAATAAAAGGTACCGTGGAAAGAGCTTTGATAGGAACTACAATAGAGAATGAGAAATACCCAGTGGAAATAGGCAGAATAGTTCGCTCCTTTGATCCTTGTATATCCTGTGCCACTCATATAGTTGGAAGTAAATTTGAGCCAATTGAAATAAGAGTAGTATAAAATATGGCATGTTATAGGAATAAGGTTGTTGCAATAGGAAATATAATGATGGCTGACGATGGTATAGGAGTTTGGGTGGCTAAAGCGTTAAAGAATTATTTAATAGAAAGGGATGTAGAGCTTATTATTGGTGAAACAGATGTAGAGTATTGTCTTGATTCCCTGGAGGATGGAGATAAGGTTATTATATTAGACGCTGCCTTTACAGGAGGAGAGATAGGAAGAGTCAGTACCCATTCTTTAGATGAATTAGGTTATAGGGGGATAGGGTTAACACAGCACAAGCATAACTTGGTGGAAGCAATTAAATTGTATAGAAGGGATATTAAAGGGATACTCATAGAAATTGAAATAGCTGATGTTTCCTTTGGCTTGGGAATAAGCGAAACCATGAAAGTATTATTTTCAGAAGTGGTAGAAGAAACAAAAAGATCGATTGAGTCTCATATAGGAGGGGGAAAATGTACGATACAGCTATATTAGGGAAGGTATCCAGGCAGCTAGAGAGGTTATGTAGGGAAAATAAAATTATTAAGCTTCAAGAGCAGGCTGCAGTTATTCTCAGCTTAAAGGGTGATAGTGTAGTTAATCAAAAAATCTATGAATATTAAAAGCTATACAATTAGGTTAATGGGGATAGTACAAGGAGTTGGCTTTAGACCCTATGTATACAATTTAGCTCTTAAAAATAACATTAGAGGATTAGTGAATAACAGTGGAGCTGCTTTGATAGTTGAGGCAGAAGGGATAGAAGAAAATATAAAAATCTTTATAAATCAGCTGGTTAATAATCCGCCTAGCCTCTCTAGAATAGAAAAAGTTGAAGTAGTCCAAAGAGCTGTAGCTTCATATAAGGCTTTTACTATTGAAGAAAGTAATAATATTGACATGGCCCATAGATTTATTGCGGCAGATGTATCAGTTTGTAATAAGTGTATGGAGGAAGTCTATGATATAAATAGTCGATGGTTTAAATATCCTTTTACTAACTGTACTGAGTGTGGACCTAGGTATTCAATAATTGAGGATTTTCCTTATGATAGAAGAAATACTGCCATGAAGGAATTTGAAATGTGTGATCACTGTAAAAGGGATTATGAAGATCCACAAAACAGGAGATTTCACGCAGAGCCTACCTGCTGCCCTAAATGCGGACCTTCCTTAGCTATGTATAACGAAATAGGGGAGAAATATGCAAGGGGAGAGGAGATCAGTAAAGCTGTAGAAGAAATAAAAAAAGGAAGAATTATAGCTGTAAAAGGCCTGGGCGGTTTTCATCTTATTTGTAACGGAGAAGATGAGGAAGCTATTAAGCTTCTTAGACATAGGAAAAAAAGACCTCACAAGCCCCTTGCAATTATGGCTAAGGATACTGAAGCTATAAGAGAAATCTGTCACATGAATACCACTGAGCAATTGATCCTGGAAGGCAATAAAAAGCCAATACTCCTATTGGATAAAAGAACACCTTTCAAGCTATCAGTGGTTGTTGCTCCAGATACAAAAAAAGTTGGTGTATTTCTCCCTTACACCCCATTACACTTTATGCTATTCCAGGAAGGTATCCGTTATCTTGTAATGACCAGCGGAAATATCAGCAATTCACCAATTCAATATAAGAATAATGAGGCTGCTTCAGCACTGAAGTCAGTGGCAGATTATTTTTTAGTAAACAACCGTGATATTTATACTCCTGTTGATGATTCTGTAATTAGGGTTGTAGAGGATCAGGAGATGGTAGTAAGGGTAGGAAGAGGATATTCCCCGTTAATCATGAAGCTGGAAACAAAGAGAGAGGTTCTAGCCTTAGGAGGGGAGCAAAAGAATACAGTTTCAGTAGGGAAGAATGGCTATGGATATATGAGTCAATACTTAGGGGATATCAATAATGCTGATGGTTATTCAAATCATTTATTGACTATTGAGCACTTAATAAAGGTTACCGCTGCTAAGCCAGAGGTGATTGCCTACGATATGCATCCTTCCTTTACCTCAAGGCTCAGCTTAGAAAACTTCAAAGGCATGAAGGTTCCTGTGCAGCATCATCATGCTCATATGGTGAGCTGCATGGCTGAACATAAATTAAAAGAGCCAGTGATTGGTGTTATATTTGATGGTACTGGCTATGGTTTGGATGGGGGTATTTGGGGCGGAGAATTTTTTATAGGTACTACAAGAGACTTTAAGAGAGTAGGACATTTAAAATATATAGCTATTCAAGGGGGAGATCAGGCTGTAAAAGAACCATGGAGGGCCGCTTTATGTTATTTATCAGCCCTAGGCTATGATCCGAAAAAATGGCTAGGAGAAATAGAAGGAGAAAAGCTTGAGGTGGTATTGCAGGCACTGAAAAATAGCCTTAACTGTTATAAAACCTCAAGCATAGGTCGATTGTTTGATAGCGTTTCTGCTTTATTAGGCCTCTGCTATAAGATTTCCTATGAGGCTCAGGGTGCGATTATCCTGGAAAATACCATAGATTCTGAAGTGAAGGACTCATATACAATGGGGATAATTTCTAGTGAAGGGATGTTTGAGATAGATTACAAAGAGCTATTTAAAGAGTTGCTGGGAGATATAGAGATTAAAATACCTGTATCGGTGATTTCTTCAAAGTTCCACAATGGCTTGATATCAGCAACGGAAGAAATGGTAATAAGATTAAATAGCATATATGGGATATCAGAAGTGGTATTAAGCGGAGGTTGCTTTGAAAATCAATATCTTCTCCTTAATCTAGTGAAAAGACTTAAGGCCAGAGGGCTGAAAGTATTTTATAATCAAAAGGTTCCCATAAATGATAGTGGAATATCTCTTGGACAGCTTGTCATTGCAGATCAAATAATACAGGGGTGAGGATATTATGTGTTTAGCCATACCTGGTGAAATAACAGTGATTAATGGAGATTATGCCTTAGTTAATATTATGGGGGCAGAAGCGAAGATTTTTATTAAGCTTATAGAAGAACCTGAAATAGGTGATTATGTTTTGATTCATGTGGGTTGTGCCATAGAAAAAATTAATAAGGAATACTATGGTTTTTTAACGGAGAATTATAATAGTTTCCTTGGTGAGGATGGCTTTTTTAATGAATGAAAAACTAATTGAAAATATGATTAGAGATATTAATAATACTTCCCTAAAAGGTACAAGATTAATGGAGGTTTGCGGAAGTCACACCCATGCTATTGGTAAGTTTGGGATAAGAGGGCTGTTAGGTTCAAATATTGAGCTCCTATCTGGGCCAGGGTGTCCTGTATGTGTAACTGATGTGAGTATTATAGATACTGCCATTGAGATATTAGATAGGGATAATGTAATATTAACGACCTTTGGAGATATCCTCAGGGTAAAGGGGAGCCATGAGAGTCTTTTGGACCAGCGAAGAGGGGGGAAAGCTATTAAAATCCTATATACACCCTTTGAAGCTTTAGAAATTGCAGAGAATAATAGAGAAAAGTCTATTGTATTTCTTGCTGTAGGCTTTGAAACTACAGCTCCAGTGATTGCTTCTGCAATTAAACTAGCCAGAGAAAAAAACATAGCTAATTTATATTTCCTTTGCTCATTAAAGCTTATGCCTCCAGTTATGCACCTGGTTCTTGATAAAGCTTACAACAATATTCATGGAATAATTTGTCCTGGTCATGTGGCTTCGGTGATGGGAGCGGATTATTTTAAATTCATTTCTCATGAATATGGGATTCCTGCAGTAATTACCGGCTTTGAAGCCCTAGACATTATTAGAGCTATCCATGAGCTTACTCTTTATAGAAAGGATATAAGCCTCAGGAAATTTAAAAATCTCTATGAACGTTCCGTAAGCTCCCAGGGAAATAAGCTTGCCCAAGAAGTAATAAGAGAGGTATTTGATGTTGGGGATACAGAGTGGAGGGGTATTGGATATATACCTGGCTCTTCATTGATATTAAAAGAAGGCTATTCACAGCTTGATGCCGTGAAAAAATATAATATAAAGGTTACTTCAAAGATTAGTGATTCTCAGTGCCTGTGCAAAGAAATCCTTATTGGAAGAAAAAAGCCAGTTAATTGCAATGCTTTTGGTAGAGAATGTACTCCTGTCCATCCCTTAGGACCCTGCATGATTTCTAGTGAAGGCTCATGTGCAGCCTACTATAAATATCATATTTAGAAGGAGAAGGTAATATGGACAACTCAATTAAATTGTGCCATGGCAATGGGGGAAGCCAAACAGAGGAGCTAATAAGAAATATTTTTTATAAGCATTTTAACAATGAAATACTTTTGCAGGGCTTAGATTCTGCAATTTTAGAAATAGGACAGGGGAGGTTAGCTTTTACTACAGATACCTTTGTAGTTAAGCCTATATTTTTTCCAGGGGGTAATATAGGCAAGCTTGCTATCTGCGGTACTATAAATGATTTAGTTGCTGTGGGTGCAAAGCCATTATATATAAGCTGTGGAATGATTATTGAAGAAGGCTTTGATTTAGATATCCTTGAAAGAATTGTAATATCAATGAAGGAGACAGCTGATTTGGCAGGAGTTTCTATCGTAACAGGAGATACGAAGGTAGTAGAAAAAGGGGCAGTAGATCAAGTTTTCATTAATACCAGTGGCATAGGAAGGGTGTTAAAGGATTTTAGTATTAAAGAAATATTCCCAGGGGATAAAATCATAGTCACAGGCTCCATAGCCGAACACGGCACCACCATAGCAATAAATCAGTATAATCTCAATATAAAAGGTGATTTTCAGAGCGACTGTGCTCCACTTACTGAAATATTAGATTACCTAAAGGATTATTCTGAGGATATTAAATTTATGAGAGACCCTACTAGAGGCGGAGTAGCTACTGTACTTAATGAAATCTCAAAGCACTCAGGCCTTGGCGTAAATTTATATGAAAAAAACATACCAATCAGGCCAGAGATTACAGCGATAAATGAGCTCTTAGGCTTAGAACCTCTATATATTGCTTCTGAGGGAAGAATGATATTGGTAGTGAGGGAAGCTAAAGCAATAGAGATAGTTGAGGGTTTACAGAGGTTTAGTAACTGTAAGAATGCTAATATAATGGGAGAATTCATAGAAGATAAAAATCATCATGTTATCGCTATAAATACCTTTGGAGGCAAGAGAATTATAACTCCTTTAGAAGGTGAGATGGTACCTAGGATATGTTAGTAAAAATTAAGCTTGTGAACGGTTAATAATTAAATATTTGCTTTTGGGATAGGGTTTATTTTGGGAGGAATAATTATGCTTAAAGCTCAAAAGAAATATAATATTAGGCATTAGGATCTGAATTTTCTTTAAAATAGTATTTATAGTATATTATAATTAGTAATGAAATACTATCGACATGATTAAAGGAGTTATTATGATAAACAATCGTCCAATTTAAGCTATGTGATTATAACTTTTAGTGACCATATGAACTATGGTTTTATTGTTATGCACATTGTTTATGAGAGGCGGTTTTTATTTTGAAAAAGAATATTTATATTATGTACGTCATTGCCCTTTTACAGGGGATGGTGTTTTATGGACCTATTGCGACCTTATACCGTCAAGCAGTAGGAATATCTATATTTCAGATTACTCTTATTGAAAGTATTTCACTTGTAATAATGATATCTCTAGAGATACCTTTGGGGCATATTGCGGATCGAATTGGATATCGACGCACAATGATTGGTTGCTGTTGTCTGTATTTCATTTCAAAGATAGTTTTTTGGAAGGCTGATAGCTTTGGAGATTTTTTGTTTGAGAGAATATTACTAGGTATTGTTCTCGCTGGTCTGTCAGGTGTCGATGTCAGTATACTTTATCTATCTTGCACCCATGGCGACTCTCAAAGGGTTTTTGGGATATATAATAACCTTTGTCAAATAGGTCTTCTACTAGCTGCAGGAATTTATGCTGTATTTATAGGTGACAACTACCGTACAGCAGGGCTTTTAACTGTAGTTAGCTATGGGATATCTGCATGTCTAGCCTTTGGCTTAAAAGAGGTAACAAAAGAAAAGTCTAATGGTATTTCTATGAAAGTCTCATTGGGTATTCTTAAGCAGGTATTTAGTAATAAAAGGCTAATATTAGTTGTACTGTCCGTTGCCTTACTCAATGAAACGCATCAAACAATTACGGTTTTTTTAAATCAGTTGAAATATATTAAGGTGGGAATGTCTCCATCGATGATATCTATTGTTTATATAATAATAACTATTAGTGGTTTGCTTGGAGGTTTTTCTTCTAAAATCACTGATAAAATTGGAGATAAAAACCTAGGTCTTTTGGTGTTTTTTTCTGGGAGTATAGCTTGTATTTTGTTAGCCTTTACCAAGTATGCAATAATAGCTGTACTTGGAGTGCTGATCCTTCGAATTGGTTTTAGTATTCTGCAGCCACTTCAAATGAAAATTCAAAACGAAGAAATCACCACTAGGGATAGAGCCACGGCTCTTAGCATGAATGCTGTTATTATGGATATAATAGCAATTTTTACTAATGTTGTTTTTGGGAAAATTGCTGCTGTAAATCTACAAGCATCTATGGTTTTTGGTTTCATATTGTGTATAGTGGGATTTGTTTTATATCATTATAGCTGGCAGGCTTTCAATTATAATAAATAGCAAAACTAACCCCTCTTTGAGTAATCAAAGAGGGGTTAGTTATTTGATCTATGAGAATTCTTGAGAGGGTGCATTAGAAATAGAAGCAAATATATCATTTAAAGTAAACCATTAATAAAGAAAAGAACAGAATAATTAAAAAAACATTTATCCCATGATAAATGTTTAATATTGACATATGAAAATAGAAATGATAAAATTACTTTGATTCCTATTTTTGACAAAAATATAATATATTTCCCAATTATATTATACACTTTTATTTTAGCGATGTCAATAGGAATTTCTGAAAAATCTCACTTATTTTTTCAAAAAAGAAAGGGAGGTATTATGGACAGAAATTATATGGAATGGAAAGAGGAAGAAGATAGACTTTCGGCGGTGCTGCAGGAGGTAAAAAAGCAGTTAAATGAAAAGCGTGACTTTAAGGAAAGATTTAAGAAGGATTCTATCGCAACTCAAAGAGAGCTTTGGCAGGATATTGGCTCTGTATCTGTAAACAATGGTTTAGAGCAGGTAGTAGACTTTATGCAATTTATCAATACCATGAAGGTGCAGAAAAGAAGCTATGAATTTACCAGGAAGCTAGAAGCAAAATATGAGAGAATGCTCATGTCACCGTATTTTGGAAGAATTGATTTTAAGGAAAAGGATGAGAAGAGAGCTGATAGGTATTATATAGGGATCTCAAATCTTATAAATGATAGCTATGATTTTTTAATATATGACTGGAGGGCTCCTATAGCTAGCATGTTTTATGATTATGAAATTGGTGAAGCAAGCTATGAATGTCCTGAGGGAGTTATTGATGGTAATTTAATATTAAAGAGACAGTACAAGGTAAGCGATGGAAAGCTTGAATACATGTTTGATAGTAATATAAATATAGATGATGAGGTGCTACAGGCTATCCTCAGTAAGAATACCGATAGTAAGATGAAGGCAATAGTGACTACTATCCAGAGGGACCAGAATAAGATAATCCGTAATGAGGAATATAAGTATCTCATTGTTCAGGGGCCTGCGGGAAGTGGAAAGACCTCAGTAGCTCTTCATAGAATTGCTTATCTCTTATATAAGCACCGAGAAAAAATAACACCAGAAAATATAATTATATTCTCCCCAAATAATATCTTTAATGATTATATCTCCAATGTATTGCCTCAGCTTGGTGAGGATAATACGTTTCAGACCACCTTTAAGGAATATATGCATATGACCTTAGGAGTTGAGTATAAAAAGGAAGCTTATTCCTATATGATGGAATATATCCTCACAGCTAGGGAAGAAGAAGGCTACCAAAGGAGAATAAATAGTATAAAATTTAAATCCTCTAAGGAATTTCTGGAGGTATTAAAGGAATATGTAACTTATTTAGAAAAAACAGAAAGAAGCTTTCCGGATATATTTTATGGTGATAATTTAATAATCTCCGCTAAGGATATAGAGGATTTGTACTTTAAGGATTATGGAATGCTTCCACTTAAAAGGAGGCTTCAAAAAATAAGAGAAAGATTATTATATCTGTTTGACCCTTATGAAAAAAGACAAATGGAAGAGGCTTATCTTAAGCTTAAGGAGTCAGAGCCGTATTTAGATAATTTTGAGATTAGAGAACTAGGCAAGGCTTTAGTAAAAGAGGAAGTTGAAAAAGTTCATAATGAGATTTCGAGAATTACAGTGTTTAATCTCATTGATATTTATAAAAATCTTTTCATAGATATTGAGCTTTTCACAAGCAAAATAAATGCTGATTATAATAGGAAGCTTATTGATGAAATCAAGAGCTATACCCTGGAAAAGCTTAATGATTACTCTTTCAATTATGAGGACCAGGTTCCTCTACTTTATCTTAAGGGTGTCCTGGGAGATTTACCTAAAACCTCAGAAATTAAATATGTAATCATTGATGAAGCACAGGATTACACACCATTACAGTATGAGATTTTTTATCAGCTTTTTAAGGAGGCAAATATTACGATTCTAGGAGATTTGCAGCAGTCTATCAATACATTTATGAGATTAGGAGATTACAGTAATATATCCACTGTCTTCCCCATGGATAATACCTTCAGGATAAATCTAAGTAAAAGCTATAGATCTACCCTGGAAATCACCCGTTTTTCCCGAAGACTGCTAAATGAGGATCTTGGAGAAGAATACGTAACTAGAAGCGGAGATGAACCTGTAGTTATAGGTTTACCTACGGAAGAGGATATAAGAGCTGCTCTTCTTAAGGATATAGTAAGGTATAAAGGCAGGGGATATAAATCCATTGGCATCATTACAAGAACTGCAAAAGAAGCCAGTAATGTATATGGCTACTTAAAAGAAAAGCTGAAGGTTAAAGCTATAATTGATGAAGATGATGAATACGTCAGTGATCTATTAGTGATTCCAGCATACCTTGCAAAAGGCTTGGAATTTGATGTTGTGTTTATTTACAATGCTGGAGAAGGAAATTACAGTCATGAAGAGGAAAAGCTGCTGCTTTATACTGCTTGCACTAGAGCATTGCACGTCCTAAATATCTATTATTCTGGCCAGTGCACGCCACTACTGAAAGAGTCTGTTAAACCGATTAGTAAATAGATGATGGATCGAAAAATCAATTATAAAGGAGAGGGATCTATGAATATTTATGTCCGTGGTTTTCAGGAAATTGACAAAACTCAGCTACCTATTGTTGGAGGTAAGAGTGCTAACCTGGGAGAACTGTCCAGATTAGAAGGAGTTTTTGTTCCGGAAGGATTTTGTGTTACCACAGAAGTATATAAAAAGCTAACAGAAAATAATCTTGAGCTTGAAGCTTTACTTGATGATTTATCAAAGCAGGGAGC
Organism: Alloiococcus sp. CFN-8; assembly: GCF_049943125.1. Taxonomy (GTDB): domain Bacteria; phylum Bacillota; class Clostridia; order Clostridiales; family Clostridiaceae; genus JAEXZL01. The sequence continues at coordinate 3,177,034 of NZ_CP188040.1, forward strand.
AGAGGATAGGGAAGAGGTCCAGGAAATAAGTAGAAGGATTCGTATTCTCCTTGAAAGTATACCTATAACAAAGGAGATAGCAGAGGAGATTGCTAGAAATATTAAATTAATAGGTGAAGGTAATGGCTATGCAGTACGTTCTAGTGCTACTGCAGAGGATTTACCCACAGCATCCTTTGCTGGTCAGCAGGATACCTATCTAAATGTTATAGGAAAAGACGAAATTTTAAAGCATATAAGTAAATGCTGGGCTTCTCTTTTTACAGAGAGGGCAGTAGCTTATAGAATTAAAAATAGTTTTGACCACCGTAAGGTTTATTTATCGGTTATAGTCCAGAAGATGATCTTTCCCGAGGCTTCGGGAATTATGTTTACGGCTGATCCAATCACCTCAAATCGTAAGGTAGTGTCTATTGATGCTAGCTTTGGCCTCGGTGAAGCATTAGTCTCAGGACTGGTTACTGCCGATAACTATAGGGTGCAGGAAGGAAAGGTTATAGATAAGCTAATATCGACTAAAAAACTGGCTGTATATGGGTTAAAGACTGGTGGCACTGAAACCCAGGAGCTGGATGAAAATAAACAAACTATGCAGGTGTTGACTGAGGAGGATATCTTAAAGCTTGAGGGTATTGGTAGAAGAATAGAAAAACATTTTACCTCTCCACAAGACATAGAGTGGTGCTTGGTTGATGGTGAATTTTACATTGTTCAGAGTCGTCCTATCACCACCTTATATCCTATTCCAGAAGCTTATGATGGAAAAAAACATATATACCTATCTGTTGGACATCAACAAATGATGACAGATCCTTTGAAACCATTAGGAATGTCTATTTTCCAGTTAACATCTATGGGTCAAAGATATAAAGCAGGTGGTAGATTGTTTGTTGATGTCATAGGTATGTTAGAGTCACCAGAAAGCAGAGCTGCTTTATTAAGAAACATGGGAGAACACGACCCTCTTACAAAGGATGCTCTTGTAACCATAACAGAGAGAGGAGATTTTGTAAAAGCTTTCCCTGATGATAATAAAAAAGAGTATACTAATTCAATCCAAGGGAAAGAAATAGACATTAATTCTTCAATAGTACCTGATTTAATTAAACTCAGTGAAAAATATATTGAGGAGTTAAAGGAAAATATTCAACAAAAATCAGGAAGAGATTTGTTTGATTTCATTAAAGAGGATATAGGAAAGCTAAAGAAGCTTATATTTGATCCTCAAAACTCTGCGGCAATAATGGCTGGCATAGGTGCTTCCTCTTGGATTAATGAAAGAATGAACGCTTGGCTTGGAGAAAAGAATGCTGCGGATATTCTTTCTCAATCAGTAGAGAACAATATAACCTCTGAAATGGGCTTAGCTTTATTAGATGTGGCCGACGTGATTCGCCCTTACCCTGAGGTGATAAACTATCTGCAGGAGGCTGAGGGAGAAGATTTCTTAAAGGAGCTTGTTAAATTTAAAGGTGGTAAGGAAGCTAAGGCTGCATTTAATGATTATCTTATAAAATATGGAATGAGATGTGTAGGAGAAATTGATATTACTAAAACTCGCTGGAGTGAAAAGCCTCATATAATAATACCCATTATCCTTAGTAACATTAAGAATTTTAATGCTGGGGCCAGAGCTCAAAGGTTTAATCAAGGCTTACAGGAAGCCTATAAAAAAGAGAAGGAACTTATAGACGGATTGAAGCAATTGCCTGATGGAGAAGAAAAGGCAGAAGAAACAAAGAAAATGATTGAGAGGCTTAGGAAGTTTATAGGCTATCGTGAATATCCAAAATATCACATAGCTAGTCGATACTTCATATATAAGATGGCCTTGATGAAGGAAGCAGAAAAGCTTGCTCTAGCAAATATTATTAAGGAAAAAGAAGATGTATATTTCCTTACCTTTGAAGAGCTTACTGAAGCGGTAGTTACTGGTGAACTGGATTATGAGATTATTGTGAAACGCAAAGAAGAATATAAATTATATGAAAAGCTAAATCCACCAAGGGTTATTACCTCTGATGGAGAAATATTTGCCGGTAAATATAATCGAGATGGCATCCCACCAACAGCTATACCAGCACTGGCAGTTTCTTCTGGAGTTGTGGAAGGAAGAGCACGAGTTATATTAAACATGGAGGATGCAGACCTAGAAGATGATGATATTTTAGTCACTGCCTTTACGGATCCTAGCTGGACACCATTGTTTATTTCTATAAAAGGCTTAGTGACAGAGGTTGGGGGACTTATGACCCATGGAGCCGTTATAGCTCGTGAATATGGGCTTCCGGCAGTGGTAGGAGTGGAGAATGCAACTAAGTTAATTAAAGATGGGCAGAGAATTCGTGTAAATGGAACAGAAGGCTATGTTGAAATCCTTAAATAAGAGTCTACAAAAGCAGTTTTGATAATTTAAAGAGTACTACGAAAAATGCGGAGGGGTATATTATGAAAGAAAATAAATATGATGATATAGAGTTCTTCAATCAATATAAAAAGATGTCTCGTTCCGTGGAGGGACTACAGAGGGCAGGGGAATGGCATGAGCTTAAAAAAATGCTACCAAGCTTCAAGGAAGCTCGTGTTTTAGACCTGGGCTGTGGCTTTGGGTGGCACTGCAACTATGCTGTTGAAATGGGGGCAAAGTCAGTGATAGGCGTGGACATCTCAGAAAAAATGCTTCAGGAGGCAAGAGAAAAAACGACATCACCCCTTGTTGAATATATTAAGATGCCTATTGAAGATATTGATTATCCAGAAGAATCCTTTGATGTGGTTATAAGCTCACTAGCCTTTCATTACATTGACTCCTTTCAGGAGGTGTGCAGAAAAATTAGTAACCTTCTGGTAAAGGGTGGGGATTTTATACTATCTGTGGAGCATCCCATATTCACTGCCGAGGGCAGTCAGCAGTGGCATTATGATGCCCAAGGAAATCCTCTTCACTGGCCTGTTGATCGCTACTTTGAAGAAGGACCACGTAAAGCTATATTTTTGGGAGAAGAGGTTGTTAAGTATCATAAGACAATCACAACCTATGTGAACACACTTATTAGCTGTGGTTTTGAGATTACTAAGCTGGTAGAACCAAAGCCAGCTGACTACCTCATGGATGAGCCTGGGAGAGAGGATGAATTGCGTCGTCCCATGATGCTATTAATATCTGCTAGGAAGAAGTAAGTTTGCTAGTAAGCAATAACATATATTAATGAATGCAAAATTTTATTTATTTTAAGTGGGAGGAATTGCATAATTTATTATGATTCCTCCTATTTTTGAGTAATTAGAAAATAAGTTGTTTTAAACGTATTGCTTTAATTTGTTAAATAATATACAATGCTTATTAGGGAAATAGTGCTAATAATTACTAAATATTATTTTAAAGTTATTTTTATACAATTATGACGCTTTAGTGTGTTAAAAAAGTAACTAAATTAAATGTAAGGAATTAGATGCACTAAAGAAAATAACTAAAATCTAAATAAAATGACAAAGGAAAGGTAGGACTGAACTTATGAGTAAAAAAGTTGTTCTTATAACAGGATCCTCAAGAGGAATTGGAGCTGCCTGTGCTACAGAATTTGCAGAAGCAGGTTATAATGTGGTTATTCACTGCAACAGCAATATACAAAAAGCAAAGGAAGTATCTGAGCTGTGTAAAGCATTAGGTGCAGAGGTTCTTGTATTTCAAGCTGATGTTTCAAAATATGATGAATGTAATCGATTAGTGGATGCGGCTATTGAACACTTTGGCCAAATTGATGTTTTAGTTAATAATGCAGGTATAGAAGCTAATGGCTCTATAATGGAGACAACCCTTGAGCAATTTGATGATGTAATGAAGGTGAATGCTTATGGTCCCTTCTATATGTCAAAGCTAGTAGTTCCACATATGATAGAGAGAAAAACAGGAAGTATTATTTTTATGTCTTCAACGAGCGCTGCTACTGGTTCTACTGGAAGCTCTGCTTATGCTACCTCCAAGGCAGCTCTCATAGGATTAACTAAGACTCTTGCAAGAGATTTGGCGCCTATAGGGATCAATGTAAATGCAATATGTCCAGGTCCTATAGAAACTGATATGGTTGCTGCTCTTCCCATAGAGCTAAAGACCTGGATAAAAGGCAGCGTCTTTGCAGGAAGACTTGGAAAGCCAGAAGAGGTTGGAGCAGCAGCAGTATTTTTAGCCTCAGAAAAAGCTAATTACATTACTGGACAATCACTAACTATAGATGGTATATTCCGTACCTAAGATTGTTATAAAAAATACTTGAGGCATTAAGCCTCAAGTATTTTTTATTAAGTTCATTTAATAAAATTGAATATTTAGAGTTCATTACGGGACCATATATCTGTTAGAGTACTAGCTGTATACTTTATTTCTTCGATTATTTTATCTATAGAAAACTTATTTAGTTTCGCTTTTTGTCCGTTTATACTTAAAACACCCACGAGTAAATTATCTTTATTAAATACAGGGGCAGCGATGCACAGACTACCTGGACGGAGATCATTTTCTTCATAGGCGTAGCCTTTTACTCTGACGTGTTGAACTTTCGATATAACATCATCAATTTCCAGACTCTTATTTTTATATCTCTTATTCAGTTTAATATAGTTTTCTCTGAACTCTTGAGAATCAGCACCGTTTTCTAGGTAAGCCATAAAGCACATATAAACAGCTGGTTGAAAGACCTCACTGGCATCACATTGTTTTGGTGTAATTAAGGTTTTTGAATAGGTGTTGTTTAGGTATTGTTGTAAAACTAGTACAAAATCACCCTTAGCTTTTTCCTGGGTGTTATCATTCCGATTATAGTTTAAAAGACTTAAATTTATCTTTTCATCATATTTCTCTGATAAATATTCAAGATGTGGTCTTGCAATGGTTGCTATAGGAAAGTTGCTGGCAGCAACTAGTCCCATCATAAAAACTCTTGAGCTTAAGGTATATAGACCTGTTTGCTCATCTTTTTCTAAAAAATCCTTTTCAGTTAGAGTTAATAATGTTCTATATACTGTGCTTTTATGCAAATTCATTGATTTAGATATTTCAGTAAGAGTCATCTTACCTCCATTTTGATACATTATATCAAGTATATCTAATGCGCGTTCCAAACATTTAATAGAGGATATAAGATCACCTTCTTTCCTAATCAATTATAGCACAGTGATATGAATGATATCAATTAGACAAAGTGTTCCACACAGTAGAACCAAAAATAATTCATAGACTTTAAGAAATCTTCATTTTAACTGTAAAGATAGGAAAATTCATGATTAATCATATGCTAAAGTAAAGAATATGATGAAATAATTTACAAAATTGCTGTTAATTTGTTGCTCAGGATAGAACAGTATGTTAAAATTTAAATAATATTAATTGTGGGAAAGGGGAAAATAAATGAAGGTATTAGAGTCTATTAAAATAGGAAAGCTGGAGCTTAAAAATAGATTTGTTATGGTTGCCATGGGACCTGAGCTTGGAGATTTTGATTCAAGAGCAGTAGATTATTATCTTGCAAGGGCAAAGGGTGGAGCATCCATGATTATGACTACAGTTATAGCTACAGAAGCTATTGACGGTCATTCTCCTGCATCAACTCTTACGGAGGAAAGCTATATAGGTTTTAAGAATATGGTAGATAGAGCTCATGAATATGGCTGTAAAGTATGCATTCAAATTATGCCTGGTATAGGTCTTGGTGGAAAAGCAGAGGGTAGAGAAAAGCCAGCTTCAGCTTCAGCAATTCCTCTTTATCCAGGTAGTGAGTATACTTTTGATGAACTCACTAAAGAAGAGATTAAATTTATTCAAGGGGAAGTTTTACGTACAGTAAAGCTAGCAGAAAAAGCAGGAGCCGATGCAGTAGAGGTTCACGCTTACGGTGGATATTTGACAGATAAGTTTATGACGAAGAAATGGAACATCCGTACTGATGAATATGGTGGAAGCTTCGAAAATAGAATGAGATTTTTAAATGAAATCATCGACAATATTAAAAATGATCTTGGTGATGACTTTCCTATTATCGTAAAATACACTCCACAGCATTTTTTACCAGTTGAAGCGGGCTATAGAGGAATTGATGAAGGGATTGAAATAGCAAAAATGCTGGAAAAGAAAGGTGTACATGCTCTTCACGTAGACGCTGGTTGCCATGATAACTGGTATATGGCTATGCCTCCTATTTATCAGCAGGAAATGGTACCTCAAATGCTTTCCTCAAGAATAATAAAGGAAGTTACTACTTTGCCTGTTATTTCTAATGGACATTTGGGAGATATAGGCAAGGCAGAAACAGCTATTAAAAATAATTGGATTGATATAGCTGGTGTTGGTAGAGAGTTTTTAGCAGATCCAGATTTTCCTAACAAAGTAATAGCAAACAAAACTAATGAGATACGTAATTGTATTTATTGTAATGAAGGCTGTATTGCAAGAGTTTGTGAAGGAAAGAGTATAAACTGTGCGGTTAACCCAACAACTGGTTATGAAGGAATCAAAGATATAAAGGCTACTGAAGCTCCAAAAAGAGTACTTGTTATTGGTGCAGGTCCTGGAGGATGTCAAGCAGCCATTGCAGCTACTCAAGCGGGACATGATGTAGAGATTTGGGAAAAGAATGAGTACTTAGGCGGGAATTTCTATAATGCGTGCATGCCTCCATTTAAGAGAGATGGAGAAAAAGTACTTAATTATTATCGCACAATGATAGAAACCTTAAATATTAGAATCAAGTATTGTATGGAAGCAACGGAAGAAAAAATACTAAATTATAATGCTGATAAAGTTATTTATGCTGCCGGAGCTAATCCTATTAAGCCTGGAAGTATACAAGGTATAAATAATAGTAATGTAACAACAGCAGTAGATGTGCTTCAGAACAAAGCATTATTAGGTGATGAAGTAGCAATAATAGGCGGTGGACTTGTTGGCTGTGAAACTGCTATTATGCTAGCCAATAGAGGTAAGAAGGTTACAATAGTTGAAATGGCTTCAAAAATATTACCAGAACCAATATTTATTCAGAATTTAATGATGCTAAATCAAATGCTGAAGCACCCTAATATTACAACTAAGCCATCTTGTAAGCTGCTTAGCATAAATGATGGATTCATAAATGTAGAGGTTGATGGGAATAATGAAGATATAAAATGTGATAATGTTGTATTGGCCATGGGCTTTTCACCTAATGACAGCATTTTCAATTCTCTAAAGGATAAAATTGATATTGTAAATGTTGGAGATAGCATAAGAGCGAGAAAGGTATTAAATGCTGTACATGAAGCCTATGATGCGGTATTAAGTATATAGTTTTTATCTGGCTATAGAATTTTGTAACATATTTCAGAATGTTATTTTGTTCCCTCAGACTACGGTTTGGGGGATTTTTTCATTTAGAGGTTTAGAGTTATTTGAGAATTAAGTGAGTATATATGCGGTATAGAGTTTTATATATTGCATGGTATAAATCCTTCTGAAGCAAGATACAACGGTCAACAGCTAAAAGCATATCCAAGAATGACCTTCCAATTATCAATAAAAGGAGGAAGCGAAATGAACTATAGAATAGAAGAAAAGGAAGCCTTCAGCTTAGTTGGGATTAAGAAAAGGGAGAGCTAGACCACTATATAGGTGTAGCAACAAATAAAGAATGCCCTGAGGAGCTATCAGAGCTTAAAGTTTCGGCATCAACCTGGGCTGTATTCGAAGCTGTTGGACCATTTCCAGAGACTCTTCAAGACACCTGGGGACGCATTTATTCTGAATGGTTCCCATCCTCAAATTATGAAATAGCAGAAGGACCAGAAATCTTATGGAATGAAAATAAAGATGTGACTTCACCAGAATTTAAAAGTGAAATATGGGTACCGATTATTAGAAGACTATTGTAGATTAAGGTTATGAATTAAATTTTTATGCATAATTATGCTCCCTCAAACATAGGTTTGAGGGAGTATTTTTTTAGTGTCCATGATATTTAATAGAATTATTAATATTAAATCTATTAAGGCTATCTATAATATCACTGTTTAAGAAACAAAAAATAGCCTGTGAACAATATTTGATATTATGGAATATATTATAAAATATAGTAATATTATCTTGACTATAATGTACGACATACAGTATACTTGAATTGAGGTGATTAAATGAACTCAACGGATGAATTAATCAATTCCCTTACAGTTGAACTAAAACGAGGAACAATGGTTCTGTTAGTCCTTAGTCAGCTTCATTCAAATGAATATGGCTATTCACTGGTGCAGAAATTGGAAGAAAAGAAAGTGCCAATTGAAGCAGGAACATTGTATCCGCTATTGCGCAGATTAGAAAAACAGAAGCTGCTTGTAAGTGAATGGGATACCAGCGAAAGCAGACCTAGAAAATTTTATACCCTCAGTGATGACGGTAAAGAAGTATATAAGAAGCTTAAGAAAGAGTGGAAACAAATCTCAACCCTATTAGATACAATTTTAGAGGAGGATGAAAAATGAATCTGATTGATCGATATGTTCATGCCGTGGGAAGTTATCTGCCAAAGGAGATTCGTGATGATGTTTTAAAGGAACTTAGAACTAATATAGAAGATATGCTCCCTGATAACTATACTGAAAAAGATATATATAATATTCTGAAGGAAATGGGTAGTCCCATGGAGCTTGCCAATGAGTATAACCCTCAAAAAAGATATATCATTGGTCCAGGGTATTATGACAAATACTTGGAGGTTCTTAAAATAGTAGTAGGTATTTGTATTGCTGTTTTTATAGGTATTGAGATAATAGAGAGAGTTATAAATCCCTCTAAAATAGATGTAATGGAAACAATTATACAGTTGTTTATAAATATAATTTCTGGAGGATTATTGGGGGCGATGCAAGGTGCCTTTTGGGTCACTCTTATATTCGTTATTTTAGAAAGAAGTGGAGTTGAAGCGGGGGATTTATCACAGATTAGTGATAAATGGACTCCAGATTCCTTGCCAGAGCTACCGGTAAATGATGGTTTGAAGATTTCTAGAGGAGAAACTATTTTTTCAGTGGTATGGACTATAATCTTTACAGCTCTTTTGTATTTTCAGCCTCAAGTCATAGGTATTTATAGAAATATAGAAAATGGTGTTTTGCAGGCTACCCCGTTATTTGATATTAATGTGCTTAAAGTATACATGCCTTTCATTCTTGCTTTGACAGTACTTCAGCTGGGTATTTTTATATGGAAGTATATTGCAGAAAGATGGAATATATCACTGATTATATGCAATGCTGTTTATAATGTACTCATGTGTATATTGGTTGTTGTTATGTTAAGTGATACTGCACTATTTAATGCTGCTTTTATTTCAGAAATAGCCGAGCTCACAAAAGGCTCTATTAATACTATTGCATTATGGTTTGATAGAGGGAAGTGGATTTTTGCTGGAGTCTTTATTGTTCTTTGCATTTGGGATAGTATATCCACCTTTTATAAGTTCATAGTTAAAAAGTAATTGTCATAATGATAAATGAAACGGTTATTAATAAAGAATCTTCTTCTGGCGATGGGGATTCTTTTTTATTACTAATAAAGTAGTTATAGATAGAAAAGTATATTATGTTGACAGTGCCAATTGTAAAGTATATATTTGAATATAAGTAATAATATGGAAGATGGTTTTGGGTAATAAAGAGGGGAGTTAAAATAATGAATAAAAGAATATATCTACAGAAGTTTACTTCTGAAGACTTTGATAAATACTATGAACTAGTTAGAGATGAAAGAGTTATGGCCATGATCACAGAAAGAGCTCTTCCTTTAGCTGAGGCAAAAGAAAAATTCAATTTAATATTGAAAAACAATGAATTAAAAGAGTCCTTTGGTAATTTTAAAGTTATAGAAGCTTCAACAAATAACTTTATAGGTTACGGGATGCTCAGGATCAAAGAGAAGGACTCAACAGAAGCTGAGCTAGGATATATGTTATTACCTGACTTCTGGGGCACAGGTATAGGAAGTGAAGTTGCTAGATTATTGGTTGAAAAGGCTAAAGAAGAAAAGCAATTAAATAAAATTACTGCAATGATAGATCCTAAGAATAATGCTTCTAGGAAAATATTAATTAATAATGGATTTATAAGTATAGGCTTAGGAGAATTCTTTGGATTACCAAGTGAATCATTTATTTTGAAAATATAGTGATAAGGTGAGAGAAATATGTTGAGACGAACCATAATGATATTTCCACAATTTGATAACATAAACGTTATAGATGAAATAAGACAGAAATATGATCCACTTGCTAATCATGTTAGACCACATATTACCCTAGTATTTACCTTTGAAAGCAATCTTACATCATTAGAAATTAAAGAGCATTTAAATCAGGTACTTTCTGAGACAAGCTCCTTTAGACTAACTATGGGTGATATTATTAAAATTGATAATCCTTTAGGTATGTATTTATTTTTTACTATAAAAGAAGGTGTGGAAGAGATAAAAAAACTTAGCTTAAAGCTATATAAAGGAATCTTGGAACCTTATAAAGCAGCTTGGTTTAATGAGAAGACATTCTTACCTCATATGACATTGGGAAATTTCCCTTCAAGAGAGAAGTTAGATAAGGCTTATGAGGATGTTAATTCTATAAAAGAAAAGTTTACAACGAAGGTAAATAAGCTTTCTGTTGAAATTATTGATGAAAATGAAGATTCTGTCATAGAAGTTGAAATGAATCTTAGAAATGTTAATACTCCATAAGGCTACCCAAGCCTTATGGAGTAATTTTTTTACGTAGAAGAGGATAACTTTGCAATAATTCAAACCATATCTGTGCAATATATTGGGTTTAATTGTTTGTTATATTATGTTAAAATTTAAACGAAATGTTTGAAAAAATGGAATATATATGATAAATTAAGGGGGAGAAACAAATGAATATGTTGAAAAATAACAAGGGAATCTTAAGCATAGTATTATTGCTAGTATTTACTTTGCTTACTGGATGTTCAGGTAGTACAGCAGAGGGTTCCAAGGGATCATACAAGGCTGGAAGCTATACTGCTGAAGCTAAGGGACATAATGGAAACATAAAGGTTGAGGTAATAGTAGATGAAGAATCTATTAAGGAAGTAAAGGTTTTAGAACATAAGGAAACAAAGGGTGTGGCTGATGCAGCTATTACAAACATACCTGAAGGAATTGTTAAAGAACAAACGTTGGCTGTAGATACCATAACAGGCTGCACCGTGTCTAGTAAAGCTATATTAGCTGCAGTAGAAGATGCACTAACACAGGCTGATGGAGATATAGCAGCTTTAAAGGTTAAGAAAGAGAAAAATAACACAGCTCAAAAAATCATCAAAGAAACAGACGTTGTAGTTGTAGGAGCAGGTATTGCTGGCTTATCTGCTGCAATTGAGGCTGCTGATAATGGAGCAAAGGTAATACTTCTAGAAAAAATGCCTGCGGTTGGTGGAAGTACCATAAGATCTGGAGCTAAAATTTTGGCTGCTGAATCATCAATTCAAAAGGCTGCTGGTATAGAGGATTCCGCTGAAGATTTTGCTGATTTTCTAATGGAGATTGGTGAGGGCAAAGTGGACAAGGACTTCGTTAGTTTAATAGCAAACAATTCGGCAGAGAATATAGAGTGGCTCATGGATAATGGAGTGAAGTTTAAGGATGAGATTGAACCTCTACATTCCTATCGTACACCAGCTAGAGGTCATAAGGTTTACGAGGATTCAGGTGCAAATCTTATAATGCCATTACAGGATAAAGCCAAAGAGCTTGGTGTAGAAATATTACTACAAACACCTGCTTTAAGCTTGATTACTGAAGGGGAAAAGGTAACAGGTGTTAAGGCTGAGAATTCTAATGGAGATGAGATTACAATCAATGCTGGCGCTGTAATATTAGCTACTGGAGGCTTTGATAGAAATCCAGAGCTTGTTAAGAAGTATTTTCCTAGTGCTGGTGAGTTTACCACAACCGTTGGAGAAGGTAATACCGGAGACGGACTTATAATGGGTGAGGAAGCAGGAGCTCAAATCCTTAAAAATGATGCCGGAATTAGGCTTGCTCTGAACAGAACAACAATGCTTGGTTATGGTGAAGCTGCTGATGGCTTATTTGTAACTCCTGAGGGCAAACGCTTTATGGATGAAAAAGACTTCCACTTTACAAGGACAAGAATAATGTATGACTTAAATATCGAACATTGCTTCTATATTTTCGATGAATCAGATTATAACGAAAAGGTAGGTAAAGCCATAGAAGAAGGTACTGCTTTTGAAGCTGATAGCATTGAAGACTTAGCTGGTAAAATAGGAATGGACTCTAAAGTGTTAAAGGCTACCGTTGATAGATATAATGAGCTAGCTAAAAAAGGTAAGGATGATGACTTCAATAAGCCTTCTGAGTTCCTTACTGCCATTGCAAAAGGTAAGCTATATGCTGTGAAGCTATCAGGAAATACAAGTGGTACAATCGGTGGATTGAAGATTACAATTGATGGAGAGGTTTTAAATATAGAGGACAAGGTTATTTCAGGATTATATGCTGCAGGAGAGGTGGCCAATGGTCAGATATTCTATAGAGAATATCCAGGAAGCGGTTCATCAATAATCGCGAATCTTACATTTGGTAGACAGGCAGGAGCTGCAGCAGCAAAAAATGTTCAGGGAAAATAAATATATTAATTAAACCATGATGGAAATTTATAGCTTAATTTAGAATCTGACATAAGGTTATATATGGGTAAGAAAGCTTTTATGGGATACAAAATAAGAGGGGTGAATTTATGATGTTCAAGATTCTGATAATAGAAGAAGATGCAAGAGTAAAGGAACTAATTAAATCTTTCTTATTAAAGCATAAAGATTTTAATGTAATGGATAGCTTTGCATATACAGAAAATCCTATGGAAAGAATAATTAACCTGCAGCCAGATGCTATATTTCTAAACTATAAAATCATGGATGCCTATGGTGATAAGCTTGTTGAATATATAGGGATTAATATGTCCTCTATGAAGGTAATAGTTATTTTAGATTCACCTAATTTTCATCAGGCGCAAAGGGCAATTAACCAGTGGAGAGTAGATTCCATAATGGAAAGATCTCAAATTAATGAAGAGATTCTCGAGGGTGAACTGGCATCATTTTTCAAAACAGTAAAAACTAATAGATTAAATAATATTTCTCATAAAGAATTAGTTGAAAAGTATAATGAGGTTGCCCTATATATATTGCATGAAGAAGTAGTTAGTGGTGGGAACGAAAAAAGAATAGGTAATGCAGAAAGAAAGCTAGGGGTAAAGCTTGATTTTAAAACAGAAGAATTTTATCTAGGTTATTCTGGTTATGACTCTAGTATATATTCTCATTACACTTTGGGTGCAGATACCTTTAATAGTTTCTTTCATAGCTTAAGATCTAAAATACGCAGTATAAGCAGCAAAAATTATAAGGCAGAGATATTTATTCATTCCACCTCTAAGAAGTTTATATTAATAGTCAGTAAAAAACATCATGGTAAATCAGATGAAAGTGTAGATAAAATATTTGAACAGATTCATAAGCTTATCCAATTTGAGTTTCAAGCTAAAATATCTGGAGGGTTAAAGGAACATCAAAATTTTACTACAGTTTCTGAAAGGCTAAGTGGCTTGGGAACTCACATCAGTAATTCTTTTCAAAAGCTTATTTGGTGCAGCGATTTAGCATTCTTTATTGCAGAAAAAGGAATAGTTAGGCAGGAGGATATAGAAAGCCTTCAGAAGTCTAGTACCCTTGAAAATATAAATTATATGCTGGAAAATATAAAGGGTGCTCTATACAGTAGAGATAGTTCTAAACTGGATTATTCCATAAAAGTACTATTTAATGAAGGATTAAAATATTCCTTTAATAGATTATTATACAGCTATTCAATGGATTATCTAAAAGAAATTTATATTTCAGCAGCTATGGATAATGACTTTTTATCAAATCTGGATTTTGAGAAGATTATATCAAATGGTGAGTATACAACAATAGAGAAGACCTGTGGATGCATCTGCAAATTATTCAGTGATTTGCAGGAGGAGCTTATGAGTAAAAATTGTCATAAAAGAATAATCATTCATGATGCTGTAGAGTATATAAAACAAAATTATGATTGTAGGCTCACTCTTAAAGAAATTTCAGAATATGTATGTATCTCTCCATCCTATTTAAGTAGAATATTTAAACAAAAAACAGGTAATAGCTTAAACAATTTTATAAATGCAATAAGAGTAGAAAAGGCAAAAGCACTCCTTGATAATACCGATTACAAGGTCTGTGAGGTTTGCGAGAAAAGTGGATTTCTGAGCGCCAAATATTTTAGCCAGGTTTTTAAAAAGCTTGAAGGCATGACTCCAATGGAGTATAAAGTAAAGGCTGAAAAGGTTGGCTAGAGGATATAGTAAGTAATATAATTAATGAAAATACTCCAGTAGGATTTTAATCTTCTGGAGTATTTTCATTATAGGGTAAAATATTAACTATGACCATATAAAGAATACTGTTAATTACTATCCTTTGTTGCAAGCTTTAGCTTCGAACCACTGGAAGCTTACTCTTGCGGCTCCAGGTTCATCCGGTGCTTCTGGTGTCCCTAGAAAAATTACAAAGGAACCTCCTGGAGGCATTATAAATTTACCTACCTCCACATCACCCACCGTGGACTTTCCCGGTGCTCTTCTGACGAAGGCTTTAACACCGTCTTCTGGTTCTCCAATAGCTTTGCTTGCTTGAAGAAGTCTTATACTGGTTTTTGGAATAGGGGAAATGGCTGTATCTGTTGGAGTTACAGAATCTGACCTAGTTGGATTTCCTGGTGGATAGGAATTAAACCATATCTGTGCTCTTATGGGAGAATCTCTAGTATTGGAAACCTCCCAATAGTAAACATGCAGATTTACTCCTGATTCTCGAGGATTAAATAATCCAGCCCAAGCATTTCTTCCCCTACCAAATAAAAGCTCCTTTGTAGAGCCTAAAAAGTAGTTGCCCTGAAGAGATAAATATAGAGCGTAAGGCATACTCACTACCTGAGAAATTGGGTTTGGTATAAATACTGTGTTTTTATTATAGCTATCCATTTATTAGTACCTCCTATTATTTTTCCTTAAATCTGTTCTTCGGACCATCCGAAAGCAACTCTACCTAAACCCTGTTCAGTGGTTGTTGATGGGTAGCTTAGGGTAATTATTAAGGTTCCTCCAGGTGGGAATATTAAAACTCCGTTTGCATCACTAGCCAGTGTAACTTCAGGGTCCACTAGCCTTTCTATAATGTTAATTCCACCCTCTGAATATCCCTCTACATTACTTGCCTCTAGAAGCTTGGTCTTTGGCACTGGTAGAGGACATATAGCAGTGTTGGCAGGGGTTACTAGCTGAGAGATAGTAGCCTTCCTTGGAGGTTCTGAATTTAACCATATATTAGCTTGAAGTGGAAGGTTACCTGTATTAGTTACTGTCCAGACATAGACATGAAGATTTACCTTTGAATCTGGTGGGTTTATTAAACCAGCCCAGGCAATAGTATTGTTTTTAAATTCCATATCATCGGCATAGCCTACAAAATATTTTCCTTGTAGTGAGAGATATAAAGGGTAGGGAATATCAGCAACTTGAGTAATTGGATTTGCTAAGAGTAGAGGGCTTTTGTAATTTTCACAGGGTTGCATTCTGTTTCATCTCCTATTGTATTTATATAGAAAAGGTTTTATTGATATCATAGTATGTAGAAAAAATAAAATATGAGATGAAAAGGTAACTCTTTAGAGCAAGTCTATCTTCATAGAAGAATTAATGACAGGTGGAATAAAATGTAATATTATATATAATAGTAGATAGAAATTGATAATATATTGAGGAGGACTAGAAAAATGAATAAAAAGGCAAAGAATGTTGATGTTAATGATTTTATAAATGACCTAGAACATCCTCTTAAGGATATAATTATTAAAGTGAGAGAAATAATTCTTAATTGCAATAAGGATATTACTGAACATATAAAATGGAATGCTCCAAGCTTTTGTTATAACAATGACGATAGGATTACCTTCAAGCTGAATAATAAGAATTGTGTACAGCTAGTCTTTCATACGGGAGCAAAGGGGAAGGATAGCAAGAGTGAGGGGCCTCTTTTTGAGGATCAAAGCAATTTATTAGCATGGGTTGCAGATAGGAGGGCTTTAATGACCTTTTATCATGTAAATGAGGTTGATACAAAGAAAGAGGAAATAATTAAAATTGTTAATCAATGGTTAGAGGAGACTATAAATCAAGAATAAAGATTATTCTAACTATAGCCTCAAGGAATATTGACATATATGTTAAATTATACTATTATAAATTTGCTATTATAAGCAAACTTTAGCTTTGCCACCGGGTAAAGCGTAAGGTGTTCTAGAACATTCCGTTAGGTCTTAGAAGGAATGTCATGGGATACCTTTTTTATTTTTAGGGAGGAAACTTTATGGATAATAATATTTTTAAGGATTTTACTAAATATGTAAGCTTGAATATCCTCGGTATGATAGGTCTTTCTTGTTATATTCTTGCAGATACATTTTTTATTTCAAAGGCTTTAGGCTCAACAGGTGTTGCTGCACTTAATTTTTCTATTTCAATTTATAGCCTGATTCATGGGACTGGACTTATGATAGGGATAGGGGGAGCCACAAGATATGGTATATTAAGATCTCAAAAAAGAGACAAGCGGGCCAATGAAATATTTTCAACCAGCATAAAATTGGGTGTTATTTTAGGACTTCTCTTTACAATAGTAGGAGTTTTTTCTTCAGAATCTCTTGCATTAACCTTAGGGGCAGATGACAATACTCTACCGCTTACTAAAACCTACCTATTGACGATATTATCCTTTGCGCCATTTTTTATTATGAATAATATTCTTCTTGCTTTTGTACGAAACGATAATAATCCAAGGCTATCAATGGTTGCAATGCTAACAGGTAGCTTTTCAAATATTATTTTGGATTATATATTCATGTTTCCTCTTCAAATGGGAATGTTTGGTGCAGCCTTTGCAACTGGGCTGGCACCGATAATAAGTATATTAATATTAACTGTTCATCTTACCAAAGGAAGAAACAGCTTAAGCTTTATAAAAGGTAAAATGAAATTGTCTAGAGTTTTTGATGTCTTTAGGTTGGGTCTATCTTCTTTTATTTCTGAGATTTCTTCAGCAGTTGTTCTTATTACCTTTAATTTAGTAATTTTAAAGCTTGCAGGAAATTTAGGTGTTGCCTCCTATGGTATTGTTGCCAATATAGCACTGGTGGGTATATCAATATTTACAGGTATAGCGCAAGGAATTCAGCCTCTCATAAGTAAAGGGTATGGAAGTAAAAACTTCCTTGAGGTGAAAAAAGTGATGAGGTATGCTTTGATAACTTCAGGTGTAATAGCCTTAATTATTTATTC
Organism: Alloiococcus sp. CFN-8; assembly: GCF_049943125.1. Taxonomy (GTDB): domain Bacteria; phylum Bacillota; class Clostridia; order Clostridiales; family Clostridiaceae; genus JAEXZL01. The sequence continues at coordinate 3,194,499 of NZ_CP188040.1, forward strand.
GGCAGTTTTCATTAAGGCTAACAGTATTGTTGGTATTTTTAACAGCGAAAAAAATTTAGAAATATTACATATTGCTATAACTGGACTTAGAATTTATTTTATAGGATTTTTCTTTGCAGGCATCAATATAATAATGTCTATATATTTAAGTGCTACAGAAAGAGCTAAGGATGCCTTCATTGTATCAATGGCAAGAGGCTTAGTAATCATTGTGCCTTTAGTGCTTATATTAAGCAGTATTTTAAAAATGACAGGAGTTTGGTTATCATTTGTTTTCACTGAATTGGCTGTAACTATAATGACCTATATAATAGTAAAGACTAAAAAGAATATTGAAAGAGAAGAAAAAATCAGGGTGAACCTTGCTAATGATTGAAGCAGCACCTTAATATAAAGTTATATTTATGTATGATACAATATAGATAGGTAATTTAAGTGAATAAAGTCATATTTACTAAAGGAGATTAGTTATGAAGATACTTGCAATAGGTAATAGCTTTTCTGAAGATGCCACTAAATATCTCCATCAGATTGCAGAGGCTGATGCTTTTGATTTAGAAGTGGTGAACCTATATATACCAGGCTGCTGTCTTGAAGCGCATTGGAACAATATATTAACAGAGGGCAAGTCTTATGAATACAGCATAAATGGAGAATTTCACGGAAGAATGGTTTCAATCAAAGAAGTTCTTTTAGAGGATAAATGGGATTATATAACTCTCCAGCAGTGCAGTGGATTGTCTGGAATAATAGAAAGCTATTATCCTTATATAAAAAATATATCTGATTATCTAAGAGAGCTCTCACCGATTTCTAAGCTGGTAATACATGAGACCTGGGCCTATGAGGTGGATAGCACCCATGGAGATTTTAAAAGATATAATAACAGTCAGGATAAGATGTATAATCAGCTGAAAAAGGCCTACTACTCTGTTGCAGAAGAAATGGGACTACCTATTATACCAAGTGGTGATTTAGTTCAGAAGCTTCGAGGGAAGAAATTATTTGATTATGAAAATGGAGGCTTATCTCTATGTAGGGATGGTTATCATATAGATTTAATTTATGGAAGATACTTAGTAGCTGCCCTTTGGTATAAATTCTTCTCTGGAAGGTCGCTAATCGAGAATGTCTTTACTTTTGAAGAAGAGAAAAACGTAGATATGAATTTAATTAATGAAATAAAAAATCTCATTTCAGAGGAAGGTTTATAAATAATTTAGATAAGAAGCTATTAAAGAAATTACCTTTAATAGCTTCTTGCTATTTAGTGGAATATTATTTATTTGATTTCAGCCACATCATTGCACTATAGGCATGCATTGCCGCACCAGTGGGGAGTATATCTTCATTAAAGATAACCTCTGGATGATGCATAGGAAATCCATAATGGGGATCTTCATCCTTTGAACCGGCTCCAAGAAGAAAATACACGCTAGGTACCTTATAGCCATAGGAAGCAAAATCCTCAGAGCCCATCCCGCCACCTTTGAAGGATATAACTGATTTTTCACCTACTACATCCTTTACATAAGAAGCTATATTATTTGCTAAATCTATATCATTTTTTAGCGGTGGGACAGAGGCAACTATTTCTATTATTCCTTCTCCTCGAAATAACTTTGCTGTGGCTACCACTATATCCTCTAGTCTTTTGTAAATAAAATCACCCAAATCAACATCAAGATAACGAATAGTTCCTTCTAGTACTGCTTCCGCAGGGATAACATTATGTGTATTACCTGCTTGAAATTTTCCGAAGGTAATTACAGCAGATTTCATAGCAGATATTTCCCTGGAAATTATTTCCTGAGATGATAGATAAATATGAGATGCAATATTGATGGGATCAACCCCGGTTTCAGGCATAGCACCATGGCAACCCACTCCTTTTATGGTAATTCTAAATATGGTACATCCTGCTATGGTAGTTCCAAGTCCATAGATAATAGTATTAGTTGGTGTACCAGAGTGTACATGAAGTGCCATGGCAGCATCTACCTTGGGATTCTCTAAAACCCCAGACTCCAGCATAAGCTTTGCTCCTTTAAAGCCTTCTTCATTGGGCTGGAAAACCAGCTTCACTGTACCTTCAAGATCCTTTTCATGTTCCTTTAATAATTTTGCTGCGCCTAACAACATAGTGGTGTGAAGGTCATGACCACAAGCATGCATATTTCCATTTGTTGATTTAAAGGGTAAATCAGTCTGTTCTGTAACTGGAAGTGCATCCATATCAGCTCTTAGAAGGAAGGTTTTCTTCCCATCTTTCTTACCTGCTAAAGCAACAATACCACTTTTACAAATTTCTTTTGGTTCATAGCCAAACTCCTTTAATTTATCCATTACGTACTTTGTAGTGTTAGGGAGATTGTCTCCAACCTCTGGATTCCTATGAATTTCTCTTCTAATTTTTATAAGCTCTTCTTTCATGGCTTTTGCACTTTCTAAAATTTTGTTCATTTTATCCTCCTGTTATAGTTAAATCAAGTTTTCACTTGTTCTTATCATAAATATAATTATTTAAAATATAGGATTAACAATATTAGAGTATTATTATCCCTACCTAATTATTTTGCTCTATGAGGCCAAATTATATGTTAAAAACAACAATATATAGTATTATAGTTGACCTTCATTTATTAGTTAAATAGGTTTCGTGGTATACTAGAAAGAGAAGATATATTAGGAGGAATATTTATGCCACTGGAAATAATCCGAAATGATATAACTAAAGTTAAAGCTGATGCAATAGTTAATGCTGCTAATTCATCTCTATTAGGAGGTGGAGGTGTTGATGGGGCAATACATCTGGCTGCAGGACCAGAGCTTCTTGAGGAGTGTAGAGGTCTTGGTGGATGCAGAGTCGGTGAAGCTAAAATTACAAAAGGATACAATCTGCCAGCAAAATACGTTATACATACCGTAGGACCCATATGGCAGGGAGGTAATAATAATGAAGAACAGCTTCTTATAGATTGCTATAAAAACTCTTTGGAGCTAGCTCGTGAATATCAGCTAGAAACCATTGCCTTTCCTTTGATATCCGCTGGTGCCTATGGCTATCCTAAGGATAAAGCACTTAGGACTGCAATCTCAGTTATAGGAGACTTCCTTTTAGAAAATGATATGGCAATTTTTATTGTGGTTTATGATAAAAATGCCGTTATGCTTTCAGAGAAGCTATTCAAATCTATAAAAGAATACATAGATGATAATTATATAGATGAGCAACCGAAATATAGAAGAAATATATATGAAGAAGCTCAAATGCATTTAATGGAGGATTTATATACTCCTGTAAAAAAACAGGGCAAACGAAGCTTAGATGATATTATAAACAACTTGGATGAGACCTTTACGGAGATGCTGCTTCGATTAATTCATGAAAAGTCTATGAAGGAGTCAGAGGTTTACAAAAAAGCAAATGTGGACCGTAAGCATTTTTCTAAAATACGTAATGATGTAAATTATAATCCCAAAAAGACAACAGCACTTGCTTTTGCAATTGCTTTAAAGCTAAACCTCGATGAAACGAAGGATTTGCTTCTTAAGGCCGGCTATGCACTTTCGCGAAGCAATAAGTTTGACCTTATAATTGAGTATTTTATAGAAAGCAAAAACTATGACATTTTTGAGATAAATGAGGCTTTGTATGCCTTTCACCAAAAGACCTTGAGAGAATAGTTTTTTACTAATAAATATATATTGTCGCTTGTGATGCGACCAAAGCTTATATATGAAGTGATATCCTTTAAGTATAAAAGATGATTTGGGGGTATGAAAATGAAAAAAGGATTAACTGAATTAGTATTTATTCTTGACAGGAGCGGCTCAATGTCTGGACTAGAAGGTGATACCATAGGAGGATATAATGCTATGGTAAATAAACAGAAGAAGGAGTCCGGAGAAGCTATAGTTACTACTGTACTCTTTGATGACAAATATGAATTACTCCATGATCGTATTAATTTAAAAGGGATAGAACCTATTTCAGAAAGAGAATATTATGTAAGAGGCTGTACAGCTCTATTAGATGCCATAGGAAAAACTATAAATAAAATTGGTAATGTTCAAAAGCATACTATTGAATCGGAAAGAGCTGAGCATGTACTCTTTGTAATAACCACTGATGGAATGGAAAATGCAAGCCGAGAATTTAATTATGAAAAGGTTAAGCGAATGATTGAACATCAAAAAAATAAGTATGGTTGGGAATTTATTTTTCTTGGAGCTAACATTGATGCAGTTGCAACTGCTAAGAGATTTGGCATAAGTGAAGATAGGGCCTCTAATTATAATGCAGATAGTGAAGGAACCTCACTAAATTATGAGGTGATTAGTGAAACAGTATCCTCCTTAAGAACCAAAGGTAAAATCTCAGAACAGTGGAAGAGCAGGATTGACGAGGACTATAAAAGCCGCAGCGGTGGAAATAAAAGATAAATATATACTTACACTATTGATTCTTTAATGATATGATTATAGTGATAATCATTATCATTAAAGAGGTGCTAGTATGAGATATAAGTTGAAAGTAATAGATATTGTTGAAGAGGCACAGGGTACTAAAAGCTATTATTTTGAAAAGCCTGAGGGATTTACCTGGGAGCCAGGGGCTAATATACATGTAGGAATAGTGGGCTTTGATAAGGGAGATAAACCAAATAAAGAATTGGTAAGGCATATGTCTATAATAACCCTTCCAGGAGAAAATAAAATAGGTATAACCACCAGGGTTCCAGGTAGTTCCTCGGAATTTAAGGATAAACTATCAAAATTAAATATTGGAGACGACCTTATTATCTTTAAGTTAGGTACAAGAATGACTCTTAATCGCACTGGAAAGCCAATATTCTTAATATCCATGGGTGTTGGAATATCAGCAATGAGATCACTTATTCTTTCTTATATGGAAAATAAACAGGGGATACCTAGTATAACAAACATAAACGTGGACAACTCGGGCTTTATATATAATAAGGAGCTTGATAAACTAATTGATGAAGACTATAAGAATTATTGGATAAATTCAAGAAAAGCTTTTTATGAAATTCTAGAAGGTAAAGCCTGTGTAGAAGAGGGAATTTATTATGTGGTAGGAAGTGACTCCTTTATTAGTGAGGTAATGAATGTTTTAAAGGAGCATAAAATAAATAAAGATAACATCATAATAGATAAAAAGCAGGAAGATATAGATCGGTTCTGGGGCTTTTAGCAAGCTCCTTTTCAAGATATTTAAATATTAGCATATTTAATAAAAACGACCTTCAGGAATGGCTCATGGCTATTCATGAAGGTCTTGTTTATTTATAGTATATTGTATCGTTAATATAATTAAAATAGTACTAGGTTAATAAATAGCTTACTACAATACTAATAATTATTCTGAATAGAGTTTCTGTGATAAAATATATGTATATATGTAAAAATATGTTTTTAAAGGGTAGGAGATAGATTATGCCAGAGGAGATACATGTATCAAAATTGAATCGAGAGGATGTTGAAGGAGCTTTTGAAGTATTCAAAAGAACTATTCCTTTTGCTTTCGAAAGGGAAGGGCTTAAGCATTTAACAGAGGAAATAAATAATGAGATTATTCATAAAAAGAGTTTAATGAATGATGCTTTAAACACAAAAGGCATAGGTATACTGTTTTTAACGGCTGAGATTGAGGGAAAAATAATTGGTACCATTTCTTATGGACCTGTAGGTGAGGATATAAGAAACTGTACCAATGGGGAGCTTGATGAAGTTGGAGAGTTGGGAAGTGTGTTTGTTCTTCCAGAGCATCAAGGGAAGGGTATAGCCACAAAGCTAATCAATACTTTGATTTCAGAGCTTAACAAGAAGGGTATAGAAAAATTCTGCTTAGACAGCGGTTATGGAACTGCTCAAAAAATATGGACAAGGAAATTTGGTGCTCCATATAAAAGGGTAAAGGATTATTGGGGACCGGGAACAGTTCACATGGTATGGCTTTGCAGCACAAAGTCATTTTAATAAAATAAATAAATATTTGAATCTTATTTCCTAGGCAAGTGGCTAACTGGCAATGGAGAGATCATTTAAGACTTTCTATTATAGGGAGTCTTTTTTTTATGTATTATAAGCTCATATTTTATTGTAATATTTTTTGAAACTTACCAAAGAATAGGTTGCCACAGAAGAATAATCCAATTATAATAGATTATTAGCTGATAATATTTTTCAATAAATAATAAATATCGTTAAAGTGGATATCGAAGTGAAGAAAGGATTGATGATGATGAGTTTGCTTTCTGCAAAGAGTGCAGTGGGAGAAGCTCACAGTAAGCTGATCTTAGTTGGTGAACATGCTGTGGTATATGGAAAACCCGCTATTGCAATTCCCTTTCCTTTAAAGATTACAGTTGTTGTAGAAGAAAAGCAAGGAGATGCAGAGGTAGAGTCTTTTGTCTACTCAGGAAATGTAAAAGAAATGCCATATGAGATGAATGGCATAATGGAATGCATAAAAAAGACCTTTAACCTGCTTAGGAAGCCTTTAAGAGATATTAAAATAAGAATTGATTCTGATATACCTCTAGGAAGAGGACTAGGTTCCAGCGCAGCAGCAGCAACTGCTGTGGTAAGGGGGATTTTTTCTTTTTTTAATAGAAAATTATCCCATGAGGAGCTGTTTTATTTAGTAGGACTATCAGAAACCTACGCCCACGGGAAGCCCAGCGGGATTGATATGACAGCAGTAGCTAGTGATATGCCTATATACTTTAAAAACCCAGAGGGTGGACAGGTTTTCAAAGCTATAAAACCATTTCATATTGTTGTAGCTGACTCTGGCTTAATTGGTGATACTAGAAAGGCTGTGGAGAATGTAAGGAGTCTTTATAATAATGACAAAGAAAAAATCTCTAATATAATCGACAAAATTGGAGCTATTGTTGATAGGATTAAGATCTGCATGATGAATGGGGATATACAGGCTATCGGCCGACTTTTTGATGAGAACCATGAGCTCCTTAGAGGCTTAGGTGTTAGCAATAATTCTATAGATAGTTTAGTCAATGAGGCGAGGAGTCTAGGTGCACTAGGAGCAAAGCTGACGGGAGGAGGACTAGGTGGTTGTATTTTCGCTCTTGCTGAATCTCTAGATGTTGCAAAGAAAATATCTAAGGGTCTGATAGCAGCTGGTGCGGTAAAATCCTGGTGTTTTTCTACCAAAGAAAATGAAATTATTGACTCCCTAGGTTTTAAAGGAGGATATAAGGATGAAGGCAACGGCAAGAGCAAATACCAATATTGCTTTGATTAAATACTGGGGAAAGCGTGATGAAGAACTCTTCTTACCAACAAATAGCAGTCTGTCTTTGACATTAGATGGCTTTTATACTACTACTACTGTGGAATTTTCTAAGGAATTAATTAATGATGAACTGATAATTAATGGTGTTAGAAGCAGTGATAAAGAGCTTTTAAGGGTTTCACGCTTTTTAAATATTGTTAGAAGGATTGCAGAAGTTGACACTTATGCATCAGTTATCTCAGAAAATAATGTTCCTATAGCTGCAGGCTTTGCTTCCTCTGCCTCAGCCTTTGCAGCCTTAGCAGCTGCTTCCACTAAGTCCTTAGGACTAGAGCTATCAAAGGATGAGCTATCGATCCTTGCGCGGCAGGGCTCTGGTTCAGCCTGCAGGTCTATATATGGTGGCTTTGTGGAATGGAAAATGGGCAAGAGAGATGATGGGAAGGATTCTAAGGGAAAACAACTTCTATCTGAGGATAAATGGGGGCTTACAGTACTTTCTGCAGTCGTTTCTTCAGAAAGAAAAAAGGTATCCAGCAGTGAAGGGATGAAGAGGACTGTAGAAACCTCTCCCTTCTATAAAGGATGGCTTGACACAGTCCACGATGATTTACTTGATATCAAAGCTGCTATTAAAAAAAGAGATTTTATTTATCTAGGAGAAGTAATGGAGCGGAATGCCCTTAAAATGCATGGAACCATGCTTGGGGCAAGGCCACCAATACTCTATTGGGAAAGCGGAACTATAGAGGTTATTAGCTGTGTCTATAAGTTAAGGAATTCAGGAATTCCTGCATTTTTTACCATTGATGCTGGTGCCAATGTCAAAGTGCTTTGCCTTCCCGAAGAAGAGTACAAGGTAAGAGAAGCCTTAATGGAGCAAAAGGGTGTTGAAAGAGTTATTACCTGCCATCCTGGTAGAGGAATAACCTATTTATAATTAAAAGTAGTTTAGTAAATTGGAGTTGATGAAATGGATAATAAAGAGAACATAGATAAAAAGAATATTGAGATATGGGAGGATTTGGTGTGTATAAAGGATTTGATTTTAGCACTGGTTATATGTCTTGCTACTACCTTTGGTGCTTATTTTATAGCTCCTAATGATCCACCAAAGCCTCTTTTCTTTGGACTCATAGGTGCTATACTAGGCTTCATTATTTCTAGCGCTATAATCAAGCCTAAAAGAGAATTATTAGATGAAGGTGGGAATAGGTAATATGGAAATCATGTTAATTTTTCAAATGATTTTAGCTGCTACTATTGCAGCAGTCATGTATACGATAATAGGAGCAGCACCGGGTGCAGATGAAACGGCTACCATCGCTCCTATAACATTAGTTCTTGTATTATCTGGTTTAGAGCCGGCTGTTATTTTGGCTTTCTTTATTGCAGCTATCGTTTCCTGCAAGCTTATAGATTCAGTTCCTGTTTCCGTTGCAGGAATTCCAGCTGGAGTAATGTCCACTCCTATGGTAGAGCATGCTATGGTTCTAAAGAAGCATGGATTGACTGATACCAGCATAAGAAAAATTGCCTCAGGAGCTGTAATAGGTACAATAGTATCTATCCCTGTTAGCTTGTTTCTTGCTAACGCACTGATACCTTTTGCAAATATTATTAAAGATTATGGGAATTTAGCTTTCTTTGTGGGAGCCATACTGTTAGCCTTGATGAGTAAGCATAAATGGATTTCTTTAGCAGCTATCCTTCCATTTACTCTATTGATACAGGGTATGCGTTTTCTCTACTGGGAGATAGGAGCAGTTCCTGAAGGTACTACGGTGAGCACTTCATTTTTCCTGGCTATTACTATAGGTCCTGTGCTTTTGACCCTCTTTGAGCTATTGAATAAGGATAAGAGAAATGGAATGAAGCATTACGACAAAAAGACAATAAATTTAAAGGGGAGCTATGAAGCAGGGAAATTCCCTAATCCTCTCAAAATATTAACTAAGAAAGAAATAGGGTATAGCATTATTACCTCCTTGATTGGTTGTATCACCTTTATTTTAAGTCCAGTGGGGCTTACAGTATTTTTTGGAGAGCTATTTGCCAGCAGAGAGAAGGATGAGGTGAAGAAAGCTTCTCTAGCGGTTACAACAATGGAGGCACTGGCACAATCCACTTATATGGCTGGAATATTAATACCTTTGATTGCTCTAGGAATACCTTTATCTCCAGTGGCTATAGGACCGGGAAATCCATTATTCAATGCGGAGCCGGTTTTTAACCTAGAGCATAATATGCATCATTTATTATCCATGGGAGATTATTTATGGGCTACAATAATAGGTGCAGGGATTGCCGCTACCTTTACATTTTTTATTGCTGTAAAGTATTCAAGACAGATATGTACCTTTGTTTTTAAGAAGATACCTCATGAAGCATTTTTAGGGCTTTTTGTGAGCCTTGTGCTGCTGCTTGCCTTTATGGATGGTGGATTTATAAATATTATTGGTGTATTATTAATAGGTATAGTAGCAGGAACTCTCTATAGGTTGGGAGTGAGCTATGGAGTGCTATTTATGATTTTATACTCAGCTCCATGGATTGTTCAGACAATCCTTTGAGTATAATAAGAAAGGAAGGAAATTTTAATGAATAACTCAGGCTGCACTATAAAAGTGCCAGGGAAGCTCATGATAGCTGGAGAGTATGCGGTTTTAGAGCCTGGATATAAGGCTGTAGTTGTAGCAGTTGATAGGCACATAACCACAGAGGTTAGATTGGCTTCAAGTAATAGCCTTGTTCTTTCCCAGCTAGGCTTTAATGATGTTACCTGGGAGTATTCCGGTGAAGAGATAGTTTTTAATATCCAGGATGAAAAGCTATGCTTCATCCAGAATGCTTTAAAAGTAAGCCATAGATATTTGAAGGATATTAATAAAAGTCCCCTTCCTTTTACACTATCTATAATAAGTGATTTAAATGATCCTGAAACAGGAAAAAAATATGGACTGGGCTCCAGTGCTGCTATAGTTACCTCGGTGATTTCTGCCTTTTTATACATCCATGGTGAGTATAATGGTAAAGAGGATTTAATAAAGATATTTAAGCTTTCAGCAATGGCACACGTGATAACCCAAAGAAATGGCTCAGGTGCAGATATAGCTGCGGCCTGTTTTGGTGGATGGATACAATATTCTTCCTACAGCTCCCTATGGCTATTAAATAAGCTTAGTGAAGGATATAGCATAAAAGAAATACATGATATGACATGGCCTAATTTGTTTATTGAAAGAATCGTTCCACCAAAAGCACTTAGGCTTGCAGTTGGGTGGACAAAGGAATCTGTAGGTACTGCACCAATGGTAAAAAAAATTCAGGAATTTCAAAAGAATCATAAAAATTTATATAATGAGTTTTTAGAGGAAAGCTATAATTCAGTAGCTAAACTTATTAACGCCTTTGAAAATAACGAAGTGAAAAAGGCCTTAGAGGCTCTACATAAAAATAGAAAGGCACTGTTAAAACTTAGCGACGCAGCTAAGGTTAATATTGAAACAAGAAAGATTAAAACCCTCTGCTCTATAGCGGATATCTTCGGAATAGGAAAATCCTCTGGAGCTGGAGGAGGAGACTGTGGGATTGCTTTTGTGGAGGATGGCACAGGTATTTTAGAGCTGAAAAATGCGTGGAAAGAAAATGGTATTGAGCCTTTAAATTTATTGGTTTCTCCTGAAGGGTGCTCAATATATAAGAACAATAAATTTTTGTAGGGTTATAGATTGAAAAAATATATAGATATAAGAAAGCTGTAGAGGTTAAGTCTACAGCTTTTTTTATATCTATAGAATAAATAAAGTAAAATAAGGAAGTATAAATATACAGAAATGTAATTAAGTCAATAAAGGAAAGGAGAAGTATATGCTACTTATTAAAGATGGAAATGTATTTACTATGGCTGGTAATAAATACTCAAGGGGTAGTATTTTAATTGATAAAGGTAAAATAGTTAAGATTGAAGAAACTATAGAGCTTGATAGTAATAAAGATGTGGAAATAATTGATGCGGCTAACTGTTGGGTGTTGCCTGGACTAATAGAAGCTCATTGTCATATTGGAATAAAAGAAGAGAGAAAGGGGTTTGAAGGGGATGATTGCAACGAAATGTCATCTCCCATAACACCCTTCTTGCGAGCGCTAGATGGGATTAATCCCATGGATTCTGCTTTTTATAATGCTCTATCTTCTGGTATTACAGGAGTAATGGTAGGGCCAGGAAGCTCAAATGTAGTTGGCGGACAATGGTTATTCATGAAAACAGATGGGAGAATTATTGATGATATGGTAGTACTAGAGCCTGCTGCCATGAAGGTTGCTTTTGGTGAAAATGTAAAAAGCACCTACAATAATAAAAATATGATGCCTATGACCCGAATGGCTATAGCTGCAATGCTTAGGGAGGAGCTCTTTGAAGCAAAGAAATATAAAGAGAGCAAAGAAGCATCAATGAAAGAAAATAAAAGCTTTGAAGAGGATTTTCGTAAAGAGTGCTGGCTTCCTGTTTTAAGTGGTAGTATACCTCTAAAAGCACATGCACACAGAGCAGACGATATACTTACGGCAATACGAATTGCAAAGGAGTTTAATTTAAAGTTAACAATAGATCACTGTACAGAAGGACACTTAGTAGCTAAAGAAATATTTGGCTCTGGTTATCCTGCAATTGTGGGTCCTAGCTTGGTATCAAGAAATAAAATTGAAACCCAGTATGCTGACTATAAAACGCCAGGTTTACTGCATAAAGAAGGAATTAAGATAGCAATTACTACAGATCATCCTGTAACAAGAATTCAGGATTTAACCGTATGTGCTGCCTTTGCTGTTAAGGAGGGGCTCGATATGGAGGAAGCCTTGAGATCAATCACCATCAACGCAGCAGAAATATGTAATGTGGATCATAGAGTTGGCAGCATTGAAGTAGGAAAAGATGCTGATATAGCAATATACGATGGTAATCCTTTAGAGATATTTACCAAGACTCTTTTTACCATAATTAACGGAAGAATTGTGTATAAAGCCGATGAAATGAAAGATTAGATTTTGAAATGAAACTAGCGACAAAGGCTTAATAAGAGCTTTTGTCGCTAGCTATTGAGTTAAGAAATGTCATGCATTTCTTTTTGATTAATCATTAATCAATTATTGGTTATTATTGTTGTTATTATTGTTGTTATTGTTATTATTGTTTCTATTATTATTGTTGTTATTGTTGTTATTATTGTTTCTGTTATTATTGTTATTGTTATTGTTATTGTTCATATTATTATTCATCATTTCACCTCCAGACATACCTTATAATTCCCAGAAGTTATTTAAATTATGCGTGAAGGTTGAATATATATGCTTATTATTATTATTAAAAATAAAATTGGTGATTATACCCTCATTATTTTATGTTTATAAACTGCTTATCTATTTCAGGATTGAAATAATAAAAATTATTAGAGTTTAATCTCTCCTTGGTTTTCTCTAAAGCTTCTCCAAACCTTTGAAAATGAACTACTTCTCTTTCTCTTAAGAAGATTAGAGGTTCCCTAACAGAAGGCTCCGTTATAACCCTTAGTAAATTTTCATATACTACCCTAGCCTTTTGCTCAGCGGCTAAATCCTCAATTAGATCTGCTATTGCATCACCTTTCGATTGAAATTCTAAGGAGGTGAAGGGGACTCCTGCTGCAGCTTGAGGCCATAAAGCAGTGGTATGATCTATGTAGTAACCATCAAAGCCAGCCTTTTTCACCTCTTCTATGGGTAAATCGCTGGTGAGCTGATAAATGATAGAACAAATTATCTCCATATGAGCAAGCTCTTCCGTGCCTATATCTGTGAGAAGTCCTGAAGCTTCCTTTAATGGCATGGTGTATCTTTGAGAAAGATATCTAAGGGATGCGCTGAGTTCTCCATCTGGGCCACCATATTGACTGGAAATAAGCTGTGCTGTTTTTGGACATTTTATCTTAATATCTACAGGAAACTGCAGTCTTCTTTCATAACACCACATTATAACAAACCTCCTTCCCAGGGCATGGGTCCTATATTCCAGTTAAAAGGTGCTTTGTCAGCGGCAGAAATATCAATACTATCACGGCTTAAGGGATAATAGTTAGCGGAAAATTCTTTAATTAGAGCTTCTCTTCTCTGATGACAATCCTTATACAGTTTTAAGCCAAGCTGACAGTCTGGATGTGTGTCTAGATAAAGAGTTAGGTCATCTAGAGCAAAGCTTATACAGGTAATTTGAAGTAACATTGATTTTTTTTCTTTATTTATCTCTGCTTTCGATGAAAAGATTGTGTTCTCTGTAAGGTTGCTTCCTTGTGGTGGCTCAGCGGCATAAAAGGGTTTATTTAGATCTGGAAAAATTGTACCGATTTTTAGGGCTGAATCTAAGGTGTACACATTAGACCAACTTTGTATCGGTATTGAAACTATAGCTAGATTTTTATTATCACTGTTTGCAGTCATAGTTTTAGCTCCCTTCTCTTTAGCATTAATGTATTCCTTATATTTTTGTAAGTTTTCATTGGTAGTATGTGTGATTATTTACTATATTAATCATGCAAAAGATAAACTCTATAGGTTAAAAAGAATTGACGTTCTCAATTTATTCATATAATCTAGTTATATGAGGCAATAAATGGACAAAATTAAAGGATATTCCTATATATATCTACAAAGGAAAAATAAAATAGAAAGTTATCTGAGTATTATGTGAAGAGTCTAGTAGTCTATGAAATTTTTGATATAATAGAAAGTAGCTATTTATATATAACTAGATGTAATATGGGCAGAGTTTTACATATTTAATAATATCCTGCTTTTATTTAATTATATATAAAAATATTTTTATGGAATCATAGCTTTAAAACAAATAGAAAGGATTGATACTTAATGAGTGGTTCAAAGCAAAAGTTAAAAAGGCAGGAGGAAAGAAATCAGGGAATAGATAAAAGGCAGCTGAGAGATAAGCAGAGGGAAGAACTAGTAAGGAAGCAAAAAAAATATGGAATTATTGCGGGGGTTGTTACAGCATTAATTCTTGCTTTGATAACTTTTTTCAATTCAAACCTTTTATATAGAAACTTTACTGCAGTTAAAGCTGGTGAAGTTGAATATTCAATAGCTGATTTTAACTATTACTATAATAATTTATATTATAGCTATTATAATTCTTATTTTTCTAACTATGGCGAATATGCTAATTATATGATGCCAGATAAAGAAACAATTGAAGGTGATACAATAAAGATGATGGAGGAGACAGCTCTTCTCTACACTCAGGCAAAAGAAACTGGATATGAGCTATCAGAAGCAGGTAAAAAGCAAATTGAAAGCAATATGGATAGCTTAAAGGACACTGCTGAGGCAGCTGGTTTCAAATCAGTGAAACAATATCTTAAAAGCTACTTTAAGGGTGGAGTAAATGAGGATATATATAGACAAAATCTAGAAGAGTATACCCTAGCAATGGAATATGGTGAAACAGTTTTAGATTCAAATACCTTTAGTGATAAAGAATTAGAAGATTATTATGCTGATAATAAAGACAAGTATGATGTAATAAACTACAGATATTTCTTTGTTAACGGTGCCGCAGTTGCAGATAATGAAGAAACTGAAGAGAATGAAGAAGTTGATGGAGAAACAGCTATGGCTGAAGCAAAGACTAAAGCTGATGAATTCTTATCAAAAATAACTGACGAAGAATCCTTTAACAAGCTTGCTTATGAGTATGCTGATGAAGCTACTAAGGAAAGCTATTCTGACGCTGATGCAACCTTAGTTTCTTCTCAAGGAGCTAATATAGATACCGCATATTCAAAGTGGCTGTTGGAGAATGGTAGAAATTCTGGAGATAAGACAGTTGTAGAAGTAGCTAATGGTTATTATGTTCTTTATTTTATCAGCAGGGATAATAATGATTATGAAACTGTAAATGTAAGACATATATTAATTAAGCCTGAGGAAGTAGTAAAGGCTGATTATGAGGATGAAGAGGCTTATAAAGCTGCCCAGGAGGAAGCTTTAGAAAAGGCTAAGGCAGAAGCTGAGGAGCTTTACTCACAGTGGAAGAATGGTGATGCAACAGAGGCTTCTTTTGGAAAGCTTGCCGACGAACATTCCGATGATGCTCCAGCAGGTGGGCTATATGAGAATGTTGCAAAGGGTCAAATGGTAGAAGCATTTAATAACTGGATATATGATGCTTCCAGAAAACCTGGAGACACAGGTATAGTTGAAACAAATTTTGGTTATCACATTATGTATTTTGTTGGTAATGGAATGAAGTATAGCAATTATCTTGCAGATACAGATAAGAAGACTGAAGCCTATAATAAATGGGTTGAGGAAAATGTAGGAGCCTTTAAGGCAGAAGAGAAGTGGCCTTTAAAATTTGCTCATTAAGAAAAGATTAAAAAGATTGTTGATACATGGAGCCTTTTGGCTCCTTTTTATTTAGTAACTTTTAGATATGATAATAGCACTTATAGATATGCACATAAGTAATAAAAAAGGATTTAATAGATACTTATATAATTTTGAAAGCTTTAAGTTATAAATTTATCATAGATAATTATATTTTTTAATGATAGAATGGATGAGTATTTTATAATATGACAATAATGGGGTAAACCTAAAATATAGGAGTGAATAGATGAATAAATTTTTACCTATTTCTAGGGAAGAAATGAAGGAACGTGGATGGGAGCAGGTGGATTTTGTTTTTGTAACGGGGGATGCCTATGTAGATCATCCATCTTTTGGTCATGCTATAATCAGTCGTGTTTTAGAGGCACAGGGTTATAAGGTGGGAATAATATCTCAACCTGACTGGAAGGATGAGGAAAGTATTAAGGTCTTTGGAAAACCGAGACTAGGTTTTTTAGTTTCCTCAGGGAATATGGATTCTATGGTTAATCATTATACTGTGTCTAAAAAAAGAAGAAAAACCGATGCCTATACACCAGGTGGTGTAATTGGCAAAAGACCAGATCATGCTACTGTGGTGTACTGTAACCTTATAAGAAGAAGCTTCAAAAGTATACCTATAATAATAGGGGGGATTGAAGCTAGCTTAAGGCGTCTTGCACATTATGATTATTGGTCTGATGCATTAAAAAGATCTATTCTTTTAGATTCTCAAGCAAATATTCTGGTATATGGAATGGGAGAAAAATCAATAGTTGAAATTGCCGATGCTTTAGATAGTGGTTTAAATATTGAAGATATAACCTTCATTGAAGGAACTGTATATAAAACGAAAACTTTAGAAAGTGTTTATGATGCTACTATACTACCTACCTTTGAAGAGCTGAAAAAGGAAAAGAGTAATTATGCAAAAAGCTTTTATACTCAGTACTGCAACACTGATCCTTTTTCAGGAAGGAGATTGGTGGAACCTTATGGAGATAAGGAATATATAGTACAAAATCCTCCTGCAAAGCCATTGGAGCAGGGAGAGATGGACAGTGTTTATAATCTACCATACACTAGGGAGGCTCATCCCTCCTATGAAAAAATGGGTGGAATACCTGCTATTTCTGAGGTGAAGTTCAGCCTATCCAGTAACAGAGGTTGTTTTGGTGGATGTAATTTTTGTGCCTTAACCTTTCATCAAGGAAGAATAATTCAGACAAGAAGCCATGACTCCTTACTTAATGAGGCGGAATTAATTACAAATGATAAGGATTTTAAAGGATATATACATGATGTAGGTGGGCCGACTGCAAACTTTAGGCATACAGCCTGTGAGAAGCAGCTAAAAAAAGGAGCCTGCATTAATAAGCAATGTCTATTTCCGTCACCTTGTAAAAATTTGAAAGTAGACCATGAGGATTATTTAGAGCTTTTAAGAAAGCTGAGAAATTTGCCTAAGGTAAAGAAGGTGTTTATTCGTTCAGGAATACGCTTTGACTATGTAATGGCTGATAAAAAGGATAGGTTTATAAAGGAGCTCTGTAGCAACCATGTTAGTGGACAATTAAAGGTAGCACCGGAACATATTTCTGATAATGTTCTTAAGCTAATGGGTAAGCCAGAAAACAAGGTTTATAAGTCTTTTGTGGATAAATATTATAAAATTAACAAGCAGATTAATAAAAATCAATTTTTAGTTCCATATCTTATGTCTTCACATCCTGGCTCTAGTATGAAGGAAGCAGTAGAGCTAGCTGAATATGTTCGTGATATTGGTTATATGCCTGAACAGGTTCAGGACTTTTATCCAACTCCTTCGACCATATCTACATGTATGTACTATACAGGCTATGATCCAAGGTCTATGAAGAAGGTGTATGTGCCCAAAAATCCTCATGAGAAAGCTATGCAGAGGGCTCTGATACAGTATAAAAACCCTAAGAACCGCCCATTAGTACTTGAGGCTCTTCAGCTGGCAGGTAGAACAGACCTTATTGGTAATGATAAAAAATCATTGATTTCTCATGGAAAGATGAACAGTAATGATGAGAATAAAAGAATTAGTGATAATAAAAATGATGTTAAGAAGAAGAGTAGATATTCCTTTGGTAAAGAGAAGAGAGAAAAGAGAATAGAGAAGAGTAGAGGTAAGAGATAAGAGATAAGAGCTCTGCGGTAATTGGGTTATCGCGGAGCTCTTCTTATTTTGTTTAAATTGAAAGTTTTTTTATAATAAGGATTCGTATAGGGCAGTTATGTCGGCGACGGAGGTTTCTTTTGGGTTTCCTGGTCTGCAGGCATCGTCGTAGGCGGATTGTGCTAGGAATGGTATGTCTTCTCTTTTTACTATGTCTTTAAGAGTGGATGGAATTCCTACATCCTGAGATAGCTTTTTAACAGCAGTTATTGCAGCTTTTCTGTATTCCTCTATTGTCATACTATCAGTGTTCTTAACTCCCATAGCCTGTGCTATATACTTATATTTATCACCGGTAGCTTCAGCGTTATATTCCATAACTGCAGGAAGTATTATTGCATTGGCTATTCCGTGAGGAGTATCGTAAAGTGCTCCTAGTGGATGTGCCATTGAATGAACTATTCCAAGACCTACATTTGAAAAGCCCATGCCGGCTACATATTGACCAAGAGCCATGCCTTCTCTTCCTTCAGCCGTGTTATTTACAGCATCTCTTAAGGAGCGGCTAATTATTTCTATAGCTTTAAGGTGAAACATATCAGATAGCTCCCAAGCTCCTTTAGTAATATAACCCTCAATGGCGTGAGTTAGTGCATCCATACCTGTTGCTGCTGTTAAGCCTTTTGGCATAGATTCCATCATTTCAGGGTCTATGATAGCAACTACGGGGATATCGTGAGGGTCTACACAAACCATTTTTCTATTATTCTCAACATCTGTGATTACATAATTTATTGTGACCTCTGCAGCGGTTCCAGCGGTTGTGGGTACGGCTATTATTGGAACTGAAGGATGCTTAGTTGGAGCCACACCTTCAAGGCTTCTAACATCATTAAATTCAGGATTAGTGATTATTATTCCTATAGCTTTAGCTGTATCCATTGATGAGCCTCCACCTATAGCAATTATATAATCAGCTTTTGAATTATTATAGGCTGATACTCCAGCTTGTACATTTTCAATGGTAGGGTTAGGTTTAATATTAGAATATAGCTCATAATCTAAGCTGTTATCCTCTAAAACCTTTAACACCTTTTGAGTTACACCAAATTTAATTAAATCTGGGTCAGAGCATATAAAAGCCTTATTAAATCCTCTTGCTTTTACTTCGCCAGCAATATTATTTATTGCTCCTGCGCCATGATAAGAAGTTTCATTAAGTATGAATCTGTTAACCATAATTATCCTCCTAATAATTAATTATTTATAAGAGTAATATAGTTTTCATAATACCCTTTTATACCTTGAAGCTAGAATATTTTGAAAAAATATATTAACAAAAATATTATATTTACTATTAAAAAATAAATCAATATATGTCGAAAAAAATAATATAGTTTATGCTTTCAATTTTTAGTCCTAGTATTAGTTAATCTTCTTTATTTATTCACATAATCTTATATGATAACTGAAATGTAAGAATAACTAATTAATTATATAATTATTTTTTAGTTATATAATTGTCATAAAAAGCAGAATAATATTAAATTTTTATGAAAGTATTTATAAAATTATATTAAATATATTGTATTTTTATAATTATTTATAAAATTTTGTTGACACTCATTATTTTGGTATGCTAATTTAATTGTGGGAATTTTATAAAGGAATTGAGAAAAAAGAGAAGGCTATATATTGAAATAATGCTTATAGATTAGGTATAGCACTTCGAGAAAATGCAAAGGATATAGTATCATCAGATGAGTTTTAGTCAGCAAAATTAATTAATCAATATGTGAACTCACAGGTTATTAAAGCTTTTCTTTGAAGATTATAATAATGAGGGATTTATGATTTTGCTTAGAATATCGGAATTTAACAGAGAAGTCTCTAGGAGAATAATTTTAATTATAATATGATATTCTTTTTATCACAGAAGGCTATGAGATTCATGAGTTACTTACTTTAAGGATTTTGATTGGCAATGCTGGCAAGACTGAGCTGATGATTGTGTAATATACTTTGCTATCACATAAGGCTCAGGTCTTGCTGTTTTTTATCATAGTATATTTATCGCAATGCGATATATATATATATATAGATCAATCATCATAATCAAAGGAGGAATAACATGAAAGGTAATGTATTTGGCGTTCTTCAGCGTGTTGGAAGATCCTTCATGCTGCCAATTGCTATCTTGCCGGTAGCTGGTCTATTTTTAGGTATAGGGGGATCCTTTACCAACGAGACTATGCTTGAAACTTATGGTCTTATGAATATCATGGGACCAGGGACTATTATATATTCTATATTAACAGTTATGAATGCGGCAGGTAATATAGTATTTGCTAATTTACCTATATTATTTGCTATGGGTGTAGCCATTGGTATGGCTAAGAAAGAAAAAGAAGTAGCAGCTCTTTCAGCAGCTATTGCCTTCTTTATAATGCATGCATCTATAGGAGCAATGATTACAATCAATGGAGGTACTGAGGCTCTATTAGAGGGAGCAGCAGGAGATGTTCTAGGGATTACTTCTCTTCAAATGGGTGTTTTTGGTGGTATCATAGTTGGTCTTGGTGTTGCTGCGCTTCACAATAGATTTTATAAGATTGAGCTGCCAACAGTGCTGTCCTTCTTCGGCGGAACAAGATTCGTTCCAATCATCAGCTCTGTAGTTTATTTAATAGTAGGTATTGCTATGTATTTCATCTGGCCTCCTATACAGGCTGGAATATACAGCGTAGGAGACTTAGTGCTTCGCTCTGGTTATGCAGGCACTTGGATTTATGGAGTAATGGAAAGAGCTCTTATTCCTTTTGGACTTCATCATGTTTTCTATCTTCCATTCTGGCAGACAGCTGTAGGAGGTACTGCAGAAGTTGCTGGAGTTTTAATAGAAGGTGCACAAAATATTTTCTTTGCTGAGCTAAGCGCTCCTGGTATTACTCATTTTAGTGTATCTGCTACAAGATTCATGTCAGGAAAGTTCCCTCTTATGATCTTTGGTCTTCCTGGTGCTGCTCTTGCCATGTATAAATGTGCAAGAACAGAAAAGAAAAAAGTGGTTGGAGGTCTATTACTATCTGCAGCATTAACCTCAATGCTTACAGGTATAACTGAACCGATAGAATTTACATTCTTATTTGTAGCTCCTGTTCTTTATGTAATACATTGTGTTTTTGCTGGCTTAGCATATATGTTCATGCATATTCTTGGAGTGGGAGTTGGAATGACCTTCTCTGGAGGTTTAATAGATTTATTCCTCTTTGGTATACTTCAGGGGAATAGAAAAACTAGCTGGATATATATCATAGTAGTAGGAATAGTATACTTCATCGTTTACTACTTTTTATTCAGCTTCCTTATCAAGAAGTTTAATTTCAAAACACCAGGGCGTGAAGAAGGTGAGGAAGAGGTTAAGCTTTACACTAGGGCAGATGTTAATGCTAAGAAGAATGAAGGTAAGGGGAGTGAAGCAGATAGTGATGATATATCTGCTATGATAGCAAAAGGTCTAGGTGGTAAGGAGAATATAAGCGATGTTGATGCTTGTGCTACAAGGCTGCGTACTACTGTATATGACAGCAGCTTAGTAGATGAAGGTATCTTAAAAGCTAGCGGTGCTGCTGGAGTAATTAAGAAGGGTAATGGAATACAGGTTATATACGGACCAAGAGTTACAGTTATTAAATCTAATTTGGAAGATTATCTACAGAATCCAGAAGCAGTACATGAAAATGAAGCTGTTAAGACTGAAAAAGCTTCATCTGAGAAGATAGCTTCTACTAACGCGTCTGAAACTGTTATTTATTCCCCATTAGAAGGAAATGCTATTTCTTTAAGTGAAGTTGGAGATGGAGTGTTTTCCGAGGAAATGCTTGGCAAGGGTGCTGCTATAGAACCATCCAAAGGTGTGGTTACTGCTCCATTTGATGGTGAAATTTCTACAGTATTTGTTACTAAGCATGCTATTGGTTTAAAATCTAATAGTGGCGTTGAATTATTAATCCATATAGGGATTGATACTGTAAAATTAGATGGTAAGCATTATGACATCAAAGTTAAAGATGGAGATAAAATAAAAGCCGGAGATTTAATAGCGAAGTTCGATATGGAGGCTATAAAAGCAGAAGGCTATAGAGTGGTTACACCGGTTATAGTAACAAATACTGACAGCTTTAAAGAAGTTAATCAACTTTCAAATGGAAAAGTTGATAGTAATAGTAAGTTAATAGAGGTAAAGTAATTATAATAAAGGCTCCCTGGTTACCGGGGAGCTTTTTTAAACTTATTTTTTATAAGACTTAACCACAGATTAATTATTATGATATAATTGTGCTGAATTGCCATTATAGTAAAGGGGTAAAGTAATAGTATTACTGAATTATCCAGCTATAAGAGTGATTAATATTCAAAGACAAAAGAAGAGGTGTATTTTATGTGGTTCATATTTGCTTTATTAACAACGCTTTCCTGGGGCTGTGCTGATTTGTTCTACAAAAAAGGTAATACAGAAGGAGATAAGTACAGCCACCTGAAGACCGTGATAATGGTAGGTCTGGTTATGGGTATTCATGGCTTTTTCTATATGACGGTAAATAATATTGATTTTTCTCCCAAATATCTAATAACATATTTACCAGTTTCTGCTATGTATATACTTTCAATGGCTATAGGCTATGCTGGACTTAGATATATAGAATTATCAATATCCTCGCCAATACAAAATTCTTCAGGTGCCGTGACTTCAATACTTATATTTATATTTTTTACACATACTATCTCTGTGTTAGAGGGATTAGGAATAGTGATTATAACAGTAGGGATAACTATCCTTGCAATCCTCGAAAAAAATAAGGCTAAAGAAGAAGAAATATTGAGCTTAGAAGAGGATAAAAGATACAGAAAGAGCTTTTTAGCAATTATTTTCCCTATACTTTATTGTATTATTGACGGTTTAGGTACCTTTGCCGATGCAATATATTTGGACGAGCTGTCCCTAATTAGTGAGGAACATGCCCTTTTGGCATATGAATTTACTTTTCTTATATGCGGTATAATCGCGTTTATTTATTTAAAATATAAAAAAGAAAGTTTTAATATACTTAGAGAAAAAGACATGGGGATTGCAGCGATTTTCGAAACCATAGGTCAATTCTTCTATGTGTTTTCTATTTCAGATAAGGCTATCATAGCAGCTCCTTTAATTGCATCCTATAGCATAGTTTCAGTAATCCTATCAAGAATAGTTTTAAAAGAAAAACTAACAAGACAGCAGTATGCTACAGTGATGTTAGTAATGATAGGTATTGCTTTACTTGGATTAGCAGAAGGGTTAGCTGGTTAATAAAAAAAGATTCATTCTATAGATTTATAGAATGAGTCTTTCTTTTTATATTGGATCATTTTTTTGGTTTACACCTATATTATGAGTACTTATCTAAGTTAAAATGAGGTCTAAAGCTTATATTACTTATAAATGAAACAAAAACATAGCCTGGTGTATCTATATGAGAAATAGTGAGGAAAAAGTAATAAATGAAAGATTTATACAGAAAAGATGGTAAATATGCACCTTTGTTTGAAAT
This sequence comes from Alloiococcus sp. CFN-8, assembly GCF_049943125.1. Lineage (GTDB taxonomy): Bacteria > Bacillota > Clostridia > Clostridiales > Clostridiaceae > JAEXZL01. The sequence continues at coordinate 3,217,939 of NZ_CP188040.1, forward strand.
AACAATATTAAATTAGAGGTATTATATACAAGTCGCTTACGACAAACGGAAAACACTTGAGCTAAGAAGTAAGAGTTTAAAGATTTAGGCTCGCTTTGCTCGCTTAGTTAAGATTAAAACTTGAATTTCTTGAGAAAGAAAAAGTTTTGAAAAATAGTGTTGACAAGGATAAAGCGGCGTGGTAAGATAAACAAGCTGTCTGATGAGGACAGAGAATGGTCTTTGAAAATTGAACAGAGAACTAAGTTTAGAACAAATACAAACCAGCAATTTTTTTAAGTAATTTTGAGAAGTATCAAACTTTTAAATTGAGAGTTTGATCCTGGCTCAGGACGAACGCTGGCGGCGTGCCTAACACATGCAAGTCGAGCGAGGAAATTTCTTCGGAGGTTTCCTAGCGGCGGACGGGTGAGTAACACGTGGGCAACCTGCCTCGAAGAGGGGGATAGCCTCCCGAAAGGGAGATTAATACCGCATAATATCGGTTTATCGCATGATGAACTGATTAAAGGAGAAATCCGCTTCGAGATGGGCCCGCGGCGCATTAGCTAGTTGGTGAGGTAACGGCTCACCAAGGCGACGATGCGTAGCCGACCTGAGAGGGTGATCGGCCACATTGGGACTGAGACACGGCCCAGACTCCTACGGGAGGCAGCAGTGGGGAATATTGCACAATGGGGGAAACCCTGATGCAGCAACGCCGCGTGAGTGATGAAGGCCTTCGGGTTGTAAAGCTCTGTCTTCAGGGACGATAATGACGGTACCTGAGGAGGAAGCCACGGCTAACTACGTGCCAGCAGCCGCGGTAATACGTAGGTGGCGAGCGTTGTCCGGATTTACTGGGCGTAAAGGGAGTGTAGGTGGATGCTTAAGTCAGATGTGAAATACCCGGGCTCAACCTGGGAACTGCATTTGAAACTGGGCGTCTAGAGTGCAGGAGAGGAAAGTGGAATTCCTAGTGTAGCGGTGAAATGCGTAGAGATTAGGAAGAACACCAGTGGCGAAGGCGACTTTCTGGACTGTAACTGACACTGAGGCTCGAAAGCGTGGGGAGCAAACAGGATTAGATACCCTGGTAGTCCACGCCGTAAACGATGGGTACTAGGTGTAGGGGGTATCGACTCCCCCTGTGCCGCCGTTAACACAATAAGTACCCCGCCTGGGGAGTACGGTCGCAAGATTAAAACTCAAAGGAATTGACGGGGGCCCGCACAAGCAGCGGAGCATGTGGTTTAATTCGAAGCAACGCGAAGAACCTTACCTAGACTTGACATCTCCTGAATTACCCTTAATCGGGGAAGCCCTTCGGGGCAGGAAGACAGGTGGTGCATGGTTGTCGTCAGCTCGTGTCGTGAGATGTTGGGTTAAGTCCCGCAACGAGCGCAACCCTTGTTGTTAGTTGCTACCATTAAGTTGAGCACTCTAGCGAGACTGCCCGGGTTAACCGGGAGGAAGGTGGGGATGACGTCAAATCATCATGCCCCTTATGTCTAGGGCTACACACGTGCTACAATGGCGAGTACAGAGAGACGCAAGACCGTGAGGTGGAGCAAAACTCTAAAACTCGTCCCAGTTCGGATTGCAGGCTGAAACTCGCCTGCATGAAGCCGGAGTTGCTAGTAATCGCGAATCAGAATGTCGCGGTGAATACGTTCCCGGGCCTTGTACACACCGCCCGTCACACCATGAGAGTTGGCAATACCCGAAGTCCGTGAGGTAACCGCAAGGAGCCAGCGGCCGAAGGTAGGGTCAGCGATTGGGGTGAAGTCGTAACAAGGTAGCCGTAGGAGAACCTGCGGCTGGATCACCTCCTTTCTAAGGAAACTTAATCGGAAGTCTTTTCCCTTGGAAAAGCACCGGTTCACAAAGCTGGGTTTATTCTAGTACTGAATTCTCTGTTTAATTTTGAAAGACCACTAAAAACAGAGAAAAACTAATAGTGAAAAGTGAAGAGTTAAAAAAATTTTTTTTGGTTCTTAACTCTTAGCTCTTAGTTTTTAGTTCTTAGTTAGTCTTTTTAACTGTTCTTTGAAAACTGCATACAGAAACTGATGTAAGTAAAGATAACTACAATCTTTTAAAGTGCAAATTATAAATTGTTTATTCAATGTATGATTTCGCTGAGAATTAATTGTAAAACTCAATTGATAATCCAATTGAAAACCGTAAAAGACGTTTATACGTAACAGTTTAATGTCTGAGCGAGTGATAAGCGCAGCAATGCGAGGAGACGAGGAGCGAGGAGCGGAGCGTACAAAACCGTACGTGAGCACCACAGCGACGAAGTTCGACGAAGCAGTGCGAAGCTTAGCACGAGCGAAAGGTCAAGCTACAAAGGGCGCATGGTGAATGCCTTGGCATCAGGAGCCGATGAAGGACGTGATAAGCTGCGATAAGCTTCGGGTAGGCGCACATAGCCAGTGATCCGGAGATCTCCGAATGAGGAAACTCACATGGGTAACCCCATGTATCCATAACTGAATCCATAGGTTATGGAGGGTAAACCCAGGGAACTGAAACATCTAAGTACCTGGAGGAAGAGAAAGAAAAATCGATTTTCTTAGTAGCGGCGAGCGAAAAGGAAAGAGCCCAAACCGGAAACTTGTTTCCGGGGTTGCGGACAGAACAACAAATGCAGGAGATGACTAACCGAAGCCAGCTGGAAAGCTGGGCCACAGAAAGTAACAGCCTTGTAGGTGAAAGTCATTTAGTGCCAGTTCTGATCCAGAGTACCACGAGACACGTGAAACCTTGTGGGAAGCAGGGAGGACCACCTCCCAAGGCTAAATACTACCTGATGACCGATAGTGAAGAAGTACCGTGAGGGAAAGGTGAAAAGAACCCCGGGAGGGGAGTGAAATAGAATCTGAAACCATGTGCCTACAACCGGTCAAAGCACCTTATGTGTGTGATGACGTGCTTTTTGTAGAACGAGCCTACGAGTTACGGTATGTAGCGAGGTTAAGTACTTTAGGTACGGAGCCGAAGGGAAACCGAGTCTTAATAGGGCGACTAGTTGCATGCCGTAGACCCGAAACCGGGTGACCTATCCATGGCCAGGTTGAAGCGGAAGTAAAATTCCGTGGAGGACCGAACCACGTTGGTGTTGAAAAACCATGGGATGAGCTGTGGATAGCGGAGAAATTCCAATCGAACTCGGAGATAGCTGGTTCTCCTCGAAATAGCTTTAGGGCTAGCGTCGGATATGAGTAGCGGAGGTAGAGCACTGAATGGGCTAGGGGGCGTATAGCTTACCGAACCTTATCAAACTCCGAATGCCGCATACTATGAGTCCGGCAGTCAGACAGTGACAGATAAGTGCCATTGTCAAAAGGGAAAAAGCCCAGACCGTCAGCTAAGGTCCCCAAGTATAGATTAAGTGGTAAAGGATGTGGGATTTCTAAGACAACTAGGATGTTGGCTTAGAAGCAGCCACTCATTCAAAGAGTGCGTAATAGCTCACTAGTCGAGAGATCCCGCGCCGAAGATGTCCGGGGCTAAAATCTATCACCGAAGCTACGGATTGACACAATAGTGTCAGTGGTAGGGGAGCGTCCTGTATGGGCTGAAGTCGTACCGTAAGGAGCGGTGGACTGTACAGGAGTGAGAATGTAGGCATAAGTAGCGAGAAATGGGTGAGAATCCCATTGGCCGAAAACCTAAGGTTTCCTCAGGAAGGCTCGTCCGCTGAGGGTTAGTCGGGACCTAAGCCGAGGCCGAAAGGCGTAGGTGATGGACAATCGGTTGATATTCCGATACTGCTGTTAATCGTTATTACCGATGGCGTGACGCAGGAGGATAGTGTGTGCCAGCTATTGGATGCTGGTCTAAGCACTTAGGTATACAGGATAGGCAAATCCGCCTGTATTAAGCTGAGGTGTGATGGGGAAGGTCCTACGGGGCCGAAGTACATGATTCCACGCTGCCAAGAAAAGCGTCTAGGGAGAGAGACAGTACCCGTACCGCAAACCGACACAGGTAGGTGAGGAGAGAATCCTAAGGCTGGCGGAAGAATTGCAGTTAAGGAACTCGGCAAATTGACCCCGTAACTTCGGGAGAAGGGGTGCCATGGAGACATGGCCGCAGAGAATAGGCCCAAGCAACTGTTTAGCAAAAACACAGGTCTCTGCTAAAGCGTAAGCTGATGTATAGGGGCTGACGCCTGCCCGGTGCTGGAAGGTTAAGGGGATTGCTTAGCGCAAGCGAAGGCATGAACTTAAGCCCCAGTAAACGGCGGCCGTAACTATAACGGTCCTAAGGTAGCGAAATTCCTTGTCAGGTAAGTTCTGACCCGCACGAATGGCGTAATGACTTGGGCACTGTCTCAACTGCAAATCCGGCGAAATTGTAGTGCAAGTGAAGATGCTTGCTACCCGTGGTTGGACGGAAAGACCCCGTAGAGCTTTACTGCAGCTTAGCATTGAGTTTCGGTATTGTCTGTACAGGATAGGTGGGAGACTGGGAAACAGGGTCGTCAGGCTCTGTGGAGTCAACCTTGGGATACCACCCTGACAGTACTGGAATTCTAACCGGGCACCATGAAGCTGGTGACGGGACATTGTTAGGCGGGCAGTTTGACTGGGGCGGTCGCCTCCTAAAAAGTAACGGAGGCGCTCAAAGGTTCCCTCAGAACGGTCGGAAATCGTTCGAAGAGCGCAAAGGCATAAGGGAGCCTGACTGCGACACCTACAAGTGGAGCAGGGACGAAAGTCGGACTTAGTGATCCGGTGGTACCTCGTGGGAGGGCCATCGCTCAACGGATAAAAGCTACCTCGGGGATAACAGGCTGATCTCCCCCAAGAGTCCACATCGACGGGGAGGTTTGGCACCTCGATGTCGGCTCGTCGCATCCTGGGGCTGAAGTAGGTCCCAAGGGTTGGGCTGTTCGCCCATTAAAGCGGCACGCGAGCTGGGTTCAGAACGTCGTGAGACAGTTCGGTCCCTATCCGCCACGGGCGCAGGAAATTTGAGAGGAGCTGTCCTTAGTACGAGAGGACCGGGATGGACTGACCTCTGGTGCACCAGTTGTTCCGCCAGGAGCACAGCTGGGTAGCTATGTCGGGAAGGGATAAACGCTGAAAGCATCTAAGCGTGAAGCCCACCTCAAGATTAGATTTCCCATAGCGTAAGCTAGTAAGACCCCTCGAAGAACACGAGGTTGATAGGTCGGAGGTGTAAGCACGGCAACGTGTTCAGCTGACCGATACTAATAGGTCGAGGGCTTGACCAAAATAAATGACGACTTTACAAAACATCATTCTGTATGCAGTTTTGAAAGAACAACAGTTTTTTCTAAGGATTGTAAATCTCTAGCGAGATTTGCATAAGCGACCACGCTAAATCGAAGATTTAGAATGTCTGCTTATCCGGTGGCAATGCCATGAAGGTAACACCCGTTCCCATTCCGAACACGACGGTTAAGCTTCATAGGGCCGATGGTACTGCAGGGGAAGCTCTGTGGGAGAGTAGGAAGTTGCCGGGTATTATAAAACTCTGATACTTATGTATCAGAGTTTTTTTGCTATGTTTAAAAATATGAATTTTAATGAAAAAATATTTGTAACAGTAGTGTTATTTGTAGTATTATAAAAATGTTAACAGATTATCATATAACTTATAGTACAGCTTTATGATGAAGGGAATGATTTCTTTGGTTCAAAGTCTAGTACGAGCACTAGATATATTATTAGTTTTAAAGGGCGCGCAAAAAAAATATTCTATTGCAGAGTTATCGAATGAGTTAGATTTGCCACCTAGTACCGTACATCGTATTTTAAAAACACTTTGTGAAAAGAATTTTGTGTCAAAAGATGAAAATTCACACACATATAAATTGGGACCAGCTTTAATTTCTTTGGGTATGGCTGCATCTAGTAGCTTACATATAAGAGATGCTGTCACTCCAATTTTAAAGGATCTTTCCTTAGAAACCTCTGAGGATGCTTTTTACATGATAGCAGTAGGCTATAACGGAATTGTGATAGACAAGGTCGATAGTAGCAATAATCTTAAAATAGTAGAGAAATATGGTTATGAGTTTAATCTTCACTGTGGAGCTATGAGGAAAACCTTACTAGCATATCAGACTGATGAATTTATAGAAGACTATATAAAAATTATGGAGGAAGATACAACCTGCTATCCTAAATTTGAAGCAAGTAAGTTAAGAGCGGATATAACTAGAATAAGGAAGGAAGGGGTTGCAGTTTCACATGGTGAATATATAGATGGGGCAGTAGGAATTGGTGCGCCAGTCTTTGATGCAAAAGGAAAGCTTAAAGGTTCTATAGGTATCATAGCGCCAGAATCTCGTATCTTAGAAGGGGACAAAATTGATAAAGTTAAGCTTTCTGTTAAGAAATATGCAGAGAAGCTATCCTATAATATGGGGTATGCAGATAACAATGGATATTAATAATAACTAATTTCCCAATGATTATAGCTATAAGCCATAGTAAAACTAGCTTTCTTGATAGGAATTTTCTAATCATCAAGCTTTGGATCTAGTAATATTACTATGGTTTTTTATTTATTTTTATTAAACTATTGTTTTAGTTCCATAATAGTTAAAAATTAATTCACAAAATCAAATATCAAGTATAGACATTTTAAATTCTTGTTGATATAATATATTTAGAAAATATTCTTACAAATTATTCAATTATGTGTAGATGTGTCCATTGGTTTTTGGAAGTGATAACATAAGCAAACAGTTTATATTTTTTTTGCTAAATTAATGGAATGCATTCCACAATATGAAATATATAGTTAACTTTAGTCTTTAACAGGATGAGAAAGTTATAAAAATACTTTTACTAATTATTTTATATTGTAATATAGTTTGAAAATATCATATAAATAATAATTTAAGCTCTAGACTTAATAATTTCGCCTTGTTATAATACAATTATACAAGATACGACATTATATTGGCTTGTTTCTGTGAAATAAAGCTTTATTAAGAGAAGCTTAAATGTTTATATTATATTTTTTAATAATTACGTGGAACGCATTCCGTATAGTGAAATAATTTCTGCAAAATAACTTCTTTAGCCATAATTGATACAGTTGTAAGAATAGCATACTTAAACAGAGATTAAAAAATATAAATTAAGGAGGCTATAACATGGATGTATTAATTGACGGTATAACCTCATTGACTCTTGGACAGATAGTGATGTGGGTTATAGGAGGAGTATTAATTTATCTCGCTATCAAAAAGGAATATGAGCCATCATTATTACTACCAATGGGTTTTGGTGCAATTTTGGTTAACTTTCCTGACACTGGAGTCCTTACTCAAATAGTAGGAAATACTGAAGTAGAAGGTATACTAGAATTTTTGTTCCAGGGAGGAATATCCACTGAGCTATTTCCACTTCTTATTTTTATAGGGATTGGTGCCATGATAGACTTTGGTCCACTTCTTCAAAATCCCTTTATGCTCTTATTCGGTGCTGCTGCACAGTTTGGCATTTTCTTTACAATAATAGTTGCTGCTGTATTTGGAGGCTTTTCAATCCGTGAGGCTGCTTCCATAGGAATAATCGGAGCAGCTGATGGGCCTACTGCAATCTTTGTTGCAGGCCAGCTAGCATCTCAACTTCTTGGACCTATTACCGTAGCTGCTTATTCTTATATGGCATTAGTTCCAATAATCCAGCCTTTTGCTATTAAGCTAGTCACCACTAAAAAAGAAAGACGTATAAGAATGAAATATAAGGCAGAAGGTGTATCGAAGCTTACTAGGATAACCTTCCCAATAGTTATTACCCTAGTTGCAGGACTTATATCACCAATGTCCCTGCCATTAGTAGGATTTTTAATGTTTGGTAATCTGTTAAGAGAATGCGGTGTTTTAGATAGATTATCTCAAACAGCACAAAATGAGCTGGTGAATATAATTACAATATTGTTAGGCATCACTATTGCTACAAAGATGACTGCAGATCAATTCTTACAGTGGAAGACACTATTAATAATTGGCTTTGGGCTTGTTGCATTTATCTTTGATACCATCGGTGGGGTGCTATTTGCTAAACTAATAAATGTATTCTTAAAGATTACTGGGAAGCCATTAATTAATCCTATGATAGGAGCTGCCGGTATATCTGCCTTTCCAATGTCTTCTAGGGTTATTCAAAAGATGGCACAAAAGGAGGATCCTCAAAACTTTGTGCTCATGTATTCAGTTAGTGCAAATGTAGCAGGTCAGATTGCTTCTGTTGTTGCTGGTGGAATGATTCTTGCATATTTCGCAGCTTGATTACACGGATAAAAATATTGAAATGAGGTGTTAAGATGAATATTAATCCAGAACTACTAGGACAATCATTGGAAATAATGGGCTTAGGAATGGCTGGTATATTTATAGTTTTAACAGTATTGCTATTAGCGGTAAAGATTCTTATTAACATATTCCCTGAGAAGAAGGATAAGGAAAAGCCAAAAACAATAGATACGGAAAAAGTAGAAAAAGTAGAGTCAGCTCCTAATAAACCGGAGGATGAGCTAACAGCTGCTATAATTGCTGCAATCTCTGAAGATATAAATCTACCATTAGATAAATTCAAAGTAACTAACATACGTGAAATTTAACTATATAATTCTAAATTCCAAATTTTAAAGATTAAATTATTAATTTATCTAAATCTTATTTAATATGAAAGGATGATTATGTTATGAAGTATGTTGTAAGTGTAAACGGTAAACAATATGATATAGAAGTTGAAAAGGTTGTAGGTGGATACCAACCTATGTCAAGACAGGGGGCCGCAGCACCAGTGTCAAGAGCGGCGGCTCCAGCTCCAATTTCGCAAAAAGTTCAGTCAGCTCCACAGCCATCACCGGTAAAGGCTCAAAATACAGTGGTTAATTCTAGTGCTGGTGATACAAAAATGGAAGCTCCAATGCCTGGTACTATTTTAGATATAAGAGTTAAGGTTGGAGATAAGGTTAGTGATGGACAAGTTGTTTTAGTATTAGAAGCCATGAAGATGGAAAATGAAATTGTATCTCCAGTAGATGGTACCATAGCTTCTGTTATGGTGAAGAAGGGAGATACTGTAGACTCTGGCGATATACTCATCACCATTAATTAAATATGATTTGGTTATTCTCAATGGATCATGGCAGATACTATTAATAAAATAATTAATTAGAATACTTATTAGGCACATTATAAATAATTAATAATCTAAAGGAGGGGTAATGATGAGCCAAAGTAAGGTTTATAGTTTACATGATGCAATTGAAAAATTTGTGAAGAGTGGTGATCATATTTCCTTTGGTGGTTTTACCACCAATAGGAAGCCATATGCCGCAGTTCACGAAATTCTTAGACAGGGACAGGGAGATTTTATAGTTGAGGCAGGGCCAGCTGGTGGAGACTGGGATATGCTAATAGGAGCTGGAAGAGTAAAGGCATATATTAACTGTTATACCGCCAATTCTGGAGTTACCAATGTTTCCCGTAGGTTTAGAAGTGCAGTAGAAAAAGGAGAAATTCTCATGGAGGATTATTCGCAAGATGTTGTAATGCTTATGCTTCATGCAGCTTCTTTAGGCTTACCCTATCTTCCAGTGAGACTTATGATGGGAACTGGATTAACAGATTACTGGGGCATTAGCAAAGAAGACAGAGAAAAGATAGACAAGCTACCCAATGATAAATTTGTCTATGTTGACAATCCATTTAATCCAGGAGAAAGGGTAGTGGCAGTACCAGTACCTCAAATAGATACGGCTATTATACATGTACAGAAGGCTTCTCCTGACGGTACATGCTCTATAGAAGGAGATGAATTCCACGATATCGATATAGCTGTAGCATCGAAGCACTGTATAGTAACCTGTGAAGAGCTAGTTAGTAATGAACAAATAAGAAGAGAGCCTTGCAAGAATTCTATACCTTCCTTTGTAGTAGATGCTGTTGTACATGTTCCTTATGGAGCTCATCCATCCCAATGCTATAACTATTATGATTATGATAATCCATATTTTAAAGATTATGATAAGGCTAGTAAGACTCAAGAAGATTTTGAAGCCTTCCTTAAGGAATGGGTTTATGATACAGGAAGCCATGAAAATTATTTAAATAAGCTTGGTGCTACTCGTCTTATTAAGCTTAAGACAGTTCCTGGTTATGGGTACGCTACAGAGATATGTAAGGAGGTTAAATAATGGCTGATTACACTAATTATACAAATAAAGAAATGCAGGCAGTGACCATTGCAAAATGTATAAAAAATGGACAAGTAGTTATTGTAGGTACTGGTCTTCCTTTAATTGGAGCTTCCTTAGCAAAGAGGTGCTTTGCCCCAGAATGTAATTTAATAGTTGAAAGTGGCCTTATGGATTGTGCACCTATAGAGGTTCCTAGAAGTGTTGGTGATAATAGATTGATGGCTCAGTGTGGAGTTCAATGGCCAAATGTTAGATTTATAGGTTTTGAGGCTAATGAATGGCTTCACGATAGTGACCGACTTATAGCATTTATTGGTGGTGCTCAGATCGATCCTTATGGAAACGTTAACTCTACCTGTATAGGAGATTATCATCATCCAAAAACCAGATTTACTGGCAGTGGAGGAGCTAATGGAATAGCTACCTATTCTAATACAGTAATCATGATGCAGCATGAAAAACGTCGTTTTATAGACAAGATAGATTATATGACAAGTCCTGGTTGGATAGATGGTCCTGGAGGCAGAGAAAGGATAGGTTTACCTGGAAACAGAGGTCCTCAAATGGTAGTTACAGATCGTGGACTTATGAAGTTTGATGAAAAGACTAAGAGAATGTATCTAGCTGGATATTATCCAACCTCCTCTCCAGAAGATATAATTGAAAACACAGGTTTTGAAATAGATGTGTCGAGAGCTGTACTTCTAGATGCTCCAGATCCTGAGGTTATTAGAATCATTAGAGAAGAAATAGATCCAAAGGAAGCATTTATAAAGGTTCCAAAAGAAGATGCTCTAGTAGGAGTATAAATATTAACATTACATAAGGAAAAATTGTAAGGAGGAAGAGTGAATGGGAGAATATTCAATGCCTAAATACTTTCAGAATATGCCTGTAGTAGGTAATCCTCTGAGAGAGCGTAATTTAGTAAATGAAGCAGAGCTTAAGAAAATTGAAGAGAAAATTCGTACCTTTGCTGAAGAGGCAATGGCTGGAGGACGATCTGATGAATCTTTAAATGCCTCGGGGCAGATGACTGCAATACAGAGAATAATGGCTTTAGTTGATGAGGGAAGCTGGTTTCCTCTCAATAGCATATATAATCCAGAAAACAATGATAATAACTCCACAGGGATATTAAAAGGCTTAGGTCGTGTTGATGGAAAGTGGGTAGTAATTGTTGCTTCTGATAATAAGAAGCTGGCAGGGGCCTGGGTTCCAGGACAAGCTGATAACCTTCTTAGAGCGTCGGATACAGCAAAAATACTCAGAATACCATTAGTATACTTACTTAACTGCAGTGGTGTGAAATTTGATGAACAAGAAAAAGTTTATCCTAATAGAAGAGGTGGAGGAACTCCATTTTTCCGTAATGCAGAACTGCAGCAGCTAGGTATTCCAGTTATAGTTGGTATATATGGTACCAATCCTGCTGGAGGTGGTTATCACAGCATAAGTCCTACAATATTAATAGCCCATGAAAAGGCTAATATGGCTGTAGGTGGAGCAGGAATATTAGGTGGAATGAATCCTAAGGGCTATGTTGATTTAGAATCTGCCGAGCAGATGATTGAAATGCAGATGAAGGGGCCTAAGGAGAATCCTCCTGGCTCTGTAGCTGTTCATTACAACGAAACTGGCTTCTTCCGTGAAGTTTATGAAGAAGAGATTGGAGTTATAGAAGGAATAAGAAAATACATAAGCTATTTACCAGCATATAATCTTGATTTCTTTAGAGTGGATGATCCTATGGAACCACAGTTTGACAGCAGTGAACTATACAGTTTAGTTCCTATAAATCAAAAACGTATCTATAATATATACGACGTAATAGGTCGACTCTTTGATAATAGTGAGTTTATGGAATATAAAAAAGGTTTCGGACCAGAAATCGCAGCTGGGCTTGCTAAAGTTGATGGCTTATTAGTAGGAGTTGTTGCTAATGTTCAAGGGATTTTAATGAATTATCCAGAGTATAAGAATAATAGTGTTGGAATTGGAGGGAAGCTATATCGTCAGGGTTTAATTAAAATGAATGAGTTTGTTACCCTTTGTGCTAGAGATAGAATACCAATGATATGGCTTCAGGATACCACTGGTATTGATGTGGGAGATGAGGCTGAGTGTGCTGAATTACTGGGTCTTGGACAATCACTGATTTACTCCATAGAAAACTCTGATATACCTCAATTGGAGATTACCCTTCGTAAAGGCTCTGCTGCAGCTCATTATGTTCTAGGAGGTCCTCAGGGGAATAATACCAATGCCTTCTCCTTAGGTACAGCAGCTACTGAAATGTATGTTATGAATGGGGAAACTGCTGCAGCTGCTATGTATTCTAGGAGATTAGTTAAGGATAAAAAGGAAGGTAAGGATTTACAGCCTACTATAGATAAGATGAATAACCTTATCGAAAAGTTTACTGAAAAATCCCGTCCACAGTTCTGTGCTGAGGAAGGTATGGTTGATGAAATTGTTGATATGACAGCTATAAGAGGTTACCTATATGCCTTTACCTGTGCTGCCTATCAAAATCCTAAATCTATATGTGCTTTCCACCAGATGCTTCTACCTAGAAGCCTTAAAGATTTTGATACTTACAAAAAATAGAGCTTAATATTTCCTGTAGGAGGTTAGTATGGATAAAGTTTTAACTTTAGGTATAGATGTTGGATCTACAGCTTCTAAATGTGTGATCTTACAGGATGGCAATAAAATCGTTAGCAAATCGCTAATACATGTGGGAGCTGGAACTAGCGGACCCTCTAGAGCTATAAAGGAAGTACTGGATAATTGTGGCTTCTCTAAGGAGGATATGGATTATTCCTTAGCCACTGGTTATGGACGTAACTCTATTGACTGGGTTGATTATCAGATGAGTGAGCTTACATGTCATGCAAAAGGAGCATATTTTTTATTTCCTAATGTTCATACAGTCATTGATATTGGAGGACAGGATGCCAAGGTCCTGGGTATCGATGAAAGGGGATATTTAAAAAACTTTGTTATGAATGATAAATGTGCTGCTGGTACAGGGAGATTCTTAGATGTTATGGCTAGAGTTTTAGAGGTTGATATTAATGATCTGGAGAGGTACTCTGAGATGTCTACCAAGACTGTTAATATCAGCTCCACCTGCACTGTATTTGCAGAATCAGAAGTTATATCACAGCTAGCCCAAAGCACTGATAGGTGCGACATTATAAGAGGTATACATAGATCTGTAGCTGGACGAGTTGCAGGACTTGCGAAAAGAATAGGAATTCAGGATGCTCTTGTAATGACTGGGGGAGTGGCTCAGAACAAAGGTGTAGTTAAGGCTTTAGAGGAGGAGCTGGGGAGGGAAATTTTCACCTCACCCTTAGCACAGTACACTGGAGCCTTAGGCGCTGCACTGATTGCTTATGAGAAGTGTAAAAAATGATAATAGGATTAATTTAAGGAGGGATTAATATGACAGAGGCTGAGAGAAAACCAGCAAAAGTTGTTCTCAGAGAAGTTGTTGATATGGTATATCAAAACGCTTGGGAAGCAAAAAAAAGAGGGGAACCAGTGGGGTGGTCTTCCTCTAAGTTCCCAGCAGAAATTGCAGAAACTTTGGGTCTAGCTGTATGTTATCCTGAGAATCAAGCTGCAGCTATATCTGCAAAGCATGGAGGACAAAGGATGTGTGAGGAAGCGGAGGCCATGGGTTATGCCAATGACATCTGTGGCTATGCAAGAATTAGCCTTGCTTATGCTGCTGGTGCAGAATGTGAAGAAAAGCCGATGCCACAGCCAGACTTTTTACTCTGCTGCAACAACATCTGCAACTGTATGACTAAGTGGTATGAGAACATAGCTAGGATGCATAATATTCCATTAATCATGATTGATGTTCCTTATAACAATACCGTTGAGGTTAGTGATGATGCTGTTGCCTATATAAGAGGCCAGTTTGAGGATGCTATTAAAAAGCTTGAAAAGATAAGTGGGAGAAAATGGGATGAAAAGAGGTTTGAGGAGGTTTGTGCCAATGCTAACCGCACTGCAAAAGCATGGTTAAAGGCCTGTTCCTACTGTCAGTATACTCCTTCTCCTTTAAGTGGCTTTGATCTATTCAACCATATGGCTGATGTGGTTACTGCTCGCTGTAAACCAGAAGCTGCTGCAGCCTTTGAACAGCTAGCAGAAGAGTATGAGGAGAATGTAAGAACGGGAAAATCAACCTGGAAGTATGAAGAAAATCATAGAATTATGTTTGAAGGCATACCTTGCTGGCCAGTTTTAAAAACTCTATTTACACCATTAAAGGAAAAAGGAATCAATACCACAGCAGTAGTATATGCTCCAGCCTTTGGTTTTGTATATAACAATATGGACGAGCTCTGTAAGGCTTACTGTAAAGCTCCAAATTCAGTATGTATTGAAACGGGAGTGGAATGGCGTGAAACTATCTGTAGAGAGAACAATGTAGATGGAATTCTTGTACATTATAACCGCAGCTGCAAGCCATGGAGTGGATATATGCCTGAAATGGAAAGGAGATTCCGCAAGGATTTAGGGGTAGCTGTTGTAGGCTTTGATGGTGATCAAGCAGATCCTAGGAACTTTTCAGAGGCTCAATACCAGACCCGTGTTCAAGGACTTTATGAGGTTATGGAAGAGAATGCTAAGAAAAAGGGAAGTGAGTTAAGTGTATAGTATAAATAATCTTTTAGATATATTTACAGATGTAGCAAATAATCCAAAGAAGCAACTAAATAAGTATCTTTCAGAGAATAAAAAAGCTATTGGCTGCTTCCCATATTATGTTCCAGAGGAATTGGTGCAAGCAACAGGTATGGTTCCTTTTGGAATTTGGGGATGTAGAGGTACAATTAATGCCGCAAAGGAGTACTTTGCTTCTTTCTATTGCACTATAGCACAGATGAGCTTAGAGATGGGGCTTAAGGGAACCTTAGATGGATTATCGGGTGTTATTGCTACATCATTATGCGATACCTTGAGACCCTTTACACAGAATTTTAGGGTTGCGGTACCACAATTGCCATTCATGTTCCTAGCTCATCCACAAAATAGAAGAGAGGAATATGGGATAAAGTATACTATTTCTCAATATACAAATATCAAAGCTAAGCTTGAGGAGATTTCAGGAGTAGAAATTACTGATGAAAGGCTAAAGGAAGCAATAGATATTTATAATAAAAGCCGTAGTGAAAGAAGAAGATTCGTTAAATTAGCAGGAAAACATCCCGAAGCTATTACTGCAGTGCAAAGAAGTGCAGTTTTAAAGAGTGCTCATTTTATGCTTAAGGAAGAGCATACTATCCTTTTAAAGGAACTCAATGACCAGCTAGAAAGCTTCCCTGTGTCTAACTGGAAGGGAGTAAAGGTTGTTACTTCTGGAATTGTTGCAGATAATCCAAGACTTTTAGAAATCTTCCAGGAGCATAATATAGCTATAGCTGCTGATGATGTAGCCCATGAGTCTAGAGGCTTCCGCATAGATGTTCCTTATGATGAAGATCCTATGAGAGCTTTAGCACTTCATTTTGCAAATC